>CAYVPU010000029.1:0-19987 GCA_964453885.1 uncultured Anaerolineae bacterium | reverse complement strand
CAGGGCTTGTCCATGACATTTTCCTCCTTCGGAGTCACGTGTGTCGGGTTAGACATCCGACATGGCCAATATGCAACGCGCTTTACATAAGGTACAAGGGATGCGACAGGCAGTCCGCAAGTTTGAGACTACCGCCTGACCCGCCGGAGGGTGCGTTCCTGCCCATGAATTTTTGCCGGGCTCTTACTCCCGCCGGATCTTGATGTCGCCGGTGTTTGTGCGCAATTCCACGTGGGCCGTTGGCGAGGTACCGATCTCGCCCTCTACGCTTCCACCCACCACTTTTTTCTCTGACCGCTCGTTCTGGATGTCAAAGTCCACCTGGATGTCGCCAACGTTGCTCTCGGCGCTAAAGGCGAAGACACTGTCCGGCGGCAGGCGCAGTTCTATGTCGCCCACGTCACTCTTGATCCGCGAGTCCTCCTCAAAGCGCACGTCTCGCAAGGTGACGTCACCCACGTTGGACTCGATCTCGAACGCGCCCCGGACACCGGTCACCTCTGCATCGCCCACGTTGATGATGAGGTCCAGATTGGTGTCGCGCGGCACGTTGATTTCCAGGTCTACGCTGGGCGTGCGGCAAACGTGGCTCAACCTGCGCGGCGTTTCGGACTCGATCTTGACTTCGTCCATCGTTCGTTGGCGAATCCGGACCTCGAAATCGTCCAGACAATCTTCGGCCTGCTGGCGGTCTTTGCCCCAGGCGCGCTTGACGGTATAGATGCGGACCTCGTCGCCGTCGCCCGCTCGGATGACCACGTTACCGACGTTGACGTCTACTGATAGAGAGACCGGCGTGCTGACGTCAAAGGTCTTTTCGATCTTTTCTGTGGCCTCCACCCGGGCGTTGGTTACAGCACTCCAGGGCACGGTCAGGACCCCGCCTATGGCCAGGCCCGCCGCGGCGAGACAGCAGCAGAGGAGGAGGACGGCGATGACAATGATCGCAATGATGAGAGGCTTGTTGTTTCTGGTTTGATTCTCAGACATGGTACACACCTTTCGTTTTTCAGATTTGAGATTGTGGATTGCAAATTGTTTGTGGTGCCACTATTGCGTGGCATGGCTTTCCAACTCTTCGATCCGCCGCCGCACCTCGTCCGGGATCGCCGCTTTGCGTTTCTCCCGATAGTTGTACGCTACCAGTGTCCCTTCCCCCTCGGCGGCGACGGCCCCTAACTTGTGGCTGACAACACAGTATTGCATCGCAAAGCGGTCCTGGCCTATCTCCGAGACCCGTGCGCCGACGAACACGGTGTCGGGGTAGGTGAGGGACTTGCGGTAGCGGCAGCGGGTCTCTGATAGGATAGGCCCAATGCCGGTCCGCTCCATGACCTCCATAAAGCCCAGTTGCTCGAAATAGGCGATGCGCACGCTCTCAAAGTAGCGAAAGTAGACAATGTTGTTCACGTGTTGAAAGGCGTCCATCTCTCCCCAGGCGACGGGGATTTCGATGACGACGGGGAAACCCTCCAAAAGATCCTCCATATTATCCTCCCATTGCTTGCCACCAGAAAATGGCAATCATGATCACTCCGGTGATGATTTGCACGACTGCCGAGAGCAGCCAACCGGCGATCCAGCCGCCGCTGGCCTTTAGCGCCTGCCGCCAGTCTTTGGCCCGAAACAGTTCCACGGCCATCAGCCCCACGAGCGCGCCGATGATGGCCCCGGGCAGGGTGGAGATCAGAAAGCCGACCACCCCTCCCACCAGGCTGGCTACGATGCTCCACAGGGATGCGCCGCCTGCTTTGGCCCCCAGGCTGCTCACCCAGATGTCGGCGGTGATGCCAGGGAGGGCAATGACGCTCAGCACGATCATGGTGATGGGATCTATGTTTTTAAAGCCCTCGGCGACGGCGTAGACCAGGGCCGTGAGCCAGATCAGAGCCACGCCGGGCACCAGGGGCAGCAGTACGCCCAGCAGGCTGATGAACATGGCGGCCAGGGTCACCGTCAACCAGAATCCACTCACGAGGCCCGCCCTTTGGCGATAGAGACCACGGACACGATCTCTGGTTTAACCACGCGGCAAAGCTCCTGAGGAGTCAGACGTACCAATGCCTGGACGCCGCCACCGCCGGCATAGACCACCGGCTGCTCCAGCACGGCGGGGTCCATGAGGGTCGGCAGGGAGGTGCGGTGGCCAAAGGGCGGCACCGCGCCGACGGGATAGCCGGTTAGTTCCAGCACCTTCTCGGCCGAAGCCATTTTGACCCGCTTTTTGCCCAGGCCCCAGTGGGCGCTCAACTTGCTCCGATCCACTTTGGCCAGACCGTTGGCCATGACGAGATGGGGCTGGCCATCGGCCAGAAAGAGCAACGATTTCAGAATCGCCTCCGGTGAGACGTTCACCGCATCGGCGGCGGCCTGCACTGTGGGCGTCTCCACAGGCAGGCAGACCACCTCGGCGGCCACGCCGTTCTCAGCGATCCAGCGGGCGAGGTCTTTTTCATTCCACACGGTTGAGTTCTTCCTTTCGTGGCGGGTGCAAGTCTGGGCGGCGGTGAACTCGGCGCCCAGCACCAGGATGACGCCGGCGATGTAGGCGAACATCAAAAAGACGATGATGGCTGTCACCGAGCCGTACACCAGGTTATAGCGGGCCAAATTTCTTACGTAAAGGTTAAAGCCTGCTTTGGCGATTTGCCACGCCGTGCCGGCGGCCATCGCGCCAGGTAGTATGTCTTGCCAGCGGACGCGGACGACCGGCAAGAAGCGATAGATCGTAAAGAAGGTGACATAATCAATCAGCACCGGTCCTAGAAGAGGTAACAAATGCTGCCCCAGATGGTTGTTGAATGGTTCGATGCCCGGCCAGGGCAGTTGGATGTTGCTCAACAGGTTGTAGATAGCTGTCGTCAGTGTGGAGAGGAAAAAGAGTAGCCCAATGCCGATCACGATGGCCAGCGCCAGGGCTTGCTGTCGCCAGAACGGGCGGCGCACCGTTACGTCCCAGGCGCGGTTCACGGCGCGGTCCATAGCGGCAAAGACGCTGGAGGCAGACCACAGAAGCGCCAACGCGGCCAGGATCCCGATAGCCCCTCGCGTGCGCTGCACGGCTTCCACGTTGTTCCACACCAGGTCGCCGGCGGTGGGCAGAAAGCTTTCCACAAAGAGCACCACTTGCTCCTCGGTTACATTCACCAGGAGATTGCTGCTGACGGCTAGCAGCAGGAGCACCAATGGAAAGACCGAAAAGAGCGCACGGTAGGCGATGGTGGTTGCCTGGGCCGCGCCGTCGTGTTGCCCATAGAAGACGATAGTGCGATGAAGGATGCGGAGCAGTCCCCCCGTGTACTGGTCCAATTTATGGTAGATTTGCTGTAGACGTGCCTGCAAGGCGCTCATGCCCCCTCTTATACGGCTTACATAGCCCACCGGTTGCGCCGGCGATCCCACCCCAACTATACCACAACCAGCGAGGACGCGCAAGGGACACGCCGCTTTGCTCACTCTTCCTGGAAGCGGCCCGGTAATCGGGCGGCGATTTGCCGAGCGACCTGGAGGGCGGCGTCCGGGCGAGCCAGGCGACGGGCGGCGGCAGCCAGGCGAGCCAGTCTCTCGTCGCCTGGGCGCAGCCGCTGCGCCAGCCATCCGGCGATACGCATTGGGTCGGTCTCGGCGATGCCTGCGCCGTGGGATACCACATAGCCGACATTGGGTGTTTCCTGGCCCGGGATCGCACCGCTAAGGACAAGGGGCAACCCGGCGATGAACGCTTCGCTGAGCACGCCTGGCCCGGCCTTGGTGACCAGCACGTCGGCAGCGGCCATCCACTCTGGTACGTTGGCCACAAAGCCCGTGATGTGGGTGGGAATCTCCCAGGTGACGGCGTGTAGCCGTCGCCAGAGTTTCTCATTGCGCCCCGTGATGACGACCATCTGGGCTGGGAGGCGTGCCTCGGCGACCGCCCTGGCGACCTCGTAAAGACGCCCCACGCCCTCGCCGCCGCCCATCAGTAGAAGGGTGGGCAGGTCAGGGCGCAGGCCCAACCGGGCACGGGCCGATTGTTTTCCCGGTAGGTCTTGCGTAAAGCTCAAACTCACGGGCAGTCCGGCGACGCACGTTTTGTCCGGCGGCAGGCCAGCACGAAGGGCATCCTGGCGTGCCTCCTCGGTGGCCGTCAGACACAGATCCGCCTGGGGACAGAGCCACAAAGGATGCGCCCGCACCAGGTCGGTGACAACGGTGACAAAAGGCGTCTGCCAACCCATCCGCCGCAGCGTCCAGATGCCCAGGTGGTTGAGGGCGGGGTGCACCGAGACAACGGCGTCCGGCCCGGTAGTCAGGAACAGCCTGCGTAGCCCTGGTCCTACCCAGGGGCGTAGAGTGGTGAAGAGCCATCGCGTGCGCTGGGGGCTGTCGGTGAGCCACCACAGCAGCCGCCACAGCCAGACAGCGTGGGTAACGACCGGCGCATACAGGTGGCCAACCTGGTTCCAGGGAAAGGGGGTGTGGTGTGCCAGGGCATCGGTTATTGTGGTGTGAACTGTGTCACCATAGAGGTGGGCCATGGCCTCGGCGATGGCCTCGGCGGCGCTGCGATGGCCACCGCCGGTGTCAGACATGAGGATGAGTAGCTTTCTGTTTACTTTGGGTCCGTGGCCTGTCATGGTTCAGACGCGGCCCGGTCTCGAGCTGGCGTGGCGGATTTGACTCGTTTCGCCAGCTTGGAGCGTGGGATCAGGAGCCGCCGCCTACAGGTGAGACAGCGGATGCCGATGTCGGCTCCCAGACGGACAACCTGCCACTCATCGCCGCCACAGGGGTGTGGTTTTCGCAGGCGCAGAATGTCGCCCAGTTGAAAGTTCATCGGCGCGGGCATGGTGATATTTCCTCCATAGCAAAACGTGATTAGTGATCCGTGATTCGTGATCCAGGTGCCACGTTGCCTTTCACGCATCACGCATCACGTTTCATTATAGCACAGGGTATCAGTTTCGCCTAGTTCAACCTTTTGTGCTATAATAACCGGCGTGTTGGGAGTTGGGCGGGGAAGATGAGTAGCGATCCTCGGCCTTTTTGTGTGTTTTACGAGTTGGAAGTGGAGGTCGTGTGTGTTTGGAGGTAGTATTCTGGATATGATGTCGATCCTCTTTGCGTTGGTGATCGGCATTACGATACACGAGTTTTCTCATGCCTGGGCTGCCGATGCGCTGGGCGATCCGACGGCGCGGCACCTGGGCCGCCTGACGTTGAATCCGGTGGCGCATTTTGACCTCATAGGCGCGATGATGATCCTGTACAGCGTTTTCTCGGGCTGGGGTTTTGGTTGGGGCAAGCCGGTGCCGGTGGACCCGCGTCGCCTGCGCTATGGGCTGCGAGTGGGCATGGCGTTGACAGCGGTGGCTGGCCCGCTGTCCAATCTGTTGATCGCGGTCGTGGCGGCGACGCCGTTTCGGTTGGGGTTGCAGTTGCCGGGTCTGTTGGGCAGCCTGATGCTGATGATAGTTTATGTAAATGTGGGACTGGCTTTGTTCAACATGCTGCCCATTCCGCCACTGGATGGCTTTAGCGTGTTGAGCGGCGTACTCTCTACTATGCGGGCCAAGTGGGCCTACGACGCCGTAACGCAGTTGGATCGCCTGCGGGCCTTTGGCCCGATGCTGTTCCTGATTGTTATCCTGGCCGATCGGTTCTTGCCTTTCAGCATTCTAGGCACTCTGCTAGGCAAGCCTGCGCAATGGATTTTCTGGGTGCTGATAGGCTGGTGACAGCGGATGTACCGGGCGCAGCAGTTCTTCCGAGCCTTGAGGGCACGGATGGAACCAGTGGCCTGGGCCGAGGTGGAGGGGTTGCTGACGCCGGCCCAGATGGTTCTTTTTCGGCGGATGCCTCGGTATGACCAGCGGCACAGCCTCGACGTGGCGCGTACCCTGCGCACGGCCGGTCACGATCACCCAGACCTGCTGGCTGCAGCGCTGCTGCACGACGTGGCCAAATCGGCTGGGCCGCTGCGGTTGTGGCATCGCGTTGCGATAGTGCTGCTCAAGGCTTTCGCACCCCGGTGGCTGGACTGGCTGGCGCGGGAGGCGGAACCGGGCACAGTGCTGGACAGCCCTGTACAGTGTCATTGGCGATATCCCTTTTACGTGCACCGTGTTCATCCCCGAGTTGGCGCCCGGTGGGCAGAGGAGGCAGGTTGCTCCTCGCTGACAGTGTGGTTGATCGCTTGTCACCAGTCACTGGCTGGTCAGGGCGAGGAGTATTGTGAGGCTAGTAGTCGCTGTTTGCTGGTTGCGCTGCGGTGGGCAGACAGCCAAAACTGACAACTTTTAGGAAGCGAGAGGAAAATGACAAGACCAACGATTACGATTGTGGGCCTGGGCCTGGTAGGCACTTCTATCGGTCTAGCTCTGCGCCGAGAGAAGCAGGACGAGTTTGACATTATCGGCCACGACAGAAACTATGGCCGGGCCAGGGACGTTCGCAAGCGGGGCGCAGTGAACAAGCTGGATTGGAACCTGATCAGTGCCTGCGAAAAGGCAGACATGGTCATCATCGCCACGCCACTGGAGGGGGTGCGCGAGACGCTGGAACTGACGGCGGATTATCTCAGCGAAGGGTGTGTCGTCATAGATACAGCTAATCTCAAGGGCTCAGTGATGGGTTGGGCCGAAACATATCTACCCGATTCGGTCAGTTTCATTGGCACGAATCCCATCATTTCTGCAGTTGGACAAGGTGTGGAGGCCGCCACTCCAGATCTGTTCCAAGGTGCTTTGTGGTGTGTGTTCCCTGCTCCCAACGCAACGTCGGAGGCTGTCAAACTGGCCTCCGACATGATCCACATGCTGGGCGCCAAACCCTATTTTCTGGATCCCCTGGAGCACGATGGTTTGGTGGCCGGCATGGAGCACCTGCCGTTGGTGCTGTCGGCAGCCTTGCTGCGGATGACTTTTGGCGCAGATACCTGGAAGGAGTTGCGCAGAGTTACAGGTGCGTCCTATGAGACGGCTACGCTGTTGCCTTCTTACGATGCCAGCTTTTATCGGGACATCTTTTTACATAATCGGGAAAACACTCTTCGCTGGTTGGACTTGTATGTAGAAGAGTTGAGTTCCTTCAGAGAGTTCATTGCTGCCGGCGATGCCGAGGCACTGACTGAGGTCTTTGATAAGGCAGTGGATGCTCGCATCCTGTGGCTGGAGCAGCGCAAAGATGGCTATCCAGACATCAGTGTGGAGAAGCCAGAATTCCCCACCATGGGCGGTTTCTTTAACAGCTTTCTGGGTCTTGGCGCATTCAGACGGTCACAGCGGGACAAAAAGCGCAAAGAAAAATCCAAGAGGTAGCGGTGCCATACACTTATCTGGTGCAATGTGCCGACGGCAGCTATTACGCGGGGTGGACCACCGATCTGGAAGCCCGCCTGCGAGCACACAACAACGGGCGTGGTGCGCGCTATACGCGCGGCCGTCGGCCGGTGCGGCTGGTCTACTGGGAAGCCCAACCGACCCGTAGTGCAGCGCAGCAACGGGAAGCGGTTCTTCGGCGTTTTGGTCGGGACCAAAAGACAGCGTTGGTGACGGCCTTTGAGGCTTCCCAACCTTCCCTTGCAGAATCCTCGTGACAGGAGTACGATAGTGAAAAGTATTTCAGTGGCCATGCCGGCCTACAATGAAGTGGAAAACATCGAAGCCATGGTTATGGATGTGATCCAGGTGATGGACGTGCTGGCGGATGATTACGAAGTGATCGTCGTTGACGATGGCAGCCACGACGGAACGGGGCAGGTGGTGAGATCGTTGGAGCAGCGGTATCCCCGGGTGCGTCTGGTGTTACATCAAAAAAACCAGGGCTACGGTGCGGCAGCGTTCAGCGGGCTGACCAACGCCAGCAAAGAATTGGTCTTTTTCACCGATTCTGATCGGCAGTTCGACCTGCGAGAGGTCGAAAAGTTACTGGATCTGGTAGACAAAGCCGACCTGGTGGTGGGCTATCGTGCTCCTCGTCGAGACCCTTTCATGCGGAAGCTCAACGGCTGGGGGTGGAGCGCGTTGGTTACGTTGCTTTTTGGCTATACGGCGCGTGACATTGACTGTGCCTTCAAGCTGATGCGCAGAGAAGTCATTGAGCGAATCAAGGACGAGGTCGAGTCCCGAGGTGCCACTTTTAGTGCCGAATTCCTCGTGCGAGCCAAGCGGGCGGGCTTCCACATTCGTGAAGTGCCTATCCATGGGCATCGGCCCCGCGTGGCAGGCAGCCAGACTGGCGCGCGGCTCAATGTAATCACCCGCGCGTTCAAAGAGTTGGTTCGCTTTCGGATCGCCTTGTGGCAGGAAGGCAGAGCAGCCTGATGCCAACTGAGGGATGAGGGCATTGGCGGGTGAGGTCAAAGAAATGAGAAAACGCCGCTCCGGTGTCGCCAATGGCGCTCGGAAGCGGTATAATGTACTGTTTATTGCGCCTACTTCGTTTTTTGCCGATTATGGCTGCCACGTACGCATCCTGGAAGAGGCGCTGGTGCTGCGGAAACGGGGCCACCGGGTGACCATCGTCACCTACTACAACGGGCGAGACATCGCTGATCTGGGCATCGAACGTACCCTGCCCATTCCCTGGCGGCAGCATTACGAGGTGGGCTCTTCGCGACACAAGATCGCTTTTGATGCGCTTCTCTCGCTCAAATCGTTGACTGTGGGACTGCGCGTGCGTCCCGATGTGATCCATGCCCACTTGCACGAAGGCGGGCTGATTGGCTACTTTCTTAGCCGGTTGCTCCGCGTGCCCCTGGTGTTCGATTTTCAGGGTAGCCTCACCAGCGAGATGATCGATCACCGTTTCTTGAGACCGAATGGCCTGGTCTACCATTTCTTGCGGTGGTTGGAAGAAAAGATTGACCACGTCCCCGACGCTATTTTCACCAGCTCTCGTCATGCCACCGACTTTTTGCGGGACGAGTTTCACTGTTCGCCGGCCAAGATTCACCCCTTGCCTGATTGTGTCAACTCGGACACGTTTCGGCCTGGGGTATTGACACCTGAGGAGCGAGAGGCTCTACGGACCAGGTGGAACATTCGTCCTGGGGTCAAAGTGGTGGCTTACCTGGGCCTGTTGGCCGATTACCAGGGCACCAGATTGTTAGTAGATGCGATTCGGAAGCTCGTGCGCGATGAGGGTCGTCGGGATTCACATTTTTTAATCATGGGCTATCCCGGCGTCCAGGGCTACCAGGCTTATGCGCAAGAGTTGGGCCTGTCGGATTATGTGACGTTCACGGGGCGGGTACCGTATGAGGAAGCGCCCAGGATGCTGGCCCTGGGAAATGTGGCCGTCGCGCCCAAGATTTCGGCTACCGAGGGCAGTGGCAAGATTTTGAACTACATGGCCATGGGACTGCCTACCGTGGCCTTTGACACGCCGGTGCACCGGGAGTACCTGGGCGAGTTGGGCGTCTATGCCGAGCGGGGTCGAGCCGACGCGCTGGCCGAGGCTTTGGGTTGGCTCCTCGACCGTAAGGCCCACAGACGCGAGGTCGGGGCGCAGCTTCGAGCGCGCGCCCTGACACTTTACTCCTGGGATCGCGCCGGACAGCGCATAGAAGAGGTCTACGACCACGTTTGCTCGTCAAGGCAAGTTATGTTATAATCTGACGTCCGAGAGCCATGTTGTTGGGAAGTGAGGGGGAGATGGGAGCACGCCTGGGCGAACTTTTTGGGTACCGGGAGTTGCTGTACAACCTGGTCGTTCGTGATCTGAAGGTGCGCTACAAAAAGTCGGTGCTGGGAGTGGCCTGGTCGTTGCTCAATCCGCTCTTTATGATGCTCGTCTTTACGGTGGTGTTCACCGTGATGCAGCCTAGCAGCATAGAGCGGTTTTCGTTGTTTGTGTTGTGTGCTCTGCTGCCATGGGATTTCTTCCGCAGTTCGGTCACCCGGGCAACCGGTAGTATTATCGAGAACGCTCACCTCATCAAAAAAGTCTATTTCCCTCGAGAGGTCTTGCCTCTGTCCGTCGTCCTGTCAAGTCTGGTCAATTTTCTCCTGGCCCTCATCGTTCTCTTTGCCATGATGATAGTTTTGCAAAGGCCTTTTACGCTCTGGCTACTCTACCTGCCCCTGCTCATCCTGACGCAAATCATCTTCTCGGCTGGCATTGCCTTGTTACTTTCCACGGTTAACGTCTTTTACCGTGACACGCAGCACATTATCGAGGTGCTGATGCTGGCCTGGTTCTTTGTCACGCCGATCTTTTGGGATCACACCATCTTGCCCGAAACAGCGGTTTTCCTGGGCGTGGTCTGGCCGGTGCGGCGGCTGACGTTTATCTTGAATCCCATGGCTTCTTTGATTTCGGCCTATCGCGACATCCTGTATTTTGGCCGGAACATTGACATCTATTTCCTTTCGCGCACCGTTGTCACGGCGTTGGCGTTTTTGGTGCTAGGTTATTGGATCTTTACACGATACAGCAAGGTCTTTGGGGAAGAGGTCTAGACTTTCAGCTTTGCCCAGGTGTGGCGATAAATCTTAACCTACAGGAGGTTGTGATGGAAGAAGAGATTGACCTGAGAGCATACGTTGGTGTCCTATTCAGACGGTGGCCGGTGATACTCGGCCTGGCACTGGTGGCTGCCGTTGCAGCCGGGCTGGTGAGCTTTCTCTTGTTGTCGCCGATTTTTGAAGCGACAGCTTTGATAGCCGTGGTCAAGAGCCGGAGCGAGATTACGTTTGAACCGCGTTTTCGCACTATTACCGAGGAGGATCTGTTGGCTGCCGGCCAAGCTTCGGCGGCCGTTCTCGACCGTAAGGCACGCCTGCAGTCATTTTCCAGCCTGGTCCAAGACCCAGAGATAGCGCGATCCGTTCTGCAAGCCTATCCTGATCTCTTTGTGCCAGAGAATCCCGAGGACGATCCTGCCACGCCGGCCGATCTGCTGCGGATGGTTGAAGGGGAGGTCTTTGAAAACAGCGACCTGATTGCCATCAAGGTGACGGCCGGCGACCCGGAAAAAGCAGCCACCATCGCCAATGCCTGGGCCCATCATTTTGTGGCCTCCATCAATCAGACCTACGGTGGTGAAGAGGAGTCGTTGGTGCTCATTGGCCAGCAGGTCACTGAGGCCAAGACCGCTTATGAAACCACCGAAGAGGCTCTGAGGCAGTTTATTGTCGAACAGGACCGGATAAGCGAGCTGCAACGACTGGTGCAGGAAAAAGAGACCATCATCACCAGTCTGCGGGCTGGCAAGCAGGCGGCCGTTTCGGCAGTGATTGACCGCCAGATAGAGATACAAAGTCAACTGATCAACGCCTACATGGAAGCCAGTGCGGCCAACCGGTTGCTGGCTTTCAACAAAGGCCAGGAAGCCAAGCACGCCGTTGTCGCGGAGTGGCTGGATTTCGAACGGGAAAGCCGTTTGGCGGCGCTGCGGCGTGATCGCAATCTGCGCGAGCGACTCTTTAACACCTTTGTCCAGGCCGAGGCTGACAGCAGGTTGGCCGTTTTTGACGAACAAGTCTCAGAGAAATTGTCCGATCTCTCTCAGGCCTATGGCCGCCGAGATCGCTATCAGAAATTCCTGGTTGATGCCCGGGCCATGTTGGCCCAGGTCAAACAGGGCGGCCAAGCAAGCGCCGCCAGCAACAGCCTGGCGCTACTTTTGCTCAAAGCCGAGATCTTTGCCGCCTCCGGTGGCTTGCCCGGCGACCTTCAATTGCAAATCCTGGCCTCTCCGTCAGAGATTACGGCAGACCAGCAAGAGGCCGATGTAACTGCCTTGATCTCTGTTTTGGAAAATCAACTGGCTCTGCTGGACGACGAGATCCATCAATTGTCCGAAGCGCTTTTGCAAGGGACCGGCTATACCTTTCTGGATGAGTTGGACCCTGAAGCCTGGACGTTGACCGGGGCTGTGCCGCTGACTGCAACCGTCGCCAGTTTGTCAGACCTTGTTGCCCAGAGCGGGCTGGCCGAGGATTCTTTGTCGGCAAAAATCCTGGAGCGTTATGTTGACTTGTACGATGTGGGGCTGATGGCTCAACTCGCCGAACAGGTAGATGAGGGAACCCCGCTCTTTGACAGAATTCAGCAGTTGTACCCCGCCCTTTTTGAAAAGGATCCCTGGATGGAACTGACGAGTGACCTGCCGGAAGAGACTGAACTGACCAAGATTGGGCGGGAAGAGGCACAGCGTCTGTTGGATCTGGAAGGCATTGACGAACTCTTGGGGTTTACGGTTGAGGAGGAACCACTGACCCAACAGATTGCGCTCTTGGAGAAAGAGGTGCGTGAGTTACAGGCAGATATATCACGCCTGCAAAGCTTAAAACAGGATCTAGAACACTCGCGTGACCTGGTCTGGCAAACCTATAGTACCCTCTCGACCAAGGAAACCGAGCTAGCCATTGCCAGCCAGTCTCTGGACAGTGAAGTTCGTTTTGCTGTGCCAGCTACTCCGCTGCGCAACCCCATAGCGCCCAGAAAGTTGTTCAATGTCGCCGTGGCTGGTGCGCTGGGACTGATGCTCGGTGTCTTTGGTGCTTTTGCTCTCGAATGGTGGCAGGGAGACGAGATGGCTCAGGCGAGGGAGCCGGAGGATTGAGGAGACAACTGAAATTGTGGCCGTGCGACTCTGGCTCTTTTGCCACTGGGACTGCCACTCCGCGCAGCGATGCCGACGTCCTGGTGGAGGCAACCAGTGCTGATCTTGGCCTGCGCGAGCGTCGGGGAGTGGCCGGTGCTGTAGCGCGGGAGGGGTTGCGTCTGGCGTGATTGGGAGCGTATAGTGGGTGTTATGTCGGGGTATAGGATGGATCGGGGCCGGGTCGTGCGCTGGATTGCCTTCGTTGCCGTGTCATTGTCGATCTTGGTCCTACTCACGCCTTATCTGGTCAGTGCCTACTATCTGGAAGCCGGCGGACGGGAGCTTGACAATCCTGATCTCTTGCCCAATCGTGTCGCCCTGGCCCTCGAACATTTACAAAAAGCCATCGAATGGGAGCCTGACAATGCCCAGGTCTATCGCCTGTTGGGCAAAGCCTACCGGGCGCAGGCCGACTGGCCCGCCGCCGTCGAGGCGCTGACACGCTATACCGAACTGCGACCCGGCAACCCGCTGGGTCACATCGAACTGGCCGAGGTCTACGAGGCTATTGAGGCCGAGATGCAGGCGATGCGCCTGGCTGAGCTGGTGGCCCTGTTGCCGCAGGCCGCAGTTGGAACGCCTGACGTGCCGGTGGATACGCCTTACGCTCAGCCAGACGGCCCCGCCTGGCACAGTTACGTGGCGGTGACTACTTTCAGTCTGCCGCCTAACTTTGGGGAGCGGCCCACATTGTTCATGCACGCGCCCTCGTCGGTGACCTATACGCTTGCCTTGCCTGCCCAACCGGCGATGCTCCGCTTTGGCATGGGCATGGACCCGCAGACGCACGGTTGGCCGGGGGATGGCGCCACCTTTGAGGTATTCGTGGACGGCGAGAGGTTCTTTCTGGAGCACGTGGACAAGGCCATGTCCCGCCAGGGTTGGCATGAGCGGACGGTGGACCTGGCACCGTGGGCCGGGCAGGAAGTGGCGCTGGCGGTGGCGGTGACGCCCGGTCCGGTCGCTGACCCCAGCGGCGACTGGGCAGGCTGGGCCGAGCCGCAGGTGGTGGATGTACGGCTGCCGGCGATGGAGGCTCAGAACTTTGGTGTGTACCTGGTGAACGAATGGTCCCGGGCCGGGTTGATAGTGGGGGATTTTATTGCCCGGGGAAGTGAGGCCCGCAAGGCCAAGCAGTACGAGGAGGCGATGGCCTGGTACGAGCGGGCTATGCGGCTGGAGCCAGGACTGGGGGATCCGTGGTATTACGCTGGTCTGCTCTACGAGAACCAGCAACAGTGGTTGCAGGCGTTGGATGCTTACGAGCGTGCAACGGCTTCAGGTTGTCTGCGCCAGGTGCACCGCAGCAGCCCACGTTATCGCGCCGGCATCATTTACCAGGGGCGTCTGGATCCCCGTCAACCCGAGAGTGCGCTGGCGGCTTACGAAGCGGCATTGAAGCCAAATGATTTCAGCACAGTAGCCGAAGCTGCTGATTGCCACTTCAGGCGGGGCCAGGTTCTACGCAGCCAGAAAGCTGACCCAAGTGAGTACATAGCCGAGTTTCAACAGGTGGTCGAACTCGACCCCAGGCACACCGGGGCGCACATCCTTTTGGGCCTCGCGATCTATGAACAGGACAAGGACGCAAGCGCGGCTGAGGCCGAGCTGTTCAGGGCCCTGGAATTGGCTCCCCAGGACAGGTGGGTGTATTATCACCTGGGTGAGATCTACCGTCAGGAGGGACGCACAGGCGAAGCAACGGCGATGTACAAGCAGGCGCTGGAGATTGCTCCTGACTTTGAGGAGGCGCAGAAACGTCTGGCGACACTGGGGGATGGAAAGTGAGAGGCAGAGTAGGCGGACATTATGACGATGAGATGTCGCAGGTGTTCTTTGACGATCTGGACATCCCCCGCCCCGACGTGTACCTGGGCGTGGGCTCCGGCAGCCACGCGGAGCAGACGGCCAGGGTGATGCTGGAGCAAGATCCCGACCTGGTGCTGGTGGTGGGCGATGTGAACCGACGCTTGCCTGTGCGCTGGTTTGTGCTAAAATAGGGGTGCGGGTGGCGCACGTGGAAGCGGGGCTGCACTTATTCAACCGGCAAATGCCCAAAGAGATCAACCGCGTGCTCGCCGACCACGTTTCAGATTTGTTGTTCTGTCCTGGCCAAACCGCGGTGGATAACCTGGCTGCTGAAGGGATCACCCACGGCGTACACCTGGTGGGCGACGTGATGACCGTCGGTATTGATGACTGTGCTGCTGACGCCGTCGCGGAAAGACCAGACGGGGAACAACGATGTGGAGACGACACTGTCACAGGAATGGTGCGAGCAGGAAGTGGGAGTAAGCGATGCCGACAGCTCTAGAATTGACCCATGAAGGTTGGAAGAGTTATCTGGTGTCAGCCCAGCGACGACCAGTCCCATCCGAGTTGACGCCGGCTGAACGACGTACACGCGAACGGTTATTGGACCGCATTCGCGAGGCTGCCGTTGTACTAAAGACTCGCTTTGGTGCCCGGCGAGTGGTTCTCTTTGGTTCGCTGGCTCACGCCGCATGGTTTATGCCGGATTCCGACGTAGACCTGGTGGTCGAGGGGTTAGCAAGTGACGTGTACTGGCAGGCGTGGCGGTTGACCGAGGAGATCATCGCCGATCGGCCCGTGGATTTGATCGAGATTGAGACGGTCAGCGAGTCTCTGCAAAGAGCAATTCGGCGATATGGGGTGGAACTGTGAGCACTCTCTACGAGGAATTGGTCGAGCGGATTCGCGGCGAGGCACTGGATCTGGAACGCGTCGTTCAGCGGGCGCTGCGGGCCTGGTTGCAGGTTCAAAGGGAACCGGGCGAACAAGCATATCTGGATTCTGTGGCCTTGAACCTCCACAGCTTTTATTCGGGGGTCGAGCGTCTGTTTGAACTGATCGCCAGACACGTGGACCGCGCCCTGCCGGCCGGAGAAACCTGGCATCGTGACCTGCTCCGACAAATGGCACGTGATCTGGCAGATGTGCGCCCGGCGGTGATTGGTCAGGACAATGCCCAGTCTCTGGACGAGTTCCGACGCTTCAGGCATCTCGTGCGTAGTGTGTATACGATGAACCTGTTGCCTGACAAGATGGCTGGGTTGATGTCGGCTATACCTGGGTTGTGGTCCGGGTTGCGGGCCGAGTTGTTGGCCTTTGCCGATTTTTTGGAGGAACTGGCTCAGGTAAACCAGGCCAAAGACTGATGGCTCTTTGGGATTTCGCAGGGTCAAGGTGTTGGAATCCCCAACCCTGTACTTGGCCGTACAGGACAAGTGCTTGTTGGGGGCGCGGCGCAAAGAACCCGAACAAGTTCGGGACTCCGATATGTCACCCCTGCAAACTCCCAGAGACCCAGACCGATGAGACACTATTTAGAACGTGGACGTGTTGCGGGCAGTGCATAGGTGCTGGTACACACCGGGCAGCACTACGACCTTGTACTTTGTCCAGGACGAATGTGCGACGCGATGTCGCAGGTGTTCTTTGATGACCTGGTCATCCCCCGCCCCGACGTGTACCTGGGCGTGGGCTCCGGCAGCCACGCGGAGCAGACGGCCAGGGTGATGCTGGAGCAAGATCCCGACCTGGTGCTGGTGGTGGGCGATGTGAACCGACGCTTGCCTGTGCGCTGGTTTGTGCTAAAATAGGGGTGCGGGTGGCTCACGTGGAGGCGCGGGCCTGCACAGTTTCAATCGCGCTATGCCCGAAGAGATCAATCGTGTGGTGGCGGATCATCTGTCGGACCTGTTGCTCTGTCCCAGCCAGACCGCACTTGACAATCTGGCAAATGAGGATATCATGCGCGGCGTTCATCTGATGAGCGACGTGATGGCCGATGTGTTGGCCTTTGCTGTAGAGCATGCCCCAAATCGGTCGGACATACTGGAGCGGTTGGGCTTGACTGAGGAGGGTTACCTGTTGGCGACTGTGCATCGCGCCGAAAACACCGGCGACGCGACCCGCCTGCGTATAACATCTTGGCTGCCTTTGATGCCCTGGATGAACCGGTGATTTTCCCCGCGCACCCGCAAAGCGATCAATGCCTTGGGTTATTCACCGGCCCCAGACGTGCAACTGATTGAGCCGCTGGGTTACCTGGACATGGTGAGGCTGGAACAGTCAGCGCGGATGATCCTGACCGACTCGGGCGGCATTCAAAAAGAGGCTTACTGGCTGTGTGTGCCGTGTATCACTCTGCGCAACGAGACGGAGTGGGTGGAGACGGTAGAAGCGGGCAGGAACGTGATCGTGGGGGCAGACCGGATGCGAATTGTAAGTTGTGCGATCGTTCACGCCACCATTAGCGCCCCCGTCGCTGTATGGGAATGGAGAGACGGCGAGGCGGTGAGTAAGGTTGATGGGATAGTTGACAATTTATGGATCGTGAAAAAACCATCAAACTAGAGATACAGCAGCAACTGCGAAAAGTCGGCAGTGACCTTGAAGGGTATCAGGTGGTCCTTTTTGGATCCCGCGCCGCTGGTCGCGCCGGTCCCCGCTCCGACTTTGATGTGGGCATTATTGGAGAGCGCCCTATCTCACTAACAACATTCTATCGCATTGGCGATATCTTTGAAGCAATAGATACACTTTACACCATTGACTGGGTTGATTTGAATCGCGTCACGCCTACCTTTCGCCGCGAGGCTATGGAAATGGTGGAGATGCTTTATGAAGGCTAAAAAAATCGTTGCGGACTTTGCTGCCGCCCTGGCAAGGCTCACACAAGCCCTCGCTGCTCCCGCAGAAAACGATCTTGTGCGCGCCGGATGCATCAAGTATTTTGAGTTCTGTTTTGAACTAGCCTGGAAAAGCATCAAGATTTGTGGCATAGAACAAGGTTTGGAAAGTTGCAACTCTCCAAAACGTTGTCTCAAGTTGGCATTTTCTTTAGGATGGATCGGAGATGAAATGATCTGGCTGGAAATGTTATCGGCCAGAAACCGGATGACTCACACTTATGATGCCAGTCATGCTCTGGAGATATACGATTCGCTGCTGTCGTTTTTGCAGGCGTTTCGTGAGTTATTGAGGGCGTTAGAAAAGGAAACGATTTACTGACAGAGCCCACAGTATCAACGTTCAGACTTCCCACTTTGCCGCCTGTGGAACGGTCTCCACTGTTCGGCGACGGCCAGGCAGCGAGACGGGGCGTGGGCTTGATCACGAGGGTAGGTGGTTTTAAGGGGTAGGGTGTGCCCTTCGACTATGCTCAGGACAGGCCCTGCCTGACGCTGCGGGAGAACACCGAACGCCCGGTGACAGTGACGCAGGGGACGAACACGGTTGTGGGCTGCGATCCAAAGCGAATTGTGACCGAGGCATCGGTGATATTGGACGGCAAGGGCAAGGCCGGGCGCGTGCCGGAGTTGTGGGACGGGCAGGCAGCGAAGCGGCCTGCAGCGGTGTTACGGCAAGAATTGTTCAGGAGGTAACTTGTTATGAGCCGAGCGATATGGCCTATGCCAGTCAGTGTGGAGCAGATAGCTGTGGTTGTGCGACGGATGAGTCCAGAGGAACGGCGACGGCTGGTAGAATTGACGCCAGAATTGAGGGAGGTGCTTGCTCCCGTGCGAACGCCGTCCCAGGCCAGGGAGTCGGCGCAGGTGTTACGGGAGGAAATGCTGGAAGGGTTGGGGGGAGAGTTGCTAAGAGCAGACGAAGCGTTCCTGGGAGGGCTGACACTGGAGGAGTACTGGGAGTTGCCCGATAGGGAGCGGGCGCACTTGTGGGCGGGATGGGCCGAGGAAGATTGGGACGCCACTGAGGAGGTCAATGTCTCACTCAATGCGGTGTCTGCTGGATAAAGTCGTTGCCCGGCGGAGCCTGGAAGGGTTGCTCAAGCTGGCCGAAGGGCGCGACCTGACGGCGGAGGAGTTGTGGGCCATAGATCTGCTCCAGCGAGCCAGAGGGCAGGACCTCCAACTGTTTGTGACGGGTGGGACAGTCAACATCTTGAGGCGGTTAGAAACCCTGCCGCGCTATTCGGCCGTGGTTGCCGCTTTCCTGGGGCGCACAGAGGTGGCACAGCCAATGCGATATTTCAAGCGTTGGGCCCGCCGCTTGCGGGGGTTCGGCTTTACGCGAGAGGATGCTCACGTCCTGGCACTGGCAAGCTTTGGTACCAGTCAAAGAAAGAACGTCCTGGGGATGCATTTCGTGGCGACGTACGCTCAGCCGATGGTCAATCAGTGGTCACTTCAACAGAACAAAATCGGGGAGCGATTGGAGGCGATGCGGCGCGACCTTCGAGCGCCATACGATCGAGTTACCCTCCCCCAGGTGCTGCGTCCTGAGGAGATTTTGCCATCAGGTGAGGATGGACAAGAAAGTTGAAAGTCCTACACGTTGTCGGGGCGCGGCCCAACTTTATCAAGATCGCTCCTATTGCGGAGGAGATGGCCCGCTACCCGGACCGCTTCCAGCAGGTGCTGGTGCATACCGGGCAGCATTATGACCCTGTACTTCGTCTAGGACGAATGTGCGACGAGATGTCGCAGGTGTTCTTTGCCGACTTGGGTATCCCCCGCCCTGAAGTATACCTGGGCGTGGGCTCCGGCAGCCACGTGGAGCAGACGGCCCGCATCATGCTGGCCTTGGAGCCGGCGTTGAGGGAGTGGAAGGGCAAGGGAGCAGAGGTGAACATAGGGTGAAGGTCTATTTGGATACCAGCGTATATAACAGACCATTTGATGACCAGACGCAGCCAAGGATCTGGTTGGAAACCCTTGCTTTTGCTGTGATCCTTCAGATGGTCGAGGCGGGAAGTCTGGAACTGGTAACCTCGTCGGTGTTGGAATACGAGAATAGTCGCAATCCATTCCTCGTGCGCAGGAACTGGGTAGCCCATTGTTCGCGTTTGGCAAGCTTTTACCACGAGGTAGACGAGCGTATCAGACAACGGGCTGAGGAATTGGAACAGCAGGGGCTCCAGCCTGTTGACGCTCTGCATCTGGCCTGCGCTGAAGCGACCGGCAGCGAGTACTTTCTGACCTGTGACGATCGAGTAGTACGGCGTTGTCAGGGTGAGAAGCTCCGGGTATTGAATCCGGTGGATTTCGTGTTATTCGCTGGGGGAGGAGAGAAATGACAGTGACGGTGATCCGTGAGCAAGAGATTCTGCGCGAGGCAGTGGATGTGCTGTGGAAACATCTGAGCCCGGCCAAGGTGGTTCGCTTGTGGGCTGCGTGGCAGATGGGAGAAGGAGACTATTTGGCACTGCGCGACCAGTTGTTTGAAGGTGAGAGTGTAGCAACCCTGTTTGAGAAAGTACAGGCCTATCAGGAGCAGGAGGGGTAGTCTGAAAAGTCCTACACGTCGTCGGGGCGCGGCCCAACTTTATGCTTGTACTGAGCTTGTCGAAGTAAAGATCGCTCCTATTGCGGAGGAGATGGCCCGCTACCCGGACCGCTTCCAGCA
>CAYVPU010000028.1:10803-20315 GCA_964453885.1 uncultured Anaerolineae bacterium | reverse complement strand
AGGGAGCAGAATGTCGTCAACGGTCAGGGCGATGTTCTGCTCTTTCTGCATGGTGCATGGCACGTATGGGCTTGCTCATCGGACTGCCGGTGCCGGCGAGCAGAGAAAGGACGACAAGGGGCAATGGAAACTCGGCGAAGACCTTTGGCAAGAGTCCCAGAGCACCTGGGGATCATTATGGACGGCAACGGTCGCTGGGCCAAATCACGCGGGGTGCCTCGACTGGCCGGCCACCGCGCAGGCACGGAAAACATCCGCCCGGTACTGGAAGGCTGCGTTGAATTTGGCGTGCCGATGCTGACCATCTGGGCCTTCTCCACCGAGAACTGGCGCCGTTCACAGGTCGAGGTACAGGGACTGATCCGGCTCCTGGGCGAAACCATTAACCGCCAATTGCACGAGCTTCACCAGGAAGGCGTCCGGCTCAACCACATTGGCCGGCTGGACCGCCTGCCCAAGCGCTTGCAGAAAAGGGTGCGAGAGGCCATTGAATTGACCAAAGATAACACCCGCATCACCCTCAACATCGCCTTTGACTACGGCGGACGGGACGAAATTGTCCATGCCGTGCGGCGTATTATTCAAGACGGCGTGCCCGCTGAGGATGTGACCGAAGACCTGATCAGCCATTACCTCTACACTGTTGGCCTGCCCGATCCAGACCTCATTATCCGCACCAGTGGCGAGTTCCGCACCAGCAATTTTATGATCTGGCAGGGCGCCTATGCCGAGTATTACGTCACCCCCACCTACTGGCCTGCCTTTGGCAAGGACGAATTGTACGAGGCCCTGCAAAGTTACGCCAGTAGAGATCGGCGCTTTGGCGCAGTGAAAGCATAACCCACGAGGGGAGGCCCATCCTGTGCTTAGCCATCGTGTCTTTAGCGCTATCGCCTTGATACCCGTCGTCGCTTGGGTCGTCTATGCCGGCGACTGGTGGTTCCTCGGAGTTCTGGCCGTAGCAGGAACGTTGGCCGGGCGAGAGTTCTATCAAATAATGCGCCAGGGCGGATCCGAACCCGCGCCGGCCCTCGGGCTGCCGCTGCTCGTGCTGCTGCTATTCGATGCCCATAATCCATCGTGGGGCATTGCCCGACCAGCCATAGTCCTGTTCGTAATCCTGGCTTTTGTGTGGCACCTGTTTCAAAAAGACGACACTGCCCCCACAACCAGTTGGGCGTTGACGGTGATGGGCGGCCTGTACCTGGGCTGGTTCCTGGGGCACTTTCTCCTGCTGCGCGCCCGACCTGACGGCCTGGCGTGGACCATCGTTGCCTTCCTCTCCACCTGGATCTCGGACACTGGCGCGTACTTTTGTGGGCGCGCCATCGGCCGGCACAAGCTCTGGCCACGGATCAGCCCCAAGAAGAGCTGGGAGGGCTCTATTGCGGGCCTCGTCGCCGCTGTGCTGGGCACAATGTTGGTCGCGTGGCTGGCGGGGCTGCCGGTGAAACACGGTGCGGCCATCGGTGTGCTCATCCCCATCATCACCCCTTTCGGCGACTTTGCCATCTCGATGATGAAGCGCCAGGTGGGCGTCAAGGACTCGGGCAGCATTATCCCCGGTCACGGTGGGATGCTGGATCGCCTGGACAGCCTGCTTCTCTCGGCAGTGGTGGTTTATTACTATACAACGTGGGTAGTCGGATAGGAGAGATCCAAAAAAAGAGGACCATGCCAGCTCGGGATTTGCCTCAAGAAAAACTAACACCGGCTGACGACCTCCGCGAGGTGCTTCGGCAATGTGAGCTAAAGGTCGTCGCCCTGAAAAGCACCGGCGCCGAGGCGGTAGATTTTTTGCACCTGATGGACAAGGCGCAATCACTGTTTCATCATTTCGAGGCAACAGGAATAGACCTCCGCGCCGAGCGAGCACGCTGGAAAACTGTCGAGCAGCAACTTTGCTCCCGTGCTGCATTGCTGGTCCGAGAGACTCGAGCCGCCGGAGGGTTAGCACAGCTTCGAGAGACCACAAAACCCACGATTGGCCGCTGGTGGTGGTTCCTGGATGAGGAAGTGCATCGCCGCCAACAGCAGACGTTCAAACGGATGGCCATCGGCGGAATAGTCGCCTTGCTGATACTGATCATCGCCGGCCTGCTCTACCAGCGTTTCCTGACACTCGACCCGCTTACCAAGCAGGTTCTCCAGCTCACTCAGCGTGCCGAGCAGGCCATCCAGGATGGTCTCCTGGAAGAAGCCCTGTCCAGGTACGAAGCGCTGCGCGAACTGACGCCTAACGACCCAGAGGTGTTTCTGCATCTGGGGGTGACCTACGAGGTTACGGGCCGGGACAACGAGGCGACACAGGCTTACCAGCGCGCCCACGACCTGCTGTCCAGCCAAGAGGACTTTTTTATAGAACGGGGAATAGTCTATCTAGAACTGGGCCAGTGGGAATCCGCCCAAGCCGATGCCGAAACAGTTCTGGCCCTGAACCCGGAATCAGCCCTGGGATATTGGATCCTGGGCAGCGCATACGAGGCTCAGGGTCAAATCCCAGAAGCCAAGAACGCTCTGCAACAGGCCGCCGACCTGGCCCTTGCCCAAGGGTACGACACCCTGTACGCAATGCTCAAGATTCGCCTGGGAGTCTTGATGGGAGGAAGCAGTGGGGTAGGCCCCTAAAAAAATCACCCCGGGGAGAGCAACGGTATCCGCCTCTCATCCGGGGACTGTCCTGTGGGGTTTGCCGACTCGATCTCTCAGAGGCTATCTCGCCCCAGGAGCCAGTCATCGCGGTTCCACAGTGAGTTTGATGGCTGTCCTTTCCTGGCCATCAATGTCTACCTCTATAAACGATGGGATGCATATCACATTAATGCCATCCAGAGCCAGGTAGTTCAGCGCAATGGCCACTGCCTTCACCGCTTGATTGACCGCTCCTGCTCCTATTGCCTGGGCCTCGGCCCGTTTTCCCTCTCGAATAACCCCCGCGATAGCGCCCGCCACCGCCGTAGAACGTGATCTGGCTGCAACTTTGATGATCTCCATGGCGGTTCCTCCTTTGTACCTTGCTTCATCCTTCTGTGGACGCATCCCTTCATATTGTATTTTACACGATTATGTGCACAAAAGCAAGCCAGCCATGAGTTCGACTGCCAGGAGCGACCCTATTCAACCTGCACCCTTCCATTGCCCAAGCAGTGCACATCGCCACCAGTGCATCGGCGAAACAACCGCGCATCATAGCGCCCGCCGGCGTTCCAAAAGGTCCACCCATCGGCTCCCACTGTTTCAGCTGCCCGGCGCTGCGCATTTTGATGTGCCAGTCCATACTTTACGCCACCGAGAGAATACGCCTGCAACCAGGGACGTATCCGTGTCAAAGTGAGGGCCATGCCCTGACGCAGGCTCTCCGCCACCACCTCGTAGGGATGCAACGCCGGATTCGCTATGCCCATGTTGCCAGAGATGAACGTGGAAGGATATACCATAGGACACAGGTAATCTACCTGTGGCGCAATATCTATGACCCGCTGGCCGATCCCCATGCCGCTCTGTGGCTCCACTACCAGGGTCAAACCAAAGACATCAACCGACAGAAACACGTCATACGGCTCCAGCGCTTCCCGCATCTGAGTAACAAAGGTTCGAATGGCTGTCGTCTTTGCTTCCGGTGTATCCTCCTCTTCGTAGGCGATCTGGTCCAGGTCGCCGTCGGAGGGAAAGCGCACATAATCCAGTTGCACCTCGTCAAAGCCCAACTGGGCTACTTCTTTGGCAATGCCAATGTTATAATCCCACACCTCCTGGTGAAATGGATTGGCCCATCCCAACTCCTCCAGATCCAGCCAGACAGAGTCGTCTGCTCGCTTGACCGCCAGATCGGTTTTGCCGTGAGCCAACGGATTGTCCTTGAATACAACCAGGCGCGCGATAGCATAGATGTCTCGGCGGTGGCAAATATCCAGAAACTCACCGATGTCCATGATGCCTTTAACTGAAACTTTCAATTCCTTCGCCAGCGGTAGGTCGCTGGCGTAGGCTAGCCAGCCCCGATCCCCCTTCACGTCCACTACGACGGCGTTCAGTTCCGTGCTGGAAATCATGTCCAGGATAGCCAACGTGCGCTGGCGCGAGGTCAACAGGCCAAAGGGAATATAGACCCCACGCGCTTCAAAGGGTGGGACGAGTATCTCCCAGCACGGGCCGTCGCTGGCAGCGTCTTGGGGGCAAGGACGGGGCGCGATCGGCGAGGCACGATCGCCGATAATCACCCGAGTCAGACGGTAGCCTGGCACACGCACCGTAAAGGCCGGCTTTCTTACCAGGCCCTCCAATCGAAAACTGCCATCAAGATCCGTCCACAGCAACGTCTGTCCGTCTTGGCGAAAGGCTGCGCCGGGCACTGACCTTCCCGTTTCGGCATCCACCACAACGCCTCGAATGGTGTGAGGAACAAGACGCACCTCCAGTTCGACTGTCTGACCGTCGTAATAGAGGGTTTGACTGACATAACCAGGATACTCGACAGTGATCGCCATACCAGTCACCGCCGGTGCCAGCATCACCTGTCCCTGGTCATTCGTTGGCCAGGGCGGCGAGCTGCTGACCAGAGCACCCATCAACGGCCAGTCCGAATAATCGTCACGCACCGTCACCGTCAGCACGCGAGGCTGAAGCACCAGATCTATCTTTTCCACCTCTCCCACAGACTGATTGCCTGGCATGACCAGTCGCATCTGCGACAGCCAATGCCCTCTGGCCGTAGCTTCCAGCAACTCTCCTGCCATCCTGGCTCGCAGCTCAAAAACGCCCGGCGATGCAGCCACGAGGAGCTGTCCATTTCGCGTCACTTCCAGGTCAGAGAGAGCCACGCCTTGCAATGCCGATCTCGCCACCACCTCAGCCCGCCGATCTCGCAAGCTGACGTCAACGTAACTGAGTTGGTCGGTGTACACTACCTCAGCGGGCCAGAAGCCCTCTCGCTCAATGGTGATGGTATCTCCTATCCACAGACGAACCAGGCGAAAGCGTCCCGCCTGATCTGTGACAGTCTCCTGCCCGGCAGTCTTAACCAAAGCCCCTGGCAACGGCTCATCAGTATCCTGCCATCGCACCTGCCCCTCAATGAGGTGGAGTCTCAAGGCAATGTCCAGAGCCTGACCAATGTACGTTACCTCGGCGGGCCAGAAGCCTTCTCGCTCGATGGTGATGGTGTCTCCTATTCGCAAACGGGCCAGGCGAAAGCGTCCCGCATGATCTGTGACAATCTCCTGTCCGGCAGCCTTGACCAAAGCCTCTGGCAACGGTTCACCAGTATCCTGCCATCGCACCTGCCCCTCGATGAGGTGGGGTCGCAGGTCAACCATCAATCGCTCACCTCGGAGGAGATGGCTCTTCCAAAGCACCTCTCCCTGCCAGGATTCATAGCCCTCAAGATGCACCCTTGCTAGCTCATCGCCCGACATGGCAGAGAGATGAAACAGGCCAGAGGCATCGGTCACCAACCGTTCAGCGCCGATCCACACCTCAACACCCGGCAAGGGCAGTCTCGTTTCAGCATCGCGCACGAGTCCGGTCAATTGTGTGGGATAAAGGCGAACGTCCAGCCGTCCTCGAAGGGAGCGGGGATAAGAGGCATGCCAGGAAGCATCGGAAGGGAGATATCCAGCAGCGGAGGCACTCACAGACAGCCGCCGATTGACGTCCAGAAAAAGCCAACCTATCGGCGTGCGCTGCCGCCGGGCGGGGGTCAGATTCTCGACTATTGCGTGAGACAAGAGAGCGCCCGTGTGAGCATCATAGACCCTCACCTCTACCGACTGCCGAGTGAGGGCAAGGAGGATCAAAACCAGAAAACCCAGCAAGACAAGAAGGCATAGCGAGGGCAGCAGGGCATGGCGCTTTGACTGCATCGTCGTGGCTCCTTTCGCAACGAGGTCCAATCTGCATTGACGATTGGCGCAATATGACCTACAGCTCCTCTCCCCCTCACATTGAGTCCAGTCACTCACCAGTGATCAAGCCCGGTTATAGTATACCACAAGGTTCACAAGAGAACAATTGCAATCGCCATAACATATCTTAATAATCCGCGCCCTTGAATCTTTAAGGTTTTTCCGACAACCCCTAGATACAGGATAAGGAAGATGAAAGAACCACTAGATTTTGCGGTTCCTACAGCAGCAGAACCCATCCGAGAACATTGAACAGCCACAGCCCTTGTCAAACGGCATAACATCTGGTACAATGATGCCGTGGCTGAAGAGATGGGCAAAGGGGGATGGTCGTGGCAGGGTCTTTCTGATTCGAGCCTCCTGGTCCCCACCAGGAGCAACACCCGGCGAACCCACGCCGATAGATAATCCTGCTATCCGTGCAGTCCCTCTATATACTGCCCTATCCCCCTTAGCTAAGCGGGCCAGGTAGTCGTCCTCACATCGTTTCGCAAATTGTACCAGTCGTTTCGGCATCCCAATAATCATCTGTCCCCGGCGGGTCCTATCGTGCTGCCGGGAAACAGGAATTTGGTTTTTACTCACATTTAGGGGACACTTTTTTTTCCCACGGAGCAGACCTTTGAAAAAGACGAAAGCGGAACAAGTCTGGCAAACGGCGTTGGGCGAGTTGCAAATGCAAGTCACCCGGGCGACTTTTGAGACCTGGGTCAAGGACACCCGGGCTCTCTCTTATGAAGACGGCGAGTTCATTATTGGTGTGCATAGCGCCTTTGCCAAGGATTGGCTGGAAAACCGATTACTCTCGACGATAAAGCGCACGCTGACCAAAATCATGGGACGCTCGGTGGGCGTGTCATTTGCTGTCTGGTCACCAGTAGAAGAGACGGCTGACCCAGGCCCTCTCTGGAAGCACCAATCCCGGCAGGATGAGTGGCGGGAAAAATTGAACTCGTCCTACACCTTTGATCGATTTGTCGTCGGGGCAGCCAACCGCCTGGCCTACGCAGCCTCTCGCGCCGTGGCCGACAATCCTGCCACGGCCTACAATCCCCTGTTCATTTACGGGGGGGTCGGACTGGGCAAGACACATCTGCTCCATGCCATCGGCAACCATAGCCACCACCAGGGGCTAAAAGTGCGTTACGTTTCTTCCGAGAGCTTTACGAACGATCTGATCAACTCTATTCGAACACGGACTACTATAGAATTTCGCGAGCGGTACCGTCTGCTGGACATGTTGCTCATTGATGATATCCAGTTCATAGCTGGCAAGGAAAGCACTCAAGAAGAATTCTTCCACACATTCAACACGCTCTACGCCTCTGGCCGGCAGGTCGTCATCACCAGCGATCGTACTCCCAAATCAATCCTCACTCTGGAAGACCGTCTGCGCTCTCGCTTTGAGGGCGGCCTCACGGCCGATATTCAGCCACCACCACTGGAAACTCGCATCGCCATCTTGCGTTTCAAGGCCGAATCGCAACCAGCCCCCGTACCGGATGAGGTGCTCAACCTGATAGCCCAACAAGTGCAAAGCAACGTCCGGGAACTAGAGGGAGCCCTTAACCGGGTGGTGGCCCAGGCTGTGCTGATGCAAATGCCTCTGACTTGCGACATGGCCCAGGCTGTGCTGGAAGACTATCGGCCTCGCAAAGGGGACTTTGCGCCTCAGCACATCGTTGATGAGGTGTCCAGATTCTACGGGCTGGAAACAAGCGACATTACGGGACGAAGCCGAGTCAAAAAAGTGGTCCTGCCCCGTCAGGTGTCCATGTACCTGTCTCGGGAGGAGACAAGAGCTTCGCTGCCGCAGATTGGCCTGGCATTGGGGAATCGAGACCACACGACAGTGTTGTACGGCTATGAGAAAATCGCTACCTTGATAGAAGAAGATCCTCGACTACGCCGTGAGGTCATGACCATCCGCGAACGGCTATATAGCAATGGAAAACGCCGGCACGGATAGAACGCTGAGAATTGTTAGGCCCAAGTGAGAGCGAGAGGCAAAGTCTTCTAAGACTTTGCCTCTCGATGCATTTCCCAATGGAACGCCGATCTGTGGATAACTATTGAGTAACTGTGGATAACAGGCGCAAATCGGGGATAACTTGGGTTTGCTGAATACATCTCGGACCTACAATCAGACCCATTTAACAGTGAAGCCACTATAGCTTGTGTTGTCTGATTTTTCAAGAGTCTTTAGGATATACAGACGTTATCCACACATTGGTTCGTACTACCAATTCGACCGCCCCACATCACTTGGTATGTGCTCCCCCACAAGGCCCCATATCTTGTGGAGATGAGCTAGTCTCCCTTGTCTTTTCCCCATATCCACAGACTCTACTACTACAGACTATTACAAGAAAACAACTTGGGCAAGCCCACTATCTCTACCAATCAATGATTTCCTTCACGGCTTCCACGTCCACCTCAGTGTCCACACAACCATCGCGACAAAGAGGGATAGTTAATAACACTATTTCGATTGGATTGTTTCCATTGTTACTTGAGGATTCCACTGCAAGGATTCCCATTTCCAATTCCTTGGCACAAGCAACAGCCACGATGCCCTGGGGCTGTTGGGTTTCCAGGTAGCGAATCGCCAGCGAACCGCCCGGGGCGATGCATACACCGCCAAAACCACGTTTCTCAGCGGCCGTCTTGAGTTGATTGATTGGGCAGTCTTCTTTGCAGCCTTCACAGAGGAGTCCTCTGTCACGGTCGTAGCGAGCTTGGCATTGCTGGCTGGAACGGAGACAGTGAGGCAGCAGGAGGACGCGATTCTCTGGCGCAATTTCTTGCAGAGCGGTGGGATTGTTGTTGATGCTCATTGAGAATTCCTTTCTTGGAGCAGAGCGATCTTACACAAGAACATTCGACGGGACACAAAATTTCCAAAATATGCCAAAATTACAAAAAGAGAGAGGTCTACACCACTCTCTTTGTTTCCTCGATGCAATGTGTTGTCAGGTTGATAGTCTCTGGAAGAGGGATTGGATACAAGAATAGTACATTTTTTGACTTCTGTCAAATCGTGCTTGGGTCCTGCAAAGCTTGTTTGTCTCAAGGCCGGAGGTAGAGTATAATTGTCCTTGTCACCGTGGCATATTTCCTATTCTTCCCGGTAGCTCATAGGAGTTTGGTTTGTCTTTAGGATCAAGGTTGCTCGCTGCGCTAGTCACGCTGGCTGGTCTATTGCTGGTGGCCGGCGGCTTGGGGAGCGGTGCTGTTTACCTTTCGCTGTCATTGGGGGCCTCAGAAGCGAGCTATCCGCTGACAGGGGTAACGGGCGTGGCCAGCTTGGCGACGCTCGGCCTGGGGTTAGGCGGGTTGCTGGTCTGGCATGGCCTGCGAGCCTGGCGTGGAGAGCCTGACGCGCTGTTTCGTCCCCCTCATCCTGGGGGGCTGGCCATCGTCTTTGTTGGGGCGGTGGGGATTGGCCAAGGGATTCTTTCTTTTGGCCTCGCGCCACGGCTTCTCTTTCCGCCTTTTCACGTGCTGGCAGGCATGTTACCGGCGCTGATTATTCTTGCCTTTGCGGGGCGCCGGCTGGGTGGGGTGGCCCGGCAGCGAGAGGTCGTCTGCCAGGTGACCAGTGGCATC
>CAYVPU010000028.1:8670-10703 GCA_964453885.1 uncultured Anaerolineae bacterium | reverse complement strand
GCGGGCCGAAGCTTTCCTTTGGGGCCTGGCGGGGGCTTCTGGCTTTGCCGCGGCCGAAGGAATGTTCAACAGCGCCGTGAACCTGGACGCCTGGCTGCCGGTGGTGTTGATGCGCGTCGGCACCAGCCAGGTGCACTGCCTGGCCGGTGGGTTGGTGGGATTGGGCTGGTATTTTCTGCGGACGGCTGGCCAGCCCTGGCGCGCCGTCGGTTTGTATCTGGTGGCTGTTGCTCTACACGGCACCTGGAACGCCGTTGTGTTGGGGATCGGCGGTCTTTCCTTCGCCCCACCAGGGGTAGGAGAAGCCATGGCCAGCCTGGGAATTGTGCTGCTGTTGGGTTTGTTGGGGCTGCTCATTTTGGTCTGTATTGTCGCATTGGCCTTGTTAGTTAGATGGCTGCAAACCGATCTGTCCGATGAAATGGACGCTGGTCTAGCGATGGAAGCAGTTGAGATCGAGAGAGGTGAGAAGCAATGAGGCGTGTCTTTTGGGGCCTGGCAGGACTCTTGGCGCTGGTGGGGAGCATCATCGGCGGCCTGGCGCTCTATGGCGCGCGTCTTCTCACCCGACGGCGCGTGCCTGATGCATTGGCTTCTCCCGCTGGCTATGGCCTGGATTACGAGGACATTGCTTTTCCCAGCCGCGACGGACTGACGTTGCGTGGCTGGTTCATCCCAGCGGTCTCGCCTCGCGGTACGGTGGTCTTTTGTCACGGCCAGGCAGGCAGTATGGATCCTGACCTCAAGTACGCGCCAGTTTTTCACGACAGGGGCTACAACGTCCTCATGTTCGATTTCCGGGCTCATGGCCGCAGCGATGGTAAGCTGGTCAGCATGGGCTCCCTGGAGCAACAGGACCTGCTGGGCGCGGTAGATTTTCTTCGCCGGCGCGGGATTGATCGGGTGGGCGCGTTGGGTTTTTCTATGGGCGGGCGCGTGGCCATCAGTACCGCACCACAAATGGAGACCATCGTGGCCGTTGTCTCCGACGGCGGGCCGGCGACGATGTTGGAATCCGTCGCTGCTGGTTCCAGGGAGAGAGGTTTGCCCGGCTTTCTGGCCGTTCCGGTGGCCTGGCTCACACTGTGGCTGGCCGGACGATGGGTGGGCTGCAACCTTTCGGACGCGGACGCTGTCTATTGGGTGTCCAGATTGGCTCCGCGGGCGCTGTTTCTCATCCACGGCGGGCGCGATCCCTATGCCTCTACCGCTTCTGTGGAGGCGCTCTTTGCTGCTGCCGGGGAGCCGAAAGAAATCTGGATTGTGCCTCAGTCTGGCCATCGTGAGGTGGACGTCCTGCAGCCAGATGAGTATTTGGAGCGCGTCATAGGATTCTTTGATCGCTATCTTGCGCCTGGCATGGAGCGCAAAGGCGAAGGATAATAGCTTACTCGTGTGTTCAGATAGTGTTTTGCGCGCGGAGCGCAGTAGCAATGAATGAAGGAGGGTCTCATGTTCAAAAGAATTGTCTTGTTGGCTGTGGTGTTGCTGACAACCTGGGCCTGCAACGGCAAATCGTCGGCGGAACTCACTTATACAGCTCCTTTCGAGATCGGTATCTCGGCGGGCAATTTCTTGCCGGGCACCGAGTTGCAATACATGGGCATGGCCGATGGCATGGCCGAGGTGCACATCAAGGGGCAACGGGCGTTGAAACAAAAGGCGGATTCCCTGTCCTGGGAGGGACAGGTGCGCGAAGGGGTGTCGCTGGATCTGGATTTGCGCGTGCTGTGGTTCGACGAGTCTACGCTCCACGTGGGCGGCACCGCCACAGTGAGAGTCAAGGACGCCGATGTTCGAGCGGCGACCCTGCCGGAAACAACGCCTCTGACCTTTGGCAACGCGCCGGTGGCTTACACGCTAAAGAGAGGGGAGACCATCCCCGGCACACTGTTGACTTTTAAGGGCAAGGCCGGTGAGGGAGCTGAACTGGGTGGCATCGATGATTACCCCTATCGCAAAGTCGGTGACTCTATTGTCTGGAGTGGGGCCATCAGGGAGAACGTCTGGCTGGAGCTTGACGTGCGGGTGGG
>CAYVPU010000028.1:0-8570 GCA_964453885.1 uncultured Anaerolineae bacterium | reverse complement strand
CCCATGGGGGAGTATCTGGCCCGGCAGGGCCTCACTGTGATGGGTGTGCGGTTGGCCGGTCACGGCACGACGCCGGAGGAAATGTCCGAAACTGGCTGGCAAGACTGGGTCGCCTCGGCGCGGGAAGGATTGGAGCGGCTGGATGCTGAGCGGGAACAGGTCTACGTCGTCGGCTACTCGCTGGGAGGTATCATCACCCTGCATCTTGCTTCGCGCTATCCAATGGATGGAGCTGTGCTCCTGGCCACGCCTTTGTACCAGACGGACTGGAGACAAGTCTTGGTACCTTTCGCCAAGCACTTTGTCCGCTACATTTCTATGGGTGGGCCGGAATCGCCTGACCCGGCTATCCGGGCGCAATTTTGGTCCTACGATCGGGCCCCCGTCAGATGCCTGGACGAATTGTTGCGTTTTATGCGCCGGACGCGCCAGGAACTGTCCCAGGTAAAAGTGCCGCTACTCATCATGCACGGCGACCTCGACCAGACGGTTCCGCCCGGCTGCCCGCAGGAGATCTATGACCGCACAGCCTCGACCGACAAGGCGGTTCTCCGCTTCGCCAACAGCACCCACTCGCTGCCAGCGGACCACGATCGAGAGGATGTCTGGCAGCGTGCCTACGAGTTCATCGCCCGGCTGGCAGGGCTGTGATTTCCGATTTGTGTTAGCTGGATGCATCGTGTATAATGCGGTTCTCAAATCTACTCGTAACCTACTCAGCCGCTCTCGCCGGCTCGCCAGATCCGGCGGTCAGGTGGTTCAAAAACGGTAGTGTATGTCTGAAAACCGTTAGGAATACACGTCTGGTGTCGCCCCTGGCCTGGATTTGGCAACACCTGTACTTGTGCACAGGTACAAGTGTCCAGGCCGAGCAGGCTGGTAGTTACATCTACTCTAACATAGATTGGCTATTTCGACATGGACGGACAAGATAGACAAGAGACCTTGAGGCAAGGCTTTTCAGATAGTCATAACGTTCTCGCGACACAGTTGAGAGAGGCGGTTGAGGATGTTTTCGCCGTCGAGGACGTCACCTATGGGACAAGCCTGGGGCAACCACAACGTGAACACCCGGTGTTGCGTCTGCGCGGGCGGTTGATGCTTTCGGCAGAAGAGGCGTTCGAGATCGTTGCGCCCCGTTTTGAAGCCCTAGATCACACCTTGCTGCTGCGCCGTGAGGATGGCCGGGATGTGATCTATGGCCGGCCTGGCGTCGTGCGCCCAACCCCGTCGAAGCGATGGGTTAACGCCGTGCTGTTTGTGCTGACAGTCATATCGGTGCTTTTCACCGGCGCGACGGCGGTTGGCGTCGAGGCAGAGTCGCTTTCAGAGATCGTTGTCTATAGCCTGACTCACCTGCACCTGGGCCTGCCGGCTGCGGTGGCCCTGCTGGTGCCCCTCTTGGCCCACGAGTTTGGCCATTACTTGACCGCGCGTCACTTTGGCTTGTCCGCGACGCTGCCCTATTTCATCCCGCTCCCTTTTCCCCTTTCGCCGTTGGGCACCATGGGAGCTATCATTCGTATGAAAGGCCCCATGCTCAACCGCAAGACGCTGCTGGCCGTTGGAGCCGCCGGGCCACTGGCGGGATTCATCGTTGCCCTGCCGTTTCTGATCTGGGGGCTTGCTATCTCTCCCGTCACTGACTTTGACCCGGTGATGGGCCTGGGTATCCCAGAGAGCGGCACCCTGTTGGAGGGGAATTCCATTCTCTATGCCGGGCTCAAGGTCTTGATTTTTGACCAGTTTCTGCCGTCTGGTGGCAAAGACGTTCTGCTGGATCCCATTGCCTTTTCTGCGTGGGCTGCCTTGTTGGTGACGGCTATAAACCTCATCCCGGCCGGACAGCTGGATGGTGGCCACATTGCTTACGCCCTGCTGGGCGATAAGGCGCGTTGGCTCACTTGGGCTACGCTGGGTCTGACGCTGATCATGGGTTTCTTTTGGCAAGGCTGGTGGCTGTGGACGATGCTGATCTGGCTCTTTGGGCAGCAACACGCCACGCCACTGGATGACATTACGCCTCTCACGGCGCGCCAACGGTTACTGGCCGCTGGCACATTCATCATTTTTGTGTTGACTTTTATCCCTGTTCCGCTGCGGCTCATCTTGCCGCCTGGAGCATAGGCTCCTACTCGGGAAGGCTTAAAAAACCAAAAAAGGCCGCGTCCTCTTTGGCGCCGCCTGGCTTGAGTTCTGTTCAATTGTCGGTAAGGTTGGCTTGGGCGTCAGTGATTGAATTCTAGCCGGCGCTCCGTGCCGCTCAGGATCCGGTGGATATTGGGCAGCAAAGCGATGGCGATCACGGCTCCGGCGAGCAATCCATAGATGGCGTAGGCCCAGGGCACGTCACTCAAGAGCGCCAGCCCGGCAAAGATCAGCGGCGCTGCGATGGATATACTCAGCGTGGCTACCGAGGCCATGCGCGAGATCACCAGGACGATCAGGCCAATGACAGCCAGGCCGATCATGACCGGGTAATATAGCCCAATAATGACGCCCAGATTGGTCATGGCCCCTGCGCCGCCCCGCCAACTCAGGAACACCGACCAGTTGTGGCCGATGAGTACCGACAGCCCGGCCAGCACTTTGGCCGCTGGCGTGCCCACCAGCAGCGCTGCAATCCCGACGGCCAGCAAGCCCTTGAGGCCGTCGCCGATCACGGTCAGTGCGGCTGCCCATGACCCGACAGCACGCATCACGTTGGTGCCGCCGGTTCGGCCACTGCCGTACTGGAGCACGTCTACCCCTCGCAGCTTGCCGATGAGGTAGCCGATGGGCGTTGAACCCAAGAGATAACCAAAGACCGTCGCCACGACGTAAAGAAAAACTTGCATCCTTTTTTATCCATCCTTTCGATAAAGTGTTGAGAGGGAGTGCTTTTCTATCTTTCAAAACACTGCTGCAATCGTAAAGTTGCGCTGTCTATCGGCAGGCTAATTCTATCGCCAGACTTGCTTCCTGTCAAGTAACCCGATCTAACACGAGTAAAGGAGAGTGAATGATGTCCAACTCGTCAACTTTCCGACGCTATGTTGTTGCTATTGACCAGGGCACCACCGGCACACGCTTCATGGCCTTCGACCGGTCCGGTCAGGTCGTCGCTGCCCAGTACGAGGAACACACTCAAATTTACCCCCAGCCTGGTTGGGTCGAGCACGACCCAATAGAGATCTGGGAAAAGACTCAAAAAGTCGTCGGAGGTGCGCTGTCCGAGAGTGGCATAGATCCGGCCGAGATCGCTGGCCTGGGCATTACCAACCAGCGAGAGACGACGGTCGTCTGGGACAAAACGACCGGACAGCCGTTGTATAACGCCGTCGTCTGGCAATGTGTCCGCACCACTGACATCTGTCAGCGACTGATAGACGCCGGCCTGGAGAACGCTTTTCGCATCAAGACGGGCCTGCCGGTGGCGACCTATTTCTCTGGCCCCAAGATTCGCTGGATCCTGGATAACGTCGAGAGTGCCTGGGGCAAGGCGGAGCGGGGTGAGGCGCTTTTTGGCACGGTAGATACCTGGCTCATCTGGTGGCTCACCGGCGGCCCCGATGGTGGTGCTCACGTCACCGACGTGACCAACGCCTCGCGCACTATGTTGATGAACCTGCACACGCTGGACTGGGACGACCGGCTGCTCGAGATTTTGGGCATCCCCCGCGCCATGTTGCCCCAGATTCGGCCCTCGTCCGACGCGGATTTCTATGGTCTCACTCGCTCCGATGGCCCGTTGGGGACAGATATTCCCGTCTGCGGCGACCTGGGCGACCAGCAGGCAGCGCTCTTTGGTCAGACCTGCTACGCCCCCGGCGAGGCCAAGAACACCTATGGCACCGGTTGTTTTATGCTCCTCAACACCGGCCAGCAGGTCGTCCCTTCGGACAGCGGACTGCTGACGACGGTGGCCTACGGGCTGGAACCGGGCAAGGCCACCTACGCGCTGGAGGGTTCCATCGCCATCACTGGCGCGGCAATACAATGGCTTCGCGACAACCTGGGCCTCATCAAGGACGCCTCCGAGACGGAGGCCATCGCGTCGTCGGTGGAGGACGCGGGCGGCGTCTACTTTGTGCCCGCCTTTTCGGGGCTCTTTGCGCCCTATTGGGACATGTACGCCCGGGGGGCCATCGTCGGTCTCACCCGCTACACCGACCGCCGCCACCTGGTCCGCGCCACGCTGGAGGCCATCTGCTACCAGACCCGCGATGTGCTGGAGGCGATGCGCGCCGACTCGGACATCGAGTTGACCGCCCTCAAGGTGGACGGCGGCGCGACGGTCAACGACTTTTTGATGCAGCTCCAGTCCGACGTGCTGGGCGTGCCCGTGGTGCGGCCCACCGTCAACGAGACGACCGCACTGGGCGCGGCCTACGCTGCCGGTCTGGCGGCCGGCTTTTGGGACGGTCTCGACGTGCTCCGGGCCAATTGGAGTGAGGAGCGCACCTTTGAGCCAGCCTGGGACGAGGCGCGCCGCGAGGAGGGATACAAGGGCTGGAAGAAGGCCGTCGAGCGGGCGATGAACTGGGTGGGTTGACGATCAATTCCAGGAAACTGAGAGAGCCAGTACCTGGTCGTCTGGCAACTGCGGGCAAGCGGCGACAGGCGCATCTATGCCCGCTGGTTGTCGGGGACGGGCGTGCCGCAAGGGGACAACCTGGTCATCGTCTCGGTGAGCGGCTACGACAACGTCCTGCTGGCCGTGGCCTACGACTCCCGCGCCGGAGAGTATCTGGTGGTGTGGACCTACGTCGGCAGCGGCAACGAAGCTACCCCAACCGAGGATGATTGAACTGGAAAACGTTTGCGATGGGTATACGCCACCAAGCACGCGGAGGCCACTGAAAACGGTAGTTGTCTTCAGTGGCCTTTGTGCGTCGGTGCACCAACGACCGGCGCATCGACACCCGTGCGGATGGCGTCCTCTACTACCTCCTCAGCAATCACCTGATGCGGGCTTGTTGGCAGCCATTCAAGTGGTGGACAAAAAAAGCGCAAAAGCCACAATCAGGCTTTCGTGCTTTTTGCTTTCTCCGCCACTTGATAGCGGGAGACAAGGCAAGATATACTGACAGCCAAGTCATTGACCCCATGTGACTTGCTTTGCAGACACGTCGTCGTGACTTTACGCGCCGTTTTCACCTGCCAGCGCCAGTGCGTATTGGTAGAGTGATGTGCTTAGATAGAAGCCAGCCGTCTGACGCAAGGCATCCAAATGGGGACGCACCCTATCAACCGCGCCATTCGCCTTGGCTTCCAGCAGGATACCCACGACGCCGACGACACGTAACCCTAATCGCCGGGCCGCGTGCCGCCCCTCTTTCTCGTCTAGCAACGCTAGGTCGGCGTCAAGTTCCAGGGCCAAAGCAATCGTTTCGGCCTCGCCGCGGTCCAGGTCGCGCTGTAACGCAGTGACCAAGTCTCGATTTTGCACGGTATGTCGTTCAATCCAGTCTGCTTTGGCTACCTCGTCGCAGCCAGGCCAACGCTCGCCCCCGGCGTTCAACTCTCCCCATACGCCGTGGGCAATGTGCAACTGGCCATACAGACGATGCAAGAGATCAAACTGTCCGATCGCGGCCAGATTGGTCAACGGCGAGGTGTTGCTGACGACGATCATAGCCGTTCCATCTCGCGCAGCGTGGTCATGTCCTCATCTAGATCAGCCTCATTGTAGTGTGGCGAAATGCGGCGCGAGGCCAATAACTGGCGGAACTCCCACAATGACATACCGGCCAACTCGCGCGCCTTGCCAATAGACAGGCGTCCCTGGGCATACAGGTAGACTGCTATTTCCACCTTTAACTCGGATATAGTCAGGCGAGATGAGTCTAGAATATCCTGCGGTACTTGCAGTACATCAACATTGCTCATCATGCCTCTCCTTTCAGAAAGCTATTACATCATTGAATGTAAGCATAGCATACAAGAGGTTGATTGTCAAACCGTAATGGCCCTCTGAGGTTCGGCGGTGGCACCTTGACACCCGAATACGCTTACCCTTCACCCCAACCCCACCCTGAGTCCTGTCCTGAGCACCGTCGAAGGGCTCAGGGCAGGCCCTTCGGCATAGCTCAGGACGTAGCCTGGGCAGCGTGGTGTTGGTTACCGACGATGCAGGCAATCCTGTGGAAGAGGCGTGGTATCCACCCTTTGGCGCGGCACCGCCGGTAGAGCTGCCCACCGAACGCGGCTACACCGGCCAGCGATTTGACATCGTTCCCGAATTGTACTACTATGGTGCCCGCTGGTATGACCCGGCGACGGACCGTTTCTTGTCCAAGGATCCGAATCCAGGCAGCATCTATCAGCCACAGACCCTGAATCTCTACGTCTATGTGCTGAACAACCCGGTCAATGACCGTGACCCCAGCGGCGAGCAAGGTGAGAATGCCTTTGAGGATTTCTTGGCAGTGGCCGAGTGGGCTGGCGTGGGAGTGCCGGTTGACGGAGGCGTTGTCGTCGTAGGAGCGACCGCGGAGTGAACCCTGACCTCTAGCACTAGTCGGTTGTTGTCTCAAATAGCCAACTTGCAACCTGCTGCGGCACCGACTCCCGCGTTTCCACGTCCACCGAAAAAGTCGCCGCCGGGATGCCCGGCAATCGCGCCCGCAGCGCATCCAGCAGCCAGGTGCGCACGACAACTAACGCGCGGCGCACGCGCCCCGTCGCCAAAAGTTCCAGCACCGGGGCCAGACCGCCGCCCCGCTCCAACTCTAGCGGGCCGATCTCGTCCACGACCAGCAGGTCGGGCTGAACTGCGACAGCCGCCGCCAGTACCCCGTTGGCCCAGGCGATGGCATCCGGACAAAAGCTGTAGCGACCCAGTTGCTCCCCGGTTGCTACCAGGGACATCCGAGCCAGCAGCCGACGCTCGCCGCTGCTCAGGTCCACGGCCTCGATGCCGGTTTTTCTCCCGTCAACGACGAGCGCGGGCGCCCAGAGGCCCGCACAAACGTAGCCCCGCGCCCGCGCCAATGCCACGACCCGCCCGACGGTGGTCGTTTTGCCCGCCCCGATGTCGCCTGTCACCAGGGCCAGGCGCGTGCCTTCTTTCAACGTCATGCCCTGTCTTGGGCCACGTCTTTCAACCAGTCGTTGGGGACGAGGCAGATAAAACGAAACACGTCGTTCCCTTTATTGATGAACTGGTGCATCTCGTCGCCGGGCACAAAGACAACGCTGCCGTGCGACAGTGGCGTTTCGCCGCTCTCACTCCGCAGCGCGCCCTGGCCGGACAGCACGAACACCTCGTGCTCGCTCCAGTGGGGATGGAAAGGCGTGGCGTGGCCTGGTTCCACCTCAAAGACGCGCATGGCGAAATGGGGCGCGCCGTCCTTCTCGCTGATCACCCAGCGGACCGTCACCCCGGGCACGCCCTCGACCTGTTCGGCTGGGACGTCGGTATAATATTGAGCTTTCACGTTGATTCTCCAAGTTCGATTGGCTTCGACAGGGCGGCCACCAGCAACTTGACGGCATTGGTCACGTCGTTATAGTCCACCATCTCTGACGGTGTGTGGACGTAGCGGCAGGGGATGGACACGCAGCCGGCCGGCACGCCCGCCCGCGAGGTCTGGATGGCAGTCGCATCGGTGGTGCCTCCCTCCAGCACCTCAAGCTGATAAGGGATCTCGTTGGCCTCGGCCGTCTCCACCAGCCAGTTCTTGACCCCCGGATGGGCCAGCATCCGGCCGTCTTTGACCTTGATGGCCGGGCCGTCGCCCAGGGAGACGGCCATAGTGTGGGCTTCTGGCGTATCGCCGGTTCTGGTTACGTCCACGGACAGGGCCAGGTCGGGCGCCACGCCGTAGCCGGAGGTCGTCGCCCCGCGCAGGCCGACTTCCTCCTGCACGGTAAAGACAAAATACACATCGTGGGGTGACTCTTTCAATTCGCGCAGGGCTTGCAGGATCACCGCGCAGCCGATGCGGTCGTCCATGGCTTTGGCCACCAGGCGGTCGCCCAGGTCTTTGAAGGGGCGGATAAAGCCAGCCACGTCACCCACGCACACGGGGCAACTGTCCTTGTCCTTTGAGCCCACGTCAATGAACAGTTTGTCCAGGCCGGGCACCTTGGAGCGATCCTCCAGCTTTTCCACGCCGATGGCGCCGATGGTGCCGTCGGCAAAGTGCACCCGTCCACCGATCAACGTATGTGGGCGGACGCCGCCCACGCGCCCAAAGCGCAAAAAACCTTTCTTGTCCACGTGAGTCACGACCACGCCGATCTCGTCCATGTGCGCCGCCAGCATGACCTTGCGCCCGCCGCCAGTGCCTTTCTTGAGGACGATGAGGTTGCCCATAGCGTCCACGCGCACCTTGCCTCCTCTTCCATTTGCCAGGCTCTCTTTCTCAACCGCCTGGCGAATAAAGTCCCGGACGGCGCTTTCGTATCCCGATGGGCCAAAGGTTTCCACCAATTTTTTGATTGTCTCTTTCACAGTTTTCTCCTTGGGGTTAGAAGGTTGGAAGGTTGGGGATTTTGAGACCAATCACCAATTTCCCAGTCTTCCAGCTTTATCAGCGATTCACGCATCAACTGCACGGTGTGGTCAAAATCGTCCAGGCTCA
>CAYVPU010000027.1:0-20480 GCA_964453885.1 uncultured Anaerolineae bacterium | reverse complement strand
ATGAATTGGTCGTCGCCTTTACCAGTGATTTGAGCGAGAACGATTTTTATGTTCCTCAAACCCTGTTGAACGACTTTATCATCCCAGCGGCTAGATCATCCACACCACTACAAAACGGGAATTGCTGAGGTTAGAAGGTGGTAAGGGATAGGTTAAGAATTGGTTAGAGTGGTAGCGCGCAATAGTAAGCGGCCTACTTGTCCATCAGCGGGTAAGAGTAGGCCGCTTTCGTTTTATCAGGAGTGAGCAAAGCCAAATTGCCTGCCAATCTACTTTCTGGTATAATCAGTCACGCCATTGGCTGTCGAATTCGTAGCCGCGCAGTGGACTCGCGCCTGGAGAAAAAGAATGTCCCAAAACGTGACAAACGATCGCATGGTCACACCCAAAGCACGCCAGGACGACATTGCCCCAGAGGTCTCGCTGCGTCCCCAACGGCTGGCAGAGTACATTGGCCAGGAAAAGGTCAAAGAGAACCTGAGCATTCTCATCGAGGCGGCCAAGGGGCGCGGTGAGGCGCTGGATCACGTGCTGTTGTACGGTCCGCCGGGGCTGGGCAAAACTACCCTGGCCCACTGCATCACCAACGAGATGGGCGTCAACATCAAAGTCACCTCCGGCCCAGCCATCGAACGGGCCGGCGACCTGGCTGCCATCCTGACCAACCTGCGCAAGGGAGACGTGCTCTTTATTGACGAGGTGCACCGGCTCAGCCGGGTGGTGGAAGAAGTGCTCTACCCGGCCATGGAAGATTTTGCCCTGGACATCATCATCGGCAAGGGGCCGGGGGCGCGGAGTATCCGGCTCAAGCTGCCCCGCTTCACCATCATCGGCGCCACCACGCGGCTGGCACTGATGACTTCGCCGCTGCGGGCGCGATTCGGGGCGGTATATCGCCTGGACTTTTACAGCCAGCCGGCCATGGAAGAGATCGTCGCTCGCTCGGCCCGGCTGCTGAGGGTACCGACCAACGAGAACGGCGTCCTCGAGATCGCCCGGCGGGCGCGGGGCACACCTCGCGTAGCCAATCGCCTCCTGCGGCGCGTGCGTGACTATGCCCAGGTGCGCGCCGACGGGGCCATCACCGAGACCGTGGCCCGGCAAGCCCTGGCCCTGCTGGAAGTGGACGCCCTGGGTCTGGATGACATAGATCGCAAGGTGTTGCGCGCCATCATCGAAAAGTTCGACGGCGGGCCAGTAGGATTGGAGACCATCGCCGCCGCTATTTCTGAGGAAGCGGACACCATCATGGACGTGTACGAGCCATACCTGCTCCAGCTGGGCTTTCTCAACCGCACGCCCCGGGGGCGCGTCGTCACTCGCCGGGCTTATGAGCATCTAAACCTCCCCTATCCCGACCGCACGGAGCAGCCAACACTTTTTAGTGTCTCCTGAAAGGGAGGAATCATGGCCAAAAAGGACCCTACAGAGATTGATGAAACTCCACTCTACCCTACCCGGCACGACGAAACCCTCCACGACGAAACCCTCGTTGGTAAACCTACCACCTGGGACGAGACCGTCGTCGGCGCACCTTCCGGGCCAGCAAAGCCACCGCCTCCGCCCAGAACAAGACCGCAACCTGACACTCTCCCGGAACCGCCGAGAGCGCCCGCTCTCCTTCCCCCGGCCGAGACATCCAGCCGTGGGGGGGGAATGAGCTGGGCGATAGCTGGCATCATCCTGGCCGGTCTCGCCTGCGGAGTGCTAGCCTGTGGGGCGGCGGCCTTTTTCCTGCTGGACGGCACCGACTTGCTGACGCGGACAACGGCCACGCCGGCTCTCGCAGCGGCTGTGACGCCTGCTCCGACGCGCGCTCCAGTGACACCCACACCAACACTGAAGCCTGTTCAGACCGAAACGGTCATCGTGGCAGAGACAGCCACACCACCCACGTCAACACCTACCGCCAGGCCAACGCAGGTCACGCCGTCGCCAACTCTGACCATCCCCCCAGTGACCCCGACTGTTATGCCCACAGCTACACCGACGCCCACATCCACGCCCACATCCACGCCCACATCCACTGCTGCACCAACGGATACACCCACTGCCACGCCCACGCCTGTGGTGAGCACCGTCGAACCATCGCCGCCGCCAGTACCGGCGGACATGGCGCTTGTCCCGGCAGGCGACTTTATCCAGGGCAGTTCCGACGCCGAAATTGATGCCGCCATCCAGATGTGCGGCAATGCCTTTGGCGGCATTTGTCCACACCCTCGCGATTGGTTCATCGACGAAACGCCTCGCCGGACGGTCTACCTGGACGAATTCTACATTGACAAGTGGGAAGTAACCAACCAACAATTCGCCGACTTTGCCGCCGCGACCAGCTATGCCACCGATGCGGAAAAGAAGGGCGAAGGCCAAACGTGGCGCACGCTCAACACGCCCGGCCGCGAAAAGTTTCCCGTCATCTGGACGAGTTGGAACGATGCGAACGCCTACTGCCAGTGGGCCGGCAAACGCTTGCCCACCGAGGCAGAATGGGAGAAAGCCGCGCGCGGCACCGACGGTCTCATCTGGCCGTGGGGCAGCAATTGGGAGGGCGGACGCGCTAACACCAGCGATGGTGGCGCAGGCAGTGTGGTCGCCGTGGGCAACTACCCGGCCAGCGCCAGCCCCTATGGCATCATGGACATGACCGGCAACGTCTGGGAATGGGTGGCCGACCGGTACGATTCCCTATGGTATTCTAACTCACCATTGCGCAACCCTGGGGGACCGCCGCAGGGAGCGGGCCGGGTATTGCGGGGCGGAGCCTTCAAGAATCCGCCATGGGAGGTGCGTGCTGCTCACCGGCACAGCGGGGGGCCGGATGGCTACGCTCCGGACCACGGCTTCCGGTGCGCCAAGTAACTGAAGCGATGATGAGGACCATCGAATTCGACTACACCCTCCCCCCTCACCTCATCGCCCAGACGCCGATCGAGCCCCGCGACGCTTCACGGCTGTTGGTAGTTTCCCGTGCCGACGGCAGCCTAACCCATCACACCTTCCGCGACGTTGTGGACTACTTGCGAGCGGGCGACTTGCTGGTCTTTAACGACACGCGGGTCATCCCCGCCCGACTGACGGCGCGTAAAATCCCCACCGGTGGCAAGGTGGAACTGCTGCTGGTCGCCCGGCGCAGCGCCACCGAATGGGAAGTATTGGTCAAAGGCCGCAGGGCCATGCCCGGCCAGCAGATCGCCGTGGGCGAGGGAGAAAAGCGTATCACCGGCGAGATCACCGCTGTCACCGCTGCCGGTGGGCGATTCATCACCTTCGACCGGCCACTGGAGCCGCTGCTGGACGCCCTGGGCGAGGTGCCGCTGCCTCCCTACATCCACGAGCCACTGGCCGACCCAGAACGTTATCAGACGATCTATGCCCGCGTGGCAGGCTCCTCCGCCGCGCCGACGTCTGGCCTGCACTTTACGCCCGATCTGCTTCTGCAACTGCACGAGGCCAGCGTGGGCTTTGCCTTTGTCACGCTGCACATCGGCATGGACACCTTTCGTCCTGTGACGGCCGAATGCGTAAAAGACCACGTAATGCACACCGAGTGGTGCTCGCTGAGCCTGGAGACAGCCCGGCAGATCAACCACACCCGTCTGGCAGGGGGACGGATCGTCGCCGTGGGCACCACCGCCGTCCGCGTGCTAGAGAGCGCCGCGGCCAGTTGTGCGCCAGATGGCGATGCCTGCTCCTGGCAGACGGTGGTCCCCTTTGAAGACCCCACCGACCTGTTTATTTACCCTGGCTACCGCTTCCGCGCCGTTGACGCGCTAATCACCAACTTTCACCTGCCCCGCAGCACGCTGCTCATGCTGGTGAGCGCCTTTGCCAGCAAGGAACTGATTGACCGTGCCTACCAAAAAGCTATCGAGCAAGAATACCGCTTTTACAGCTTTGGCGACGCGATGTTGATAGTCTGAGACGTGATGCGTGATGCGTGACAGGTTTAGATCACGTTTCACGTTTTACGTTTCACGGCTTACGTTTCACGACAAAACGTAGGTGCAACACCCGCTCCGTCTCCGGCATGACCCGCACCCGCTCATCCAGCCGCCAACCGGCCACCCACAGGATGCGGTCGTCACCACTCACCAGTAACGGCACCCAGTCGCGCCAGGCGGCTGGCACCTTGGTATTGATCAGAAAATCACTCAGCGACTTGCTCCGCCCGGCCATGCCCTGCGGCTGAAAACGGTCACCCGGTCGCCGACGCCGCAACGCCAGGCCCTCGCCAGCGGCCCTGGCATCGAGGAACGCCTGCCAGGGATCGGGATTGGTCAGCCAATCGGGCGGTAACGCCTCCGGCAAGAGCCATCGGGCTTCCACCTGCCAGCCAGCGGGACCAGGTAGCGGCGTGCGACCGGGCAGGTTCAGGGGCAGGTCGCTTACCAGCAGTGCTGGCCAATCCAACGGCACGGGCCGGTAGTCCTCGCCGGACACTGTCAGCACTTCGTAGCCGATGGTGAGCCGCAATCCCCGGGGCAGCGAAGCAACCGCGCCGGTGGCCTTTTCCCGTGCCACCGTCACCGCGTCCTCAATGTGGCAAAAGCTGATGTTGCGCAGATTCCGCCGCAGACGATGCACTGCCTCCCGTACCGTGGCCCGTTGCAAGCTCAGGGGCAGCGCGCGCCAGCCCGCCAGGTCCAAGATGATCACCTCGTCATCGGCGGCCCGCGTCACTTTGACCCAGGCATCTTCCAACACCTCACGCAAGAGCGCATAATCGTCAACGGCCACCCGCGCCATGCGGCGAATCACCTCGCGGACGTTGGGGCGGTAGGTTTCCAGGTAAGGGATCAGTTCGTAGCGCAGCCTGTTGCGAAAGTACGTCGTGTCCAGGTTAGAGCGGTCAAAGCGAGGCTGGAGGCCGTGCTCGGCGCAGTAGGTCTCGATCTCTGTCCGGGGTGTCTCCAGCAGCGGCCGCACCAGCGACAGCGCCGCGCCTGTCTGCCCTTGCAACAGCCGGTAGCGGGACAACGGCGTCTTGGGCAACATTCCCCGCAGCCCAGCCAGGCCCGCGCCCCGCAAAAAGTGCATCAGCACCGTCTCTGCCTGGTCGCCAGCGTTGTGGCCCACGGCTACAGTGCGACTGCCCACCTGCCCGGCGACCTCGGCCAGAAAGGTGTAACGCGCCTGGCGCGCCGCTTCTTCTATGGCCAGTTTGTGCTGGCGCGCCAGGACCGGCACGTCTCGGGTGGCGACAGTGCAAGGCAGACCCCATCCGGCAGCCAGGGCCGCCACAAAAACTGCGTCGGCGTCGGCCTCCGCGCCCCGGATCTGGTGATTCAGGTGGGCCGCGTGCAGCGCCAGGTCATAATCCCTCGCCAGCTGCCGCAGCACGTGCAGTAGGCAGAGCGAATCCGGCCCGCCGGAAACGCCGACGACAACCGGCTCTCCCCTGGGCAACAGATCGTAACGCTCAATCGTCTGCCGAACCTGCTTGACGAACGGCATGGCCAACTACTCCAACCCAGCAAAGCTATGTCGTTGCTTCCTCCCGCCGATAAGCCACCTGGCCATCCACCAGCACCAACTCGGCCACGGTACAGTACTCGAAGGGATGTCCGCTAAAGACGACAATGTCGGCATCCTTACCCACCTCCAGGCTGCCCACCCGGTCGGCCACGCCGATGATCTCAGCGGCGTTGATGGTGACGGCCTTTAACGCCTCTTCCTCTGGCATCCCCTCGCGCACGGCCAGGGCTGCGTTGATGGGCAGGTACTTGACCGCCGACATTTCGTCAGTCTGAATGGCCACTTTGACACCTGCCTTGACCATAACGCCGGGATTCTTGGGCGTCATGTCTTTGAGCTCATACTTGACGCGAGAGAAGAGAATCGGCCCGGCTGTGACTGGAACCTCCTTGGCGGCCAAAACGTCGGCGATTTTGTAGCCCTCGGTCGCGTGCTCCAGCGTCAAGTCCAGGTCAAACTCTTCGGCGATGCGGATGCCCGTGAGCATGTCGTCGGCCCGGTGAGCGTGGATGCGGGCCTTCATCTCGCGGCGCAGGACCTTGCCCAGCGCTTCCAATTTTAGATCGCGCTCTGGCAGTTTGGGCGCCTCCGCATCCTCGTCTCCCGCCTCGGCTTTGGCCTGGTACTCGGCCAAGTCAGCCTCGTAGCGGCGCCATTTTTCCAAATAGTTCTGGGCATCCACCAGCGCGGCGCGCAAGGTAGCCGCGTTGCCCATGCGCGTGGAAGGCGCTTTCTTTTGCTCACCGTAGACCCGCTTGGGGTTCTCGCCCAGGGCCATTTTCATGCCGGCCGGCTCCAACAGCACCATCTGCTCCACACTCGGTTTGGGTACGGTCTTGAGACAAACCCACTGCCCGCCGATGAGGTTGCCGCTACCGGGGCCGGTGAGCACCGTCGTCACACCGGCGGCCACCAGCTCTTTGAAGGCCGGGTCTCCAGGATGTACAGCGTCCAATGCCCGCAGGTGCGGCGTGATGGGATCGGTCATCTCGTTGCCATCAGAATATTCCCAGCCAATGCCATCGGGAAAGAGTCCCACGTGGCAGTGAGCATCAATCAGGCCCGGCATCACCATCTTGCCGGCAGCATCGTACAATTCAGCGTCTTTTGGAATTTCGACCTCCTCCCCTACGGCGACGATGCGCCCACCCTCGACGAGCACCGTCCCGCTCTCCAAAGTACCTTGGGTGATGGTCATCACCCTGCCATTGATTATGGCGATCATTTGATCTTCCTCCTCATTGTCTTGACTTGCTTGTGCAATAGCTCCCTGAGTGACTACTCAGCCTATGGTTACACAGAGTGTCACAGAGCGTTTCACAGAGATACACAGAGGAAAAAACTTGTATTTTTATTCATTCTCTGTGAGCCTCTGTGTCTTCTCTGTGATTCTCTGTGTCCAAACCGGGGTAGCCTGAGTAGCCTCCCTGATTCCCTGATCATAGCAGAAAGTCAGCCAATCGTCAAGGTTGCATTGCCGCGCGATTCAGGTTATAATGTCGCCAGGATTCGCAATTTACAATTCGCAGGGAGGCTTTCAACGATGAAGTTCTTTTTGGACACCGCCAAAATCGAGGAAATTCGCGAGATCGCCGAGTGGGGAATCCTCAGCGGCGTGACGACCAACCCCACACTCATGGCCCGGGCCGGGCGCGGCGACTATAAAGCCGTGGCCCAGGAGATCTGCTACATCGTTCAAGGCCCGGTCAGCGCCGAGGCCGTCAGCCTGGATGCCGACGGCATGGCGGCCGAGGCCACCGAGTTCGCCACCTGGTCGCCCCACGTCGTCGTCAAGATCACGGCCACAGAAGAAGGGCTCAAGGCCATGAACCGCATCCGCGAGCTGAAAGTGGACACCGACCGGCTGTGCCAGGGCTGCCCCTGGTTCGGCAAGTGCGATACGCCTATTGACAGAGCCCGCGAACTGGCCAAGAACTGGGGCATCCGCGTCAATGCCACCCTCGTCTTCTCAGCCACGCAGGCGCTCCTGGTCGCTACTGCCGGCGCCAGCTACGTCTCTCCCTTTGTAGGCCGCCTGGACGATGCCGGCAACGATGGCATGGAGGTCGTCGCTGACATCGTCGAGATATTCCAAAACTATGGCGTCGAAACAGAGATCATTACCGCCAGTGTGCGCCACGTGATGCACATCGTCGAGGCGGCCCGGTTGGGCTCCGACATTGCCACCGTGCCGTACGCTGTGATAAAGAAGGCACTGACCCATCCTTTGACAGACGTTGGTGTCAAGAGTTTCCTGGCCGACTGGGCCAAGGTTGCGCCATCACCATGACCTGGGAGTCTTGTCGCGATTTTTATATTGCGCGGGGCTTGCGCGTTATGGAAAACGCGGCCACCTCGATGCTTTTGTTAGCCGAAAGGACAGGCATTGAATCCAGAACCTGTCACTCCTACCCTGCAAGATCGCCTTGGCGTGCATCCACTGCTGGCCAACCTTCCTGCCACGGCCATCGCTGACCTGGCGCAAGCCGCTCGCGTCCTCGAAATCCAGTCCGGCAGGGCGATCATTCGACAGGGTGAGATCCACCATTCACTCTACCTGGTGGACGAAGGCAAGCTGCGCATCTCCATTCGAGACCAAGGGGGAGGCGAGCTTAATCTCGCAAGGCTGGGTGTAGGTGACATTGTAGGCGAAACGGCCTTCATTACCAAAGGTCCGCGTACAGCGACCGTCCGGGCATTGACATCTTGTCGCCTGTTCGAGTTCCCCCAGCGCGAGATGTACCGCTTCCGCCGCTATCCGGAACTGTGGAATCAATTGGAGGCGATCAGCCAAGAGCGGCTGTCCATAACCATGCTCTGCCGGGTGGTGCTTTTCCAGGCTCTCACACCCAAAGAGCGTGCAAAAGTGGCCAGCCTGTTAACTTTGACCCGCTACGCAGCTGGGACCGCGATCTGTCAGGAGGGCTACCCAGGCGATGCTTTCTTTATCATTTCGCGCGGGCAGGTCAAGGTGACAAGTACCAAGGGTGGACGCCAACAGGTGCTGGCTTATCTACACGACGACGATTTTTTCGGCGAGGGAGCATTGCTCGCCGAACGCCTTCGCGAAGCCACAGTCACTGCTCTCACCGATGTGGAAGCCCTGCGCCTGAGTCGCGAGGACTTTACGCAGTTGGTCACCGCCAAGCCCGTCTTGGAACAAGCCATTCGAGCCACCATGGCCTTGCGCAGCAAACCAGCCGTTGACATCCAGCAGAATGGCCACTGGAGTACGGCTATGGATTTGCTGCTGGCGCAGGGCCTGACACTCGAAGCTCAGGTGTTGGTGCGCCAGGCCGATCTTTGCCCGCCAGGCTGTCACCAATGCGAAGAGGCGTGTGCTGCCCGCTTTGGCCGTAGCCGCATCCGCCTGGGAGGACGGCGTTTTGGCCCACTGGATCTGATGGGCGTGTGCCAGCATTGCACCCACGCCGCCTGTATCGAAGCCTGCTTTTTCGACGCCATCCGCCAGGACGAAAATGGCCTGGTTCACATCGTTGCCTCTGCCTGTACTGGCTGCACGATGTGCGAACATGCCTGTCCACACGGTGCGGTGACCATGATTGAACCGGAGCCAGAAGAACTGAAAGGGTGGCTGAAACGGCTGCTGTCGGCCCTAACCCAGCGTCCGCCAGAGATGGTGGCCGAAATCTGCGAGCGCTGTCACGGCTACGATGATATGGCCTGCCTGAGTGCCTGTCCCACCGGCGCACTACGACTGGTCACCGTGGGAGACTACCTTCGCCTGGAGAAACAACCCATAACCAAAGAAAGTCAAACCGCAACGGAGCGGTGAACATAACCAACTAAGGAGGTTATAATGCCAGTCAAAGTCACGTGGCTCAAGGGTGTCTTTCCCGCCCTGGTCACACCATTCGACAAGAAAGAGAACGTAGATGAGGCCGCCTTCCGCAGCCTGATCCGCCATTGCCTGCCTCACGTGGACGGCCTCGTCCCCTGCGGCACCACCGGCGAGTTCCCCTACCTGGAGGTGGAGGAACAAAGACGGTTGGTAGAGATCGCCGTCGAGGAGGCGGATGGCAAACCGGTCATCGCCGGCACCGGCGCATCCTCCACGCGCGAGGCCATCCGGCTCGCTCAGAATGCTCAGGAGGCTGGCGCTTCCGCCTGTCTGGTAGTGACACCCTTTTTCCTGCATCCTTCGGACAAAGGGGTCTACCAGCACTTTTACGAGGTCGCCAAAGCGGTGGATGTTCCTATCCTGATGTACAACATCCCCCAGGTGGTGGATCGTTACCTGCCCCGCCGCGTCATTGAAGACCTGGCCGACATCCCCAATATCATCGGCCTCAAGGATTCCTCCGGCAACCTGACCTACACGATGGAGGTTCTGGAATTCGCCGGCGACCGCATTGACGTGTTCATCGGCCACGACGAAGTGGTGCTCAATGCCCTGGCGGGCGGCTGCACGGGCATGATCCTGGCCAGCGCCCAGGTCTACCCGGAGGTGTGGCAGCAAGTTTACGCTGCCGTCCATGCCGGCGACCTGGTCAAGGCCCGTGAACTGCAACGGGGCGTACAGAAACTTTCGCGCATCTTTTGCCGCTACGGCGGCGGTGTGGCCGTCAAGCAGGCCATGAGAATGATGAACGTGCCGGTAGGCCGGCCGCGCCGGCCGCTCAAAAGCGTCGGCGGCGCGCTCCTCCACGAAGACCGCGCCGAGATCCACCTGGAACTGGAAAAACTGGGCAAGGTCAGCCCCGGTGACGGCGAGCGGCGGATGGATGACCGGCCCCTGCCGGAACGCTTCGATGACCTGGAACTAACGCCAGATATCATCGCCCAGGCCGGGTTGCGGCTGGGTACCGGCAGCGCCGGCGAGGACACCGAAGCGGTACAACTGGACCTGGTCGCGGGCGGCAAGAAATCGCCCCTGGGCGACGTCTATGCCTATCAGCTTACTTATCCCCTCCATCGCCGCGAGGCATTGCCCGCCATCCTGGAACCGAACCTGACCGTCCGGCCGGCCACTCTAATCTTGCCTGCCGTAGAGCAAAAGAACCTCCGCCAGGCCAACATGATCTACGGCCCGACCCAGTCGGCGGTGGCCCGCGCCATCGTGGACAACCTGGAATGTGATGTCATCCCAACCTCGGCTGTAGAGAGCGAGGTGATGATCGTCATCGCCGACGTCCACCCCAAAGCGTTGGATCGTCACGCGCTGTATCACAACGTCCACGCAGCGATGGACACAGCCGTGAGGCAGGCTTTTTCGAAGGGGCAGCCCCATGCAAAATAGAATCACGTTTAATCCCGTGGAGTGCTCTTGATACGGCTCCGACAACCTACTCTCGATAACACCCGTCGTGTGCTTCAACGCGCTCTGCCAAGCATAGCAGGAATCTGCTGGCGAGGGCAAGTCGTAGTCGTAGAGAAAGCCCGCATCCGAATCAGCAGGCGAAGCGATTGAATATTGAATAAGGAGTGAGCAAGTGCACCCATCACTGGCCTTCCAGGAAGCCAGGAGAGCGCAACGCGGCCGAGAGTTGGAGAAGGAACTGGCCCGCATGTTGCCCATTCTCAAAGGGCGGGGGGTTCATCAAATCATCCTCTTTGGTTCAGCGGCTCGGGACAAGCTGCGCATGGGCAGTGATCTTGACCTGCTGGTGGTGATGGAAACCTCGAAACGATTCCTGGATCGCCTGGACGAACTCTATCGCCTGCTGGATCCTAGAATCACGATGGACCTGTTGGTCTACACTCCAGACGAATTTGCCCGCCTGCGAAAGACCAGCCCGCTGGTACGGCGGGCCGTGGCCGAAGGGAGAGTACTCTATGCAACCGAATCTGAAAGCTGAGAGCCATCGTTGGTGGCGCCAAGCCGAACGTGACCTGGACGACGCCCGCTACGCCTTTGATGGTCAGCGGTATAATCTGACCTGCTTTCTGGCCCAACAATCCGCAGAAAAGGCGCTCAAGGCTTACCTCTATGCCCAGGAAGTGGAATTGGTCTGGGGGCACTCGGTGCGCGAGTTGTGCACAGCAGCAGCCACGTTCGACGCAGCCTTTGAAGAGCTAGGCCGAGAAGCCGCCCCGCTGGATCAGTATTACATCCCCACCCGCTACCCCAACGGACTGCCCGGCGGCGTGCCTTTTGAAGCCTACAACGTCGAAGACGGCCAGCGCGCCCTCCGCCTGGTTGGGCAAGTGCTCGACGCCGTCCAAGAACGGCTATCCGTTGACGAAGCAATGCAGTCTTGAGGAGGCTACTCATGCCTGAAGTAACTATAGAAGTCACCTTGCCAGAATCCCTCCTGTCCTATGGCCTGGATCCACAACGCATACAGCGCGAGGTTGAAAAGTGGCTCGTTCTGACACTCTTTCGCGAAGGTAAGGTCTCGTCGGGAAAAGCAGCCAGACTGCTGGGCATAAGCCGTCGGGATTTTCTGGAGCTCTTGGATGCTGAGGGTATGGCCTATCTAGACTACTCGACACAAGAGCTTGAAGCTGAATTCCTGGCGGTGCGAGAGTTGACTCCCAACTGGAGCGAGTCATGATCGTTGTCTCGAACACGACTCCGCTTATCAGCCTGGCTGTGATCGGCAGATTCGAGCTTCTGAAAATGCTCTTTGGACGGATTCATATTCCACAGGCTGTGTACGAAGAAACAGCAGCAGAGGGAGAAACCCGCCCTGGTGCCGAGGAGGTACGCCGCGCCGACTGGATAGAAGTCAAGGCAATACGAGCTCCCTCAACGGTATTCGAGCTTCTCGACAGGCTTGATCGAGGCGAGAGCGAAGCCATTGTCCTGACTGAAGAGATGAATGCTGACTGGGTACTGATGGACGAACGTGCGGCCCGAGACATCTTGGACGAGCGCGGTCTGCGCAAGATCGGCACATTGGGCATTCTCCTCAAAGCAAAAGCCCTGGGGCTGATTCCATCCGTGAAAACAGAAATGGATACATTGCGGACGCGAGGCATCCGTATAACGAACGTCGTTTACAACAAGGTCCTACAAATGGCGGGTGAAAGACCCGCTGAATAGAGCAAAGGAGCTATCATGTCAAAAAAACCTGATTGGTTCAAGGGAATATTCCCCGCCCTGGTGACGCCGTTCACCAAAGAGGACAAACTTGACGAAACCGCCTACCGCGAGTTGATCCGCCACGTGCTGCCGCACGTGGACGGCCTGGTGCCCTCCGGCACCACCGGCGAGTTCTCGTACATGACCGAGGCAGAGAAAATCCGCACCTTCGAGATCGCGCTGGAGGAGGCGGACGGCAAGCCGGTCATAGCTGGCACAGGCTGTCCCTCCACGCGGGCCACGACGCGGCTGACCCAGGCAGCCAAAGATGCCGGCTGCGAGGCCGCCCTGGTCGTCGCGCCCTACTACCTCAAGCCGACGTTCAACGAAATCTATGAGCATTACCAGTTGGTAGACAAAGTCGGCCTGCCCATTATCCTGTACAACATTCCGCAGTGCGCCGGTACCCATTACAAGTGGTGGACCGCCGAGGGCATGGCCACCGGCTTTGAGAACGTTGTGGGCATTAAAGACTCCTCCGGCGACGTGCCGTTCCTCATGGCGATGCTGGAGAAGGTCAAAGACACCATCGGCATCTTTACCGGCCACGACGAGACGCTGGCAGCCGCCCTGGCCGCCGGCGCCGACGGGGCCATCCTGGCCTCAGCCAACCTCATCCCCGACATCGAGCAAGAGATTTACCAGGCCGTGCAGCGCGGCGATCTAGAGACCGCTCACCGCCGCCAGAAGGACATCCAGATCGTGACGCGCATCGTCGTCCGCAAAGGGGCCAACCAGGCAATCAAAGAGGGCCTGCGCATGAAGGGCCTGAATATGAGTGACTCTCGCCTGCCGATCATGCCTGGCGGCGCTTTCGAACGCGAAGATCGCGAAGACCTGCGCACCCAACTGGAGAACCTGGGCTACATCGGCAAAAAGCCGGTGACGTTCCCCGTGGGCGATGGAATCACCGCCGACTATGCCGCCACACATGCCACTCCACCGGCCATCGGCGATCTCACCCTGTGCGTGGGCGAAGGCTTTGCCGGGCCACCGTTCTCCGAACTGGCCCACATAGACCTGCTGCTCGGCCTCAGAGATGGCCCCGTTGGACGGGCCATAGATCGCGCGCTGAAGGAAGGCCGCCCCGGCCACGAACCCGAGGTCATCAACGATCAACCCCGCACGCTGCTGGTGCCGACTGTCACCGTGCGCGGAGCAAAAGCAACCCAACTGGTCTACGAGGAGGCAGCCGCCGGCGTCAACCTGGCCATTGAACACAGCATCACTCAAGGTTTTCTGCCGCAGGGCCTGCTGGACCAGGTCTGCCTCATCGCCAACGTCTTTGTCCACCCGGCTGCAGCCATCCGGCGGCGGATAAAGATCAACAACTACAAAGCCATGCGCGGAGCCATCCGCAAGGCGGTAGAGGGAAGGCCCAGTGTGGAGGAACTGATCCGCGAGAAAACCGCCGCTCGCCACCCCTTCCGCTACGCGCCGTGAATCGTGAGGCGTGAAGGAAAAGGAGTGAAGCCATGAGAAAGACCGACGGATTCGACTTTCCCGTTAGCAAGCCAGACGGCAGCGGCTACTGGATCGCCTCCGGGTTGGCAGAACGGGAGTACTATCAGCTTTTCGGTGTCTGGCACACCGGCGAGGATTGGAACCGGGGCAGCCGCGATGCCGATTTGGGCGATCCGGTCTACAGTATCGCCCACGGCCGGGTGAACGTGGCCCGGCATTATGGTGGCTGGGGCAACGTTGTGCTCATCGAGCACCTGCTGCCCGAGGGCGATACAGTCTGGTCACAATACGCCCACTTGCACGAAATGACTGTCCGCCAGGGCCAGGAGGTCGCTCGCGGCGACCAGATCGGCACCATCGGCAAGGGGGACAAGAACAAATGGCCGGCCCACCTGCATTTCGAGATCCGCCTGAAGAACCTGCCGGCCTACAAGTGGGGTTGGAAGACGGAGGCCCACCGGATGGAGGTGCTGCGCAGCTACGCTCACCCTACCGAGTTCATCAGCGCCCACCGCCCCGGCGCGCCGACGACGCAAGTGACAGTGGAAGAGACCAGCGACGCTTTCTTCCTCAGCGACTCGAAATACTGGCACGAGGCCGAAATCGGTCACGACCGGCACATCTACTGGACGTGGACGGTGAGCGCGGAGCAGGGCGAGGACTGCGTGGCCGAGTGGCGGGCCAGGCTGCCCCAGGCCGGGATGTACGAGGTCTTTGCCTACATCCCGGCGCGCTACGCTACCACCCGCCGGGCCCGATACCGGGTGACCCACCGCCGGGGCAAGACTGAACGCACCGTGGACCAATACGCCTACTCTAACGAGTGGGTCTCGTTGGGTACGTATGCCTTTTCGGCTGTGCAGCAGGCCGCCGTGCGCCTCTCCGACCTGACCGGCGAGCCGTATACCCGCGACCGGGCCAAACGCAAGCAGATCGCCTTTGACGCAGTCAAGTGGGTGCTCAAATCAGAACAGGTGTCATAGCACTGTACAGGACACTATACAGGACTGTCCAGTACTGTGCCCAGGCACCGCCGTGAATAGCTGGTGCTGGCGCGCGCCAAGTCAGCACTGGCACTTTAGGTACCCGATCGAGATTGGTGATTGACAGCGAGATAGGAAAAATGTATATTGAGTCAAGGAGGTGATGGCCGTGAGCGAAATGATGACCATCCCGGTACCCGAGCGGGCAGTGCACTGTACAGGACTGTCCAGTACTGTGCTGTCCAGTACTGTGCGCCACGCGGCCCGGGTGGCCTCTCTGACTCGGCAGCGTGTGGAAGACGTGCTCGCCAGATGGTTGGATTGGGCCGCCGCCGAGATTCCTGTCGAGACGTTACCCGACGATGAGATCCTGGCCTTGTGTGATCTGGAGATGGACGAAGAACAACAGCAGCAGCAGGAGCTAAGCCGCTTGTTGGCCGGGAGCCAGGAAGGTTTGCTCGACGCAGAGGCACAGGCCCGACTGGATGAGTTGATGCAGCTTTACCGGCACGGGCTGGTGCGCAAGGCCCAGGCGCTCAAATTCGCTGTGCAGCGTGGACTCCGGCCACCTCTCGGTTCGGAGCCAAGCTAAATGAGCCCGCCCCGCGTTCCGGCTGCCGTAGGCGACCGCGTGCGGGCTGCCGCTGCGCCCTCTTTCTCCCCCGCCGAGCAGCGTCGCCTGAGCCAACTGAATCACATTGCTGGCCAGCGTCCTCTGAGGAAGGCCGAGAAGGCGGAACAGGCACAGTTGTTGGCGGCCTATCATCGGTCCGTTTCGCGCCGCGCCCAGGCGCTTGCCACCCTGACACAGCGCAGAGGCACAGGCCCGACTGGATAAGTTGACGCTGAGTACTCGACGTTCGCTCAAATCTGGACATAAAAAACAAAATATGGTATCCTCACCAGTATGAAGAAACTAAAAGATGGTGAGGTTCAAGTAGAAAGATTAGATGACATCCCAGTCATCTTTGGACTTTTGCAAAAGATCGGCATACAGGCAACCATCGGTCAGGTGATAGAGCCCCACGGCAATTGGAAAGGTCTGAGTCCTGGTTGGATCATCACTGTCTGGCTGATACACATTCTCTCGGAACATACACATTGTATGGATCGAGTACAAGAATGGGTCGCCAAGCGATTGCAAGCGTTGCAAGAGTTGACAGGGCAGCCGGTGACGGAGTTGGATTTCACCGATGACCGGTTGGCGCTATGCCTGCACATGCTAAGCCAGACAAAGCATTGGCACGCCATCGAAGCACAACTGGGCAGCCATTTGTTGCGGGTGTACCAACTGGAAGCAGAGCCAACCGTGCGACTGGATGCAACCACTGGGACGGTGAACCACGATCCAGATAGGCACACGCTCTTCAAGGTTGGCAAAGCCAAGAATGGGCAATACGAAACCCAATACAAAATGATGTTGGCCAGTCTGGATCCCTTGGGGCTTCCGCTAGCCGTCGATGTGGTTTCTGGAGATCGTGCTGACGATCCCCTCTACCTGCCTTGTTACCGGCGGGTCAAACAAGTGCTGCCGGAGAGCGGTGTGTTGGTGGTTGGAGACAGCAAGATGAGTGCTTTGAATACTCGGACGGCCATCGTTGCTGGAGATGATTTCTACCTGACGCCTCTGGCCCATCGCAAGGATGAACCAGAGCTTCTGGGAGAATTGCTGGCTCCATGGGTTGACCGGGAAGATGAAATGGAACTCATTTTCCTGCCCGAAGATCGATTAGAAGGTGACCAGGAACCGGAACCAGAATTGGCGTTGGCGCGGGGTTTCGAGGTCACCAGAACCCACCAGGTCAAAGTTTCCGGTCAGTCTGTGGAATGGCTGGAGCGATTATTGGTGGTGCGTTCATTCCAATACGCTCAAAGCACACAAAAACTGCTGCATCGGCGCTTGGATAAGGCAGAGAAAGCGTTGCGAGCCTTGACCCCACCTCGTCAGCGCGGCAAACGCCAAATCGAGAATGAGGTCAGTCTACTGGCAGCCATCCAACGCATCGAAGAGAAATACCGGGTACAAAGCTTGTTCAGCTACGACTATCAGCAAGAAGTAACCGAGCGGCAGGTCCGTGCTTATAGAGATAAACCCGCTCGCACGGAACGTAAAGTGCGCTTCCAGCTGACGGTCACGCGCAATGAGCAAGCCATTGCTGAAGCTGAATTTAGAGCTGGCTGGCGCATCTACGCCACCAATGCTCCCCCAGAACAGCTTCCCCTGGATCGGGCTGTGCTTGTATACCGGGATCAGTATATCGAAGAGAATATCTTCCGGCGCTTGCAGGGAAAAATCCTCTCCATTACCCCGGTCTACGTGCAACGTGACGATCATGCCAAAGGGCTGTTTCATCTGCTGACCCTGGCCGCTCGCATTCTGGCTCTTGGCGACTACTCCGCAAAACAAGCTTTGGCCCAAGCCAATGCAGAACTGGCTGGAATCTATCCCGGCAACTCCAAACGCAGCACCGCCACTCCAACCACCGAACGTATGTTGGCGGCTTTTGACAACATCAATCTCTTGTTGGTGCCTGTTGCCGGACAATTTCACTACCAGATTACACCACTCTCGGATGTGCAAATACGCATCTTGGATTTATTGAGCTTACCTGTCACATTGTACACTCACCTCTCTGCGTAATTGCCGAGAGAGTAGTGCGTCTTGAACCTGTATGCGATTGTTAATGTCCTGTTTTTCTCGTTTCTATTGGGTTCTTACTGGCTTGATGGCGTCTTTCTAACTTCTACAGCTTCCTCTTGAACAGTCAGTGACCTAATCTGTTTTTTCGTTTTCAAAATGAGCGAACGTTCAGTGAGTAGTTTGACAATGTCACATTTCGCGCCCTGAGAGGAAGCGACGTTCGTAGTGCGCTACGAAGCGCAGCGAAGTAGCGCGGAACCGCACTCCGCTACGCTTCGTGCGTGACTACGAACCAAATATGACATTGTCAAGGTAGGAAGCTAGCATGAACAGAACGAGGACTCGGCAAACGTTCTTTCGCCAACGCCGGAGAGTGTGTCAAGGCCTGCTGACCCTGGGGTTGGGCCTGGGTGCTTGCCAGGGACAGACCACTACACCAGATACGTCCGCCACTTCCACAAGCCGTCCATTGGAGATCTTTGACCTGCCAGAGCCGCGCACCGGCAGCGATGTGTCGCTGGAAGAGACGCTGGCCCGTCGTCGTTCTGTGCGCCAGTACACCGACCAACCGCTGACGATGGAAGAGATCTCGCAACTGCTGTGGGCTGCCCAGGGGGTCACACGCGATTGGGGGGCGCGAACGGCCCCGTCGGCCGGGGCACTCTACCCGCTGGAGGTTTACGTCGCCACGCCGGAGGGCCTGTACCACTACCTGCCCGACGGCCATCGGGCAGAGGTACTCTCCCAGCAAGACCTGCGCCGGGCGCTGGCTCGCGCCGGGCTGGATCAGAACGCCATCCACGACGCGCCAGCCGTGTTCGTCATCGCCGCCGTCTATGCCCGCACCAGTGGCAAATACGGCAAGCGTGCTGAGCGTTATGTCAAATTAGAGGCCGGTCACGTTGGCCAAAACATCTTGCTTCAGGCAGTGGCCCTGGATCTAGGCGGCGTGCCCATCGGCGCTTTCCACGACGACCAGGTGCAGCGTGCCCTGGGCCTGCCGGCAAATTACGAACCGCTATACCTCATCCCGGTAGGACATGAGGAATGATAAATGATAAATGATAAATGACTCCCCTGAAAAAACTCCAAGTCGGCGGATTTAATAGGGACAGCGTCCCACTTTTGTCCATAGGACGGCCAAATTTAGGGATGATGCCATCAAATACGATGCATTTTCGCTCACTTTCCCCCACCAGCTGGAGGGGAATGACCTTTTTTCAGTAGGGTCATAAATGATAAATGGCAAATGTCAAATGAGCGAATGACAAAATCAGGGCTTCTTCTTGGCGTTGATGATGATGGTGCTCAGGATGCGGATTAACTCGTCGCTCTCCTGCAGGAGGGCGTGCACTTTTGGGGTATCCAGCAAAGGCGTTTCAAGAATGATGCGCAGCCAGAAGCGGGTCTCCTTTGCCTCTTTGCGGGCGATGGACCTCTTTTTGTTCATTTTTCATTTGACATTCCATTGTCCATAGGACAACCTCTGGCGGACACAGAAACCGTGCCCTCGGCGCGCCCAGGCCTTCCATACCGACGCCCCGGGCGACGTAGAGATGCGTGTTTCCCTCCTGGTAATGCCCCATCTCGTACCGCTTGCCGTGCAAAGAACTGGACAGCACCGCGCCGTAGAACGGCAGGCGAATCTGCCCGCCATGAGTGTGACCGGCCAGGTACAGATCCACACCGGCCTTGACCACCTCGGCCATCAGATCGGGGGAGTGATAGAGAACGACCGTCAAGGCATCCCGGGGCACGCCGGCCAGCGATTCCCGCAACCGGCCCGGGTCCACGGCGGGGTCGTGGCTGCAAACGACGCCGGTCACGTAAAATAACTGGCCGCGCACGTCCAGCGGCACGTGCTCATTCTGCAACAAGTGAATGTCCTCCAGGCCCTCGAAAAGTTTTTCCACCACGGCCGGCGGATCCACCGGTGGGCTGCCAGAGACAGCGTACACGCCAAACGGCGCGCTCAGTTGGCGCAGAAACGCCCGCGCCGCCTGCAAAGCCTCTTCGTCGTAGACGTAGGACAGGTTGAGGTAATCGCCGGTGAGGAGAATCACGTCCGGGGCCAATGCTTTTACCTTTTCCAGCAGGTCGTACTCGCGGCGGGTGAGACGTTCGATGTGGAGATCGCCCATCTGCAGCAGGCGTACCGGCGGCGCATCGGGCGCAAGTTTGGGGGAAGTGAGCGTCATCTCTGTCACCGTCAGGCGGAACGGCTCGACGACGACGCCATAGACGCTGAGGGCCGAGAGTGCCCCGTAGACGATCGCCAGTAGACCCAGAGCCGAGCCAGGCGACAGGCCAGCCCAGGCAACCAGCGCGGCACCCAAAAGGGCCAACAGCCAACGCAGTCCGGCCAGGGCCAGCAGCGGCGGCTCGACGGGGCCATAGGCAACGTTCTTGCGTGGCAACAGCCACAGAAACGCCCCGTCAAAGAAGACAAAGGCCAGGTAGAGCCCCCCCGCCCCCGGCCCGCTCAAGGGTACATCGCCTGCCCGTCCCCAGCCAAGTCCTACTAAAGCAGTCAGTCCGAGCAGAATAAGAGCCACGACCGCCACTGGCAAGCGGGACAGGTCGTTAAAGGCAACCAAGGCCAGATGCAAAGGCCGTTGCTCCAACCAGTCCCCGGGCGCGCTAAACCGTCGGTAGCCCACCGTCTTTTTTTTGTCTTGCTGGCCATCCTTGTTCACAGAGTTAAAAGTTGATGTCATCAACTCTTACTCTCTTTCTGCATCCACCGTTATCACGCACCCCACGCCACTTTGGATAAAATCAGCCCCGAAAGCATCGGCAAAGGCTTTGATAGCCTGGTCACCCGTGCAATGGCACGGCGCCACCTGGCGTACCCCTAGTTCCCGAAAGT
>CAYVPU010000026.1:0-20490 GCA_964453885.1 uncultured Anaerolineae bacterium | reverse complement strand
GAGCACACCGAACAAGTCCGAGATTCACTTGTGCAACACCCTGCACTATACAGCCGACTCGAAAGAGCACGGGCCTATGGCGCACTTGCCGCATACGTCGGCCAGGCCCAGGTGTCGGTACTCTTGAGCCACGTTCAGCAGGTGCTCGTAACAGCGATGCTTATCTATAGAGCCGTTTTCATCCAGGGCATCCACCGGGCAGCGCATGACACACTCCAGACAACTACCATCGTGGAAGTAGAGGCATCGCTCCCTGGGTGCGGCCGGGGCGATGGGCAGGTCGGCGTCAATGAGCAGGCTGCCGAAACGGCCAGCGCAGCCAGAATCGGTGATGACCATCTGATGCAGGCCAAAGCTCCCTAGCCCGGCGATGACAGCCACGCTCTTGTGCGACCAGTGGCTGATCAGGCTGACCGGGTCAAAGTTGTGGGTGGCCGGTTCGGCGGCGGCGCGGATACCCCGCCCGGCCAGGGATTCGATGAGATGAGCCGCGATGCACCCGATGAGAGCGTTGGTCTCTACATAGGCCACCGCCCACTCGCGGGCGACCTTCTCTTTGTGCCCAGCGTTGGCCTCAACCACCCAGCGGGCGAAAGGCAGAAAGAAAGAGACGACCGATCGGGCGCCGGGGATCAGGTCCTGGGGCATCATGTGGGTCGGGTGAACGACTCGGCGCAGGTCGAGAAAGCGCGGATCGGCGGCGGCGACAAAACCGACCGGCGGATCCCGGTACTCGGTGGTGGCGCCCGCCTCGGCCACCTGACGCCGGATGGCGGTGGTGATAAAGTCGGCCAACTCTAGGGAATTGACGGTCATTTCGACTCCTCTACAGGCCGTTCGCCAAAGGCCTCTGGCTGAGGCGAAGATGAGCTCGGTCAAAGACCTTCGCCCACCGTACTACCATTTCCTCTACTCTGCCGCCAGGATTTCCCGTACCTTGTCGTAGAATTCCTGCACGTGCTCGCGCATAATCTGCTCGGCGCGGTCGGCATCGCCTGCTTTGATGGCTTCCACCAGGTCCAGGTGTTTTTCAACAGCCGAGGGGAGAAAGCCCAGTTTCGGCAAAGCCAGGTACCACAGCCGCTGCGAAAGGCCAAAGAAACGCTCTAGCGTATCGGCCAGGTATTTGTTGTGTGCCGCCCGGGCGATGGCCTGGTGAAATTTGTGATCCACGTCAAAGAGTCGCCGGCTGTCCTCGGCGGGAGTGGTGGCTTGCTCCTGGCGCAAAGCCTCCAGCACCACCAGATCATCGGGTGTCGCCCGTCGGGCGGCCAGCCGCGCGCTGAGCGATTCCAGCATCAACCGCATCTCGCTGATCTGCTCCAGGTCAGGGATATTGACGTCGGCCACGTAGAGGCCATGGCGGGGGGTGATCACCACCAGGCCCTCGTGAGCCAGCAGTTTAAGCGCCTCGCGCACCGGTACCAGACCCATACCCAGGTCTCCCGCCAACTGTTGTTCGTTGATGGGCGACCCCGGCTCCAGTTCCAGTGTGGTGATCTGCTCCCGCACTAACTCGTAAGCCCGTTGGGTGTCAACTCGAACCAGTTCCATGTCTGTTATCTCCCCATTACCTCATTCCTTATCCCCCTACCTCGTCAGACGGGGGTTGCCCACAGCCTTTGCCCGGATGCGATACATATCTAGCCCATCGGTCAGCTCTTCTATGACTACCTGGGGGTTGTCCGCTCCTGAGCGGATGGCCGCCCCCAGGGCGCGCTCCTGGCTCAGGGCGCGGGCGTACTCTAGTGCGCCATTCAATTCCTCGAAATGGTATCGCTCATCGCTGGCTTGCACGTAATAGCCAAACACCTCCAGTCCAGACTTGGAGAGTTGCGGATAGATGAGAAGCTCCTCCTCTACCATCACGCTGCCGGCGATGGCACCCACGGCATTGGCCACCTGGTGGTGCTCGGGCAAGATCAACTCGGTGTGGAGCGCCTCGGCCACGGCAGGCAAAAAGATGCCGGCCGGCGCGCCGATACCGATGATGGGCTGGCGTAGGCGGATGCGGGTTTCCAGATGAGGATGGGCCTGGTACAGGCTGTTATAAAAAAACCACCGACCCATATCTTGATCTACCCTATCCAAAGACCGCTGCCGGTCGGAAAGCCGCAGGGGACGCTCGCTGAGAAAGGTAACAATAGCATGGACGATCATCTCGCTCATCCGAGTCCATACCTGCCGTCGCAGCTCCTCAGGGTCTTGAAATTGAAACTTACAGAACACCTTCCACGCCATCTGCGAGGCCCTGGCATCCCAGGCATCGTATTGTCCCTCAATGTGCATAAGATCGGTGGAGGTCAAGCCCGCTTTGCCAACGACTTCTTGGCGCACCAATTCCTGAACGCTCATCTGAGCCACGTACAATACGTTGAGATGCTTGAGGATTTCGGGCACAGGCCGGGGGCCATCGCGCAGAAAATCCAAAAGTTCTTTTTCCCGAGTCGTCTTGAGCAGGCTTTCTTGAGGCTCGCGCAGCAAGAACCAGTATTCCAGCCAGTCTGGTGTGGCCTGCGACCAGGTGCGCAGCGAAAGGGCTTTGAGCTGACTCGCCACACGCGGGTGTGCCCAGGCCAGATAGGCCAGAGGCGTCACCCGCTCCGGGCCGACGACGATCTCTTTTTCAGGGCCCCAGGTGATGTGACTATCGCCACCCAAAGCAATAGAGAGCAAATTGGCCGCTCTGACAGAGGTCTTGAAATCGCTGACGGTGGCGCCCTCTTTGCTCACCGTCACCTGCCCACCCTCGATGAGGGCGATGTCGGTGGTGGTGCCGCCCACGTCCACGACGAGGGCGCTATCCAGTTGAGAGAGAAAGCGCCCGCCGATGGCGCTGGCCGCCGGCCCGGAATGGATGGTCTCCACCGGAGTGCGTGCGGCAAATTCGTCACTCATCAGCGTGCCATCGCCCCGCACCACCATGAGTGGCGCGTCGATCTGGCGGCGTTCCATAGCCCGCCGCACGGCGATGACAAAGTCTTGCAGCACGGCCAGCAGCGAGGCGTTAAGGGCTGCCGTCGTGGCCCGCTCCACCGAACCCAGCTTGGTAGAGAGTTGATGGCCCAACACCACGGGCAGATCGCAGATACTGGAAATAGCTCTAAAGGTCCGGTTCTCGTGCTCTGGGTTGAGCGGGCTAAAGTAAGCCGAAACGGCGATGGCATCCACTTGATTTCTGATCTCGTTGACTCGGGCCAAGATGGCGGCCAAGTCCAGCGGTTTCTTTTCCCGGCCGTAAAGGTCATGACCGCCATCGAAAAAGTAATAGTTGGGGGTGGCAAAGCGGCCCTCCATCTTGAAGGTGCTGATCAGGTCGGGATCATAGCCGATGAGCAGCAGGGCCACGCGCTTGCCCTTCCCTTCGGCGATGGCGTTGGTGGCCAGGGTGGTCGAGATAGAGACCATCTGGATGGCCGTGGGATCTTTGATTCGGATGCCCTCGATGACATTTTCTATGCCGATGGAAAAATCGCGCTTGGTGGTGAGGCTTTTGTGAGCAGCCAGCACCTGCCGCGAGTGATATTCCAGCAGCACCCCATCGGTATACGTGCCGCCGGTATCGATGCCCAGCACCAGGCTCGATGGCGAGTTCGTATCCAAAATACAACCTCATCGGCAGGCGAGCCGCTGACTCGCCCCTACCCGTATTGAAGGTTTATCCAAACATGTCAACGTCTAGCTCTTCATCCTTGTGGCGCTCGTCGGCCAACTCGCAGACGTGGCGCAGTTCTTTGTACATTGCCTCATCCAGCAGCGGCTCGGTCTCGGCTTCCAGGATTTCGAGCATCCGCTCGTGGACGCGCTCCTGATAGGTCTTGCTGCCGGCCTCCACCCAGCCTTCCCAGTTATGTCGATCTGTGATGGTGGGCCGCCAGATTTCGGTCTTGAAGCGGTTGTAGGTGTGATCGTGAGACAGGAAATGACCGCCGGGGCCGATCTCGTCCATCACGTCCAGGGCCATGGTATCATCGGTGACGGGGATGCCGCGCAGGATGCGCTTGATCCGATCAATGATCTCGTCCGAGGCGACCAGCATTTCGGGGCAACTGGTCAGGCCTTGCTCGATGTAGCCCACGTCGTGGATCATGTTGCCGCCGACAAGCCCGGCGGTGGCGATGTTGATGGTCGCTTCCATGAGCGCCTGCTCGTCAAAGACTTTGGCGTCGGAGCAGCCGGCGGTTTCGTATTCGGGCACGCGCAGCCATTTGGTTATATCGGTGTAGGCCGCGCTGAGCAGCGCCATTTCGGGCGAGCCGTAGCAATAGACCGCCGTTTTCATGTCCATATTGGACATCAGGCCGCCGATGATGACCTGCGCCCCCGGCTTGCGCAACTGGCTGAGCACAATGCCGAACAAGCTCTCGGTGAGGGCCTGCACCGCCGTCCCGGCCAGAGTGCAGGGCGCGGTAGCGCCGGCCAGCGGACAGGGGGTGTAGACAAAGGGAATGTCGTTGTCGGCGCAAAAGAGGAGCTTTTGCACCACCTCCTGAGAGTGGCTCAGAGGCGATACCGGCTCGATGTAGAGCGAAAAGGCCGGCGCCTTTTTCCACTCCTCCTTGCCGCCCAGCCGGATGTAGGCCATCTCTAGCTGGTCTTTCAGGCCCTCAATGTCTACGGCGGTGATGTTGATGGGTTTGTTGGTTCCCTCCAGCATGGCCAGGTACTGCCAGCGGTCGTAGGTGCCCACGGCAGTATCCTGGGTGATGCCCAGGGACATGAAAAAGTCTATGTTGGGCAGCGCCTCGGCCAGCCGAGCCATGTTCTTGACATCCTGGTAGACGGCGCGCCGCCGCTGGCCGGTGTAAGCGTCGAGGGTGAACGGTGTATCAGAACCGGTGCCGTAGTAAATCTGGTTCTTGAACAACTCCATGACGTGCTTGCGCTGGCCGTCCTTGTACGGGGGGCCGACGACCGTGACCCGTTCGGGCAGCGTGGCCCGCGCCCGGTCTACCATCCAGGAAGACATTTTGACCAGGCTGCTGTCGTCGGTGGTATCTTCCACGGTCGCGCCGCCGGAATAGGCCAGTTCGACGCCCTCTTTTTCGTACACCCGGACGCCGGTTTCAGCCAACACCCTCAGCGCGGCATAATAAATAGCTTCGATCTCGTCTTCGGTGAGCACCTGAAACGTCGGGGTGGCGTTCACCTGATAATTGGTTTTTCGCACTTGCATGTCTTGTTCTCCTTTTTACGCTGCGCCGACGAATTGCTTGGCCAGGTCGGCGCCGGCCGGCGCGTTGGAGCCGTAGCCATCGGCGCCGATCCGCTTGGCGAACTCGGCGTCTACCGGCGCGCCGCCGACCATGATCTTGACCTGATCGCGCAGCCCGGCTTCTTCGATGGCCCTGATGGTGTGGCCCATGGCGCGCATGGTGGTGGTCAGCATGGCCGACATGCCCACGATCTGCGGCCGGTGCTCTTTGATAGCCACGATGAACTTTTCTGGCTCGACATTAAAGCCGAGGTTAATAACCTCAAAGCCGGCGCCCTCGCACATCATCTGCACCAGATTCTTGCCGATGTCGTGCAAATCGCCCTTGACCGTGCCCAGTAATATCTTGCCAATGAGCTGGATGCCTTCACTGATCAACTGCGGGCGCAACAGGCTCATTCCGCCTTGCATTGCTTCGGCGGACATGAGCACCTCAGGCACAAACATATCTCCGGCCTTAAAGCGCACGCCCACCTCATTCATTCCGACCAGCAGGCCATTATCCAGAATATCTTTGGCACTCAGGTCTTTTTTCAATGCTCTTTCCACCAGCTTGGGACTTTTTTCTTCATCGCCTTCTAAAATGGCGGTTGCGATTCTCTCCAACAGACTGCTCATGATTTTTATCCTTTCTAGCAGCGAGCACAGAGGCTTCGCCCCTACTTTTTATCTTTGACTCGATCTTCGGCCTCGGCCAGAACTTTCTGGATGATCTCTTCCGTCTCCGGTTTGATGGGAGAGGGCTGATGCGTAGCCAGAATATCCCGCACGCGGGCGATGGTTCGATCTTTCATCGTCAGGCGGCCCGTCATATTCCAGTTCTCAAAGTCCTGCCGGTCGCACAGCTTGGGATACCAGAATTCACTTTTGTAGTAGCGGCGGGTGTGTTTCTGCTTCAGATAGTGACCGTTGGGGCCTACGGCGTGGATCACGTCCACGGCCAGGGTATCGTCGTTGACTTTTATGCCGCGAGTGATGCGCCGCGAGTAGCCGATGGCCTCGTCCATAGCGCAAAGTTGGAACACGGAGCCGGTCATGGCGCTCTCGGTATAGCCCACGTCGTGGCACAGATCGCCGCCGGTGAGGGCGGAAAAGAACACAGACATGGCGCCCTCGATTACGGCCTGGCCGTCGAAGCACTTGGAGTCGGTGCAGCCGCCGGTCTGCCACAGAGGAAGTCCGACATAGTGGGCCAACTCGGCCAGTCCGGCCATGTTCAGCGGCAGTTCCGGCGCGCCGTAGGCCAGGATCATGGTGCTCATGTCCATGACTGAAAAGACACCGCCCATAAAGTAGGGCAGACCCGGCCGGATGGTCTGGGCCAGGGTGAGGCCCATCCACGATTCGGCTGCGCCCTCAATAATGATGCCCGCGGATGTGACCGGCGCGGTGCCTCCGGCAATGGGGCAGGGCGTAAAGATCAGCGGCACCCGATGCTGGGCGGCAAAGATCAGCTTGTCTATGGCCTCAAAGGTGCTCACCAGGGGTGAAAGCGGTTCGCAATAGTGAACATAGTTGGGCCGTCGCTCAAAGGCCTCTTGGCCACCCGCTTCGGCGACGGCGATCTCGTGGATGCCGGCCGAATCGAATTTGTCATACGACCAGGCTACGATGGGCTTGCTGGTGTTGGGGAACATGCCGGCGAATTCATAAAGCGCGCCCAGGTCATAGTGCACGTCGCCGACTGTGCCCAGCGATTCGCAAAAGTCAATGTTGGGCAGCGCGTCTACCATCTTGGCCACGAGGGAGACATCAGATTTGACGTAGGGGCGGCGTTCCAGGGTGTCCACGTCAATAAAGTGGGTGCAGGTGGGGCCGGGGCCAAAGTGCGCCCGGCCGGGGCCGATGTGGATATCGTGCTTGGGATTGCCGTCGCGGGCAAAGAGGGTAAAGCTGCGCGGCGCTTTACGCAGCGCGTCTTTGACCAGGTACGATGGCAGGCGCACCCGCTCGCCGTCCACCCAGGCGCCCGCCTTTTTAAGAATGTCGCGGGCTTTTTCGTGATGCACGTCGAGGCCGGTGTATTCGAGTAAGTGTAGTACGCCTTCAAACAGTTCTTCCAGTTGGTCTTGAGAGAACATGCTAAAGCGCACGCCAGAATTCATTCGATAATTTGTCCTCATTTAGAGAACCTCCTTTTTCTTTTTGGCTCGCGCCGGATTTGCAATCCGGCCGGAGCAGGAGCTACGCAGTGCCCACAAATTGTTTGGCCAGTTCAGCAGCCGAGGCGGCGTTCGAGGCGTAGCCGTCGGCGCCGATCTGATCGGCAAAGACCTGGGTCACGGGGGCGCCGCCGATCATGATCTTGACCCGGTCGCGCACGCCGGCTTCTTGCAGGGCATTGATGGTGTGACCCATGACGCGCATGGTGGTGGTCAGCAGAGCCGACATGCCCAACACATCCGGCTCAAACTCTTTGATCGCCTCGATAAACTCTTCGGGCGATATGTCTCTGCCGAGGTCTTTGATCTCAAAGCCGGCGCCTTCGCACATCATGCCCACCAGGTTCTTGCCGATGTCGTGCAGGTCGCCCTTTACCGTGCCCAGCAGAATCTTGCCCACCATCGGCACGCCGCTTTCGACCAGCAACGGCTTGAGAATGCCCATCGCGTTCTGCATCGTTTGGGCCGAGCGCAACACCTCTGGCACAAACATGTTGCCCGCTTTGAACTCGACGCCGACGTAATCCATGCCAGCCATAAGCCCCTGGTTGAGGATTTCCTCGGCGCTCAGGTCCTCATCCAGGGCATCCTCGGTGAGATCTGTGATCTCGTCCAGTTCGCCCTCAATGACGGCGGTGGAGATTTGTTCCAGTATTTCGCTCATTTGAGTTACCCTCCTCGTTCAAAGTTCAAATCCATTTTGTTGGAACACTGTTAATTTGCCGGCTATTTGGCATACACTACCTCCTCACTCGTGGAAAACCCTCGCAAGGCATTTACATTTCTCGCACGTCCACGATTTCCACGACCAGGGGCTTGACCACCTCCAGCAATTCGTCCTTGGATATATCGGCGACCTTGAGGGTGCAGCCCCAATTGGTGGGATCCTCGCCCAGGAAGGTGTTCAGGGCCAGGATGTTGCCGCCTTTTTCTGTGATGGCGGAGCTGATCTGGGCCAGCGAGCCTTTGAAATAAGGGGCCAGCACTGTCAATCGCACGCCCTTTTCCCGCGCGCCAAAGAGTTCGAGGAAAACGTCGAACAGGTCTGACTCGGTGATGATGCCCACCACCAGGCCATCGCGCATCACCGGCAAGCCACCGATCTTGTTATCGCGCATGAGACGGGCCGCCTCCTCGATGGGGCAATCCTCCGTGATGGTGATTACCTCTTTGGTCATCACTTCTTGCACTTGCACCTTGGAAAGCAAATAAGTGATCTCCCAGACACTCAAAGAAGTGGCCGGTGACGGCGAGGCGTAAAGAAGATCGTCGTAGGCGACGATGCCCACCAGCTTGCCCTTTTTGTTCAGCACCGGAAAGCGACGTACTTTTTCCCGGCGCATCTTGTCCAGCGCTTCGGCTATCGGAAAGTCGGGTGTGATGGTAATGGGATTTTTTGTCATTCTTTTGCCAACTAGCATTGTATCCTCCTTATCTTATTTTTCATTTGCCATTTGTCATTTATCATTTTCCCCATGTTCCTCCACAAATGCCTGCAATTGCCGCGCCGTCGTCTCGTCCAGCGGCGGGTCTTGGTGCTCCGCCAGCAGCTTTTGCCATCGCCGGCGAGCGCGGACGACTGCATCCTGTCGGCCGCCGGCCATCCACGCCTCCAGACCACCTCGGTCGCAGAGATTCGGCTGCCAAAACTCGGTGCGGCAGCGCTTTACCGTGTGCATCTCCATGAGGTAATTGCCGCCCGATCCCACCCTGGCGATCACGTCGTAAGCGATCGTCTCCGGGCTGATCTCGAATCCTCGATAAAAGCGGCGCACCAGGCCGCACATCTCGTCATCCAGTACAAACTTTTCGTAGGAGAAGGCCAGGTAGGAGCTGAGGATGCCCCCCGCGTGCAGCACAAAATCCACGCCGCTGTTGACCGTGGTCATCAGGCCCAGCATGGATTCAAAGCCCGCCTGGGCGTCGGGATAGCTGGCATCGGTGAGCGCGCCGCCGCTGCGCGAAGGCAGCCCGTAGTGACGGGCGAGTTGAGCGTGAGCGACGAGCATCATCGAGAGTTCCGGGCTGCCGGTAGCCAACGCGCCGGTTTTCATATCTATGTTGGTCGAGGTGGAGCCAAAGACGACCGGCGTGCCGGGGCTGATCAACTGGGTCAGAACAACACCGGCCAAAAGTTCAGCGGTCTGCAAGGCCAGTGTACCGGCCAGGGTGACAGGCCCGGTAGAACCAGCCATGGCCAGCGCGGCGATGATGACCGGCTGCCTCCGGCGGGCGTATTCCATCAGCGCGGCCAGCATCTCGCCGCTGTAGCCCAACGGCGTGAGACTGTTGATCAGACCAATGGTCACGGGACGATCTTGGTCTCCGCCAAACAGAATCGAGGCCATCTCCAAGGTGTGCTGAGCGCCTTTTTGGCCTTCAGAACTGCCGATGAACGGCTTGTCCGAGTGAATCATGTTGGCGTGCAGCATGTTGAGATGAGCCATATGGGCCGGCACATCGCCCGGTTCGGCCATCAGGTGTCCGCTCATATCCTGGTTGGGCAGGGCGTGGGCCAGCCGGGCCAGGTTGTGATAGTCTTGCATCGTCGGCGCGCGCTTGCCGGTCTCGTAATCTACAAGGAACGGCGCGCCGTAGGCTGGCGCAAAGACCGGCTCGCCGTCGCCCACTGTCACACTCCGTTCGGGGTTGCGCGCCTCGATGGTGAATTGCTTGGGAGCTGTTTCTATAGCCTCCATCACCTGCTTTTCGCCGAGATAGACCTTTTGACCATCGGTCTTGACGCCGTGCTGTTTGAATACGGCAATCGCGTCGGCGGCGGGGAACTGAACGCCGACCTCGGCCAACAGTTTCATGCTGGCGTCGTGGATGTATTGTATTTCCTCCGGCGATAAAAGCTCGATCCAGTCAGAAAACATCCGAGTCCTCCTTTGTTTGCAACTACTCAGCTACCCTTGCGAAGGTAACGCAAACCTTCGCAAGGGTTCTCCCGCCTGAGTTACCAGCGACTTACCAATCCGGCAACGTGGGTAGCACCAGTCCACCGTAGGGCATGACGCCGATCGAGGGATCGGTATAGCGGCTCAGGGCATCATCCACAGCCTGCTGCAAATCAAAAGCATGATCCAGGTGAACCTCTTTCAACTCGGCGGTCGTCATACCATCGGTAATGACAATGACGCGGCAGTTCATCTCGTGCAGCAGCCAGGAAAAGGTGAACAGGACACAGCCTTTCTCGCCGCCCATTTCGCCATCCGCGACCAACTGGCCGATCTCGGCCGGGACAGGCATGAGACGCATCCAATTGCGGAACTTGGCGTGCTCGAACCCTTCGTATATCCCTTCGTCGCAGGCATTGACCATGACCAGCGTGCCACCCGGCTTGAGGTAACGATCGACGCCGCCGCAAACGCGGGAGCCACCCTGGAACAGGCTGACTTCCAGTGCCGGATCGCCCACCCCGGCGATCATGACATCCACCGCCTGGGGAAGGCTCACTTCCACGTTGGGTAACATTCTGGCCCTGGCAGCGCGGTGGGCGGTCACGTGCTCGCCGCAAAAGACATCCACCAACTGCCGTTCCGAATTGAGGACATTGTTGACCACCATGTCTATGCCGCTGATCGTGGCGCACTGTTCGATATCGGCGCGGACAGGGTTGCGGGGCGGCATGATGCCCAACAGAGAAGCGCAGCCCAGCTCCATCAACACGTCTACAAATTGCTTGTGGTTATGATAAATGCTGCGCCGACTGGAAACCCCTGGCATGACGATCTTGCCACTGCCAGCCCAGCCAGACAGCATACAGGGGTTGACGTTGGTGACGCCGAGTTTGAGATCCGCCTCGGCAAAGCACCGGTGAACCTCCACCGGCGTGCCGAGGTCGGTCGTGCCCAGGTTAATCATCACAGCATCGTTATCAGGCTCGCTGGTGATGACTTTTACGCGGTCCAACACGGCCTGCCCCACGGTGCGCCGCAGGTCTTGACGGCTGTCCGGCGCGTGCATTCCCCCGCCGCTGATGACGGTGATGTTTTGATCGGGCAGACCCAAGTCGTTGAGTTGATCTAACAAGATGGGCACAACGAGGCGATTTGGCGTGCTGCGGGTGCGGTCGGTGATGGCAATGCACGCTCTCGCACCAGGCCCCGCTTTGGCTGCAAGACCGCCCTCTTTTATGCCGGCCTCGATGGCCTGGCGCAGCAGCGTATCGGGATCGTCGGCCGGGAGCATAGGTTTGGGGGAACGAATTCCCACCGTCTGACTTTCGGGTACCTGCAGTTCCAACATTTCGTGGCCACAGGGAATTTTGATATTCATGAGCTTGTTCTCAATTCTGCTACGAGCTTTTTTTCTCTAATGACGACCCCGCAAAAAGCTGTCGCCCTCGACGACGATCCCCTCCTCGTAGCGGGTGAAGCGCAGGGGATTGTCCTGGGGCGCCATCGCGCCGGTGACCAGATCGGCCACCCACTTGCCCGCGCCGGGAGCGAGCATCACTCCGGCCCAGTAGCCGCAGTTCAGGTAAAAGCCGGGCAGGTCGGGCAGCGGCCCGATGAGCGGCTGCTCGTCGGGGGTATAGACGTAATACCCCGCGCTGGGCTGAAGATCGGCCTTTTTCAAGCCGCCGGCTATCTCGTTCCAGAAAGGCGTGAGGGGGATCAGCTTTTCCAGCACAACCGCCGGGAAATCCCAGTCGGTGGGCACGTCCTCCGCCGGGCTCTCGGCCACGGGTTCGTCGGGGTCTACCCAGGCGATGTAAGCGCCGCCCGTTTCGGGCCGCCAGTAGGAGTCGCAGGCCAGGTCAATGACCAGCGGCGCGTCCTGCGGGATCACCGGATTGGGGGCGACAAAGACTTTTTGACGGCGCACCGGCTCCAGCGGCAGCTCCAGCCCGGCCATGCGGCCCACGGCCCCGGCAAAAGGCCCGGCGGCATTTACCACGCTGCGGGTGGCGATGTTGCCCCGCGTCGTTTCGACGCCGCACACGCCCTGGGCATCGGTCAGAACGCCCGTAACTTTGGTGCGCAGCAAAAAGCGCGCGCGGCTGCCTTTGGCCAAGCCCTGCGTCGCCTCGTGAGTCGAAAACCAGCCATCGCGCTGGCGAAAGCTGGCCGCCACCGCCGCCTCCGAGATGTAGGGGAACCTGGCCCGCACCTCGTCGCCGGTGAGAAATTCGGAATCGGTCACGCCCAGGCGGTGATGCGTTTCCACGGCGCGTTTGACCGAGTCCACCATGTCTGAATCGTCGGTGACGAACAGATAGCCACCATGATGGAGCGAGATGTCGTAGCCGGGAATACCGACGGCCTGGCTAAAGTTTTCAAAAAACTCGATGCTTGGCCTGACCAGGGCCGACATGGCCGGTTCGGTGAACTGGGCACGAAAGCTCTCAATAGAGTTGGGCGTGGTCAGGGTCGAGAGGCCATCGCGCATTTCCAGCAGCACCGTATCCAGCCCGGCCCGCGAGAGCCAAAAGGCTGTCGCCACGCCGACGATGCCGCCACCGATGACGACGGCGTCGGCGGTGCGGGGAAACGTCTCATCGGTAGGGATGAACACGCGACCCATGGGTTTACTCCTTTGTAACATTCCGGTTTGGCAAGCCTCGCCGTGCGCTTGCAGCGCACGGCTGAGTCAGATGTAAGCCCTATCGGGCTTTTATCTGTCGAGCCACCGGCGGGCCTGCTTTCTTTTATTACGCCTCGCTCCCGGCTCGCAGGCCCTTGATCTTTTCCACGATCCAGTTATAGAGGCCCGATAGTCCATCGGGGTAATAGATCATGATCAAGATCATCAGCAGGCCATAGATTACCATGTGCAGTCCAGGAAGATCGGTGAAATTTGATCGGAGAAACTCGATAAAAAAGACAAAGGGAAAGGCAACGGCGATCCCGCCCCACAGGCTGCCCCGCCCGCCAATGTAGGCAATGGCTAACACCTCTACTGTTTTGGAGGTGTGCATCAGCGTTTGAGGGGTCAACGAGCCAAAATAGTGAGCGTAGAAGCCGCCCAACCAGCCGGCAAAGAAAGCCGAGAGGGCAAAGTTGAACACGCGATACTTGGTGGGATTGATGCCGGAGGCGCGGGCAGCGTCAAAGTTCTGCCCGATAGCTTTGAAAGCCAGGCCGTAATGCGACTTTGTGACCAGTTTGAGAATGATGTAAACGGCCAGCATCATGACCAGAATGATGTAAAAGTAAGGCCGGTTGGACGTGGTCTCCAAAAAGCTGCGAGGAGCCATGCCCAGCGGGCCACGGGTCAGATCGGTCAGGTTGCGCACCACGCCCATGAGAGCAATGCCCACGAACCAGGCCATGACGGCGGCAAAGATGCCGCGCAAGCGGAGCGTCAGGATGCCCAGGCCAAGCCCCACCAGCCCGGCCAGGATGGCGCCGACCCAGATGCCGATCCAGGGCGACCAGCCCGGTTGAACCATCAGCACGGGCGAGGTATTGGCCAGGATGGCCGAGGTGTAAGCGCCCAGGCCCAGGAGGGCGGCAAAGCCAAAGTTCACCACGTTGATGTAGCCGGCGGTAAAGTCAAAAGCCACCGATTGAGCGGCCAGGAACGCGCCCATGATGAGCCAGCGGAGGATATGTTCCTGATTAAAGGGGGGAATAAAGGGTAAAACGGCCAGTCCGATCAGCAGGATCAGGCCCATGGGAGTAAATCCTATGGCCTTCAGTCCGGCTACGAAACGATTCCATACCTGGTTTCGATTATCCATAGAGGTTCTTCTCCCTTATTGTTCCTGAATGCCTCTGACTTTGCTGCCAAAGATGCCCGACGGGATGAGGATGAGAATGAGGATCATCACAGCAGTGGGCACCACATCCTCCCAGGCGATGCCGATGAACTGCTGCGTGGCCGTCTGGAGCAGGGCGACGATAAATCCGCCCACAACGGCCCCATAGACGTTGCCCAGGCCGACTAGCATGACCACGTACCAGGCAAAGTAGAGCGGCTTTAGCCCCACGGTGGGGTAGGCCTGGAACATAAAGAGCAGCGCGGCGCCGGCCATAGCGGCCATAGCCGTGGCCAGGGAAAAGGTGAGGGTGTGAATAAAGTTGAGGTTGATGCCCACGATCTGCGCCCCCGTCTCATCCTGAGAGACCGCCCGGATGGCCCGACCGGTCCGCGTCTTTTGCATAAAGAGCGTCAGGGCAACAATGGTGACGATGGCGATGGCAAAAGCCGCTATGCGGTCTACAGCAACGCGCACGCCCAGAAACTCGAGCGGTTTCACGTCATAATAACGAGGAATGCCTCTGAAATTTGGCCCCAGGGTCAAGGTAGTGCCGTTGGTCAGCACAAAAGAGAGACCCACGGTGAGCAAGAAGGTATTCATCACCCACCCGGATCGGGTTCTTTTCCGCAGGGGGGCAAAGATCAGCCTTTCCAGCCCCGCACCTAACACAGCGCCGACCAGCGCGGCAGCCAGGACGCCGAGAATTGGCGCCAAGACGGCCAGCAGTCCATTGGGGTTGTCTTTTAGATACTTGTGCAGCGGGGTAAAGACAAAGTAGCCTGCATAAGCCCCCACCATAAAGGACTCGCCGTGGGCAAAGTGGGGGATGTTCATCACCCCAAAAACCAGCGCCAGACCGGTAGCCAGTAAAGCCCACATGCCACCGGTGACTACTACGTTGACCAATTGCGATGGGCCGGTCTTGATACCAATCACCACCGCCAGCAGCAAAGAGCACCCTATCACGATTGAGGCCGCCGGGTTATCGCGCACCTTGATGACCAGCGAGTTTAGAAATGACGGTTGTGTCACGGTTCCTTGCATTACTCTCCTCCCCGGAAATTCGCCGATTTGCAGATTCTATAGCCCCAGATAAGCGTTGCGGACGTGCTCGTTGGTTTTTAGCTCGCTGCTTGGGCCTTCCATGGCGATCCGTCCGTGCTCCAAGACATACGCCCGATCGGTGATCTCTAGCGTGGCGTTGACGTTCTGTTCCACCAACAGGATCGTCACGCCCCGTTTTTGCAATTCCAACAAGGCGCGAAAGACATCTTGCACCAGGTGGGGAGCCAGACCCAGGGAGGGTTCATCAACCAGTAAAAGTTGTGGGTTGGACATCATGCCCCGCGCAATAGCCAGCATTTTGCGCTCGCCGCCGCTCATGGTACCGGCCAACTGTTTTTCCCTCTCCTTCAATCGCGGAAAAAGGCTGTATACGAAAGCCAGAGTCTCTAGCTGCTGCTCTTTGTCCTTGACCGAATAGGCTCCCAAAAGTAAATTTTCGCGCACAGACATATTGGTAAAAAGATTTAACCCTTCCGAAACATAGCTGATGCCCATCCGGCTGATCATGTGGGCCGGCATATTGCCGGTCGACTTGTTTTTGAAAAGAATTTCTCCGCTCTTGGGCGTGAGAAGTCCGGCAATGGTGCGCAAGGTCGTGGTCTTGCCGGCGCCATTTGGCCCCACCAGGGCCACAAATTCACCATCGTCAACGCGGAGCGACACATCCCACAAAATTTGGAGAAAATCGTAACTGGCGTTGACGTTCTTTAGCTCAAGCATCGGCGACTACCTCCTCGCCCAGATACGCCTCAATGACCTTGGGATTCTGCATGACCTCGGCCGGAGTGCCCTCGGCAATGGGCGTCCCGTATTGAATCACCAAGGCCCGATCACAAATGCCCATAATCACCCTCATGATATGCTCCACCACGATCATGCCCACGCCGGCAGTATCCCGTATCTCTCGGATCAGGTCCATCATATCGTCAAGCTCGCCGTGGGTCAGCCCGGAGGCCAACTCGTCCAGAAACAGCAGCTTGGGCTGGCAGGCGTAGGCCCGGGCCAGATCGAGGCGCTTGAGCTGCACGGCGTTGAGACGTTCGGCCGGCGTGTCTATGGGCATGGGGAACCTGACGAACTTGAGCGCTTCCTCGGCTCGCTGCCGGGCCGATTTGCTCTGCCCCGGAGGCGCGCCAAACACCGCGCCCACCATCACGTTTTCCAGGGCCGTCAGCTTGGGGAAGGGCCGGGGAATCTGGAAGGTCCTGGACAGACCTCTCTTGCACATGACTTCGGCCGGGGCGCCGGTGGTATCCTCGCCCATAAATGAAACTTTACCGGCCGAGGGTTTATAAGTGCCGGCCACGCTGTTAAGAAAAGTCGTCTTGCCCGCGCCGTTAGGCCCGATCAGGCCCACGATTTGTCCGGCATCCACTTGCAGTGACACGTGGTTTACCGCCGTCAGTCCACCAAAGTTCTTGACGACGTCTTTGGCATCTAGTATCATCTTTCGCCTCCTTGTCAAGGTCAAGGTCAAGGTTGAGATTAAGGTTAAGGTTGAGGTTAAGCGCACCGCGCATACTTGCGACCTGCTACCTCAACCTCAACCTTGGCTTCAGCCTCAACTATGGCTTGGGAGCCAGTTCCTGGACAGCCCACTCTGGCGGGTAGATGATCTTGCCTTCGCCGTCAAAGTATTGCAGCACGGGAAAGATATAGTAGCCCTTGCCGACCACGGGGTCGGGAGCGGTTTCTGCCGTGTACTTGTACTCGCCCATCACGATGCCGTCGGTATAGGTCCACTCGCCGGTCCACACCTTGTCTTGGACGAACTTGTACAGCACCTCGCTGCTCAGCTTGCCCGTCTCTTTGTACACCTCGTTCGCCAGGGCGATGAACAGGTTGGTCCCGTCATAGGACAGGCCGCCGGCCGAGGGGCTGGGCGGAAAGCCGTTATCTGCCTCGAACTTTTTGGCAAACTCTTTGCCCGCGTCGGTGGCCCAACCGGGAATCTGGTCCAGGACATAGTTCGATGAACTGCCCGTCAGGTCATACCACTCACCAACCCAGCCTAGTCCATCGGCGATGATGAGGCTCTTTAGCCCAACCTCATCCGCTTGCTTGATAAAAGCGGACATGGTGGGCGCGGCCGTGCTGGTGCCGGCCAAGACCGCCGGGTTCAAGTCTGCAAACTTGTTGAGCAGCGGGTAGAACTCGGTCTGATCGAGGGCAAAGTATTCCTCGGCTACGACCTTCCAGCCCTTGTCCTCAAGCTGTCCCTTGATGGCGTTGCCAAAGCTGCGGCCCCAGTCGGTGTCTTCGCCATAGATGGCCACCGTTTTCTCCGCCGGACTCCACGTGCCGGAAGCAATGGCATCCTCCAACGCCTGCACGTAGGAAATGCTCAATTTCTTGGGCGTCGGCCAACCTTTGATCGTCCAGTAGCCGTACTTGGCCGGGTCGGAAGCAAAGGTCTCGTTGACGACCTCTGTCGCGCCAAAGCCAAAAAAGTTCGGGATTTTGTACTTGGCCGTGATCTCCATGCAGGATACGGCCACCGAACTGTGCCAGTTGAGGACGCCTGCCTGGATTTTGTCCTGCACGGCTGCCTGCTCGTAGGCCTGGGCCGCTTTGGCCGGGTCCGATTGCGAGTCAATCCACACCGGCTCGATCTTGTAGTTGCCGATCTTCCAGTCTATGGCGTCAAAGGCCATGTTGACCGAGGCTTTGAACTCGTCGCCGGTGCGGGCGCTAGGCCCGCTGAACGGCCCCAGGATGCCCAGCTTGAAGACTTGTTCCTCGGCAGCAGCCGCTTTTGTCGGTTCAGCCGTCGGCGCTTCTTTGGTCGCGCAGCCGGTGACGGCAACGATGAGTCCGGCAATGATCATCAATGCCAGAAGCCTTGCAATTAGATGGTTCTTGTTCATTTCTCTCTCCTTTGAACTATGCTTGAAACTTGACTCGAGAATTCAAAGACCGAAAAAGTTGTGATGCTCTAATCACCTCCTTTCAACCCCGTCAGGCCATAGATCAAAAAGGGAACAGTCGCATAATGCGATCTGCTCCCTCTCCTCGGAAGTGCACGATCATGGCAAAGGCAGGTGATCTGGCTTGGGCGGTGGTCAGTGATTACTGATCACTGTTCACTGCCCTCACAGTTGCGGGACAGCGCCGGACTCGCACCGGACTTTCCCTTTTAAGCCTTAAACAGGACACCTCTGCCGGTCTAGTTTTTGGTTACTTTTTCCGTTTGCGAAAATCCTTGATGTAGCGCATGGCATAGTCATCGCGGCCCAGAGCTAGATCGGCGGCCAGGATATAGTGCCGCACTTTGGCCGCATCCACGATGGGCGCGTTCAGCCCCTGGGCGATGGCCATGGCGATAAATGCGCCATTGAGTATTTCGCGATTGGGCAAGCCAAAGGAAACGTTGCTGGCGCCCAGCGTCATGTTGACGCCCAACTCTTCTTTGACCAAACGGATGGCTTCTAGCGTCGTCCAGCCGGCCTTCGAGTCGGCCCCAACGGTCAGCGCCAGGCAGTCAATGAGGATGTTTTCCCGTGGAATACCCATCCCTTCGGCCCGCTCGACGATCTTGGTGGCCACGGCCAGCCGTCCCTCCGGCGTCTCGGGGATGCCGTCGTCGTCCATGCACAGGCCGATGACCGCCGCGCCGTACTCGGCCACCAGGGGTAACACCCGCTTCAGGTTGGCCTCTTCGCCGTTGACCGAGTTGATGAGCGGCTTGCCGTCGGGGTTCAATTCCTTGTGCACGGCCAGGGCAGAGGCCAGCGCTTCGATGTCGGGCGTGTCAATGCACACCGGCACGTCCTCCGTCTCCATCACCATCTTGACCGCCTGGGGCAACAGGGCGGCTTCATCCACCCCTGCCGCGCCGACGTTGACATCCAACACGTCGGCCCCGGCCTCCACCTGGGCCAGCGCTTCCCGGCGGACGATGTCCAGATCGCCGGCCACCAGCGCGGCGGCCAGCTTTTTCTTGCCCGTGGGATTGATCCGCTCGCCGATGATGACGGTTGGCCGGCCATCGCCGATGACGACTTTTTTGTCCATTCCTTTGAGTGTGGTTTTCATAGATTAGCCCAACCTCCTTGTCAAGAATACCTGCTCAACATTGCCGCGTCTATTTGCGAAACTAAAAGGGCATCTCCTGACAATTGTTGGAAGCTGCCCTACGTTCATAACACGGCTCTGATCTTGTGTTGGAATTCAGCGATGTGCTGTTGAAGAATCGCCTCCGCCCGCTCTCTATCTCCTACCTTTAGCGCCTCGGTGATTTCTATGTGCTGTTCCATTGCCCTTCTAACATCACCCACGCGATCCAGAACAAGGTACCACAGGCGAAGGCTCAGAGCATGGAGACGTTCCAAAGTCTGGGCCAGGAATTCATTGTCCGCTGCCTGATACAGCAGTTCGTGGAAACGCTCGTCAATTGCCATCAGAGCTTTGTTATCCCCATCGGATACCTGGTTCATCTCCTGGATCACCGCTTCCATCCGGGCTAGCTGGTCTTTGGTCACCCGCTGAGCTGCCAATCGGGCACAAAACCCCTCCATGACCATACGCATCTCAAAGATCTTTTGCAGGTCGGTGATACTGATTTCAGCCACAAACATCCCCCGCCGGGGAGCAACAAAAATCAGGCCTTCGGTGGCCAGGCGATGCAATGCTTCACGAATTGGCGTCCGCCCAAGACCTAACTCTTCTCCCAAGTCCTGTTCGTCAATCACCGACAGGGGAGCAAGTTCCAGGGTGACAATTTTCTCTTTGATAAGGTGGTAAGCTTTTTCACTGAGTCGCATGAGCGTTCCTTGTTGGACGTCTGCAGTGTGGAGAGTCTTGTAGGTGGGATGTTGGGGTTGAGAATATTTGTAATATATTCCAAATACATCTAGATTATACCATACTGGAGCTGATTTGTCAAGACCCTGCGCAATGACCAGGGCAAACGTATTTATCCCGGTGACTTGCCAATCTGTCATTCTGAGCGACCGCAGGCCTGTCCTGAGCAAAGTCGAAGGGGAGCGAAGAATCTCGATCCTGTCTACGAGCAACGAGATTCTTCCCTTCGGCTTCGCCCCTGGTCTCCTTGATCCTGGGTCTCAAGGACCCAGGGCTTTGGCACTTGTCCTGGACGACAAGTACAGGGCCCAGGGACCCTTGGTCCTTCGGCCCAAGGACGAAGGGCAAAGGGCTCAGGACAGGCGTCGCTCCGCTCCTCAGACTTGTCCTGAGCTTGCCGAGGGAATGACAGTCTGGAGCGAGTCTGAATATAAATGCGTTTGCTCTGCGCAATGACCTCCAAAGCAGGACAGACTTTGGAGGTCGTGTGAATTGAAGGTACATTACCAAGTTGGTGCAAATCCAACCTGTGC
>CAYVPU010000025.1:18961-20572 GCA_964453885.1 uncultured Anaerolineae bacterium | reverse complement strand
CTGTCGTCCAGGACAGTGCATTGTGCTACGTAAAGCATCCTGCGCGATTACGAAATCGCGGCTACAACTTGGCGCTTTCCCATAATGGGAATTGCTGTTTCCGCAAAGAAGCCTTGCAGGGCTTTTACAGGAGTAGAATAAACCATGTGCGGACGCTTTACCCTGATCACGCCAGCCGAGACCATTGCTGAGCAATTCCAACTCCCAGAGGTACCCGCTCTGGCCCCACGCTACAACATCGCACCCACCCAGCCGGTGGCGGCGGTGCGGCAGCGGCAGGGGAACGGGGGGCGAGAGCTGATTCTGCTGCACTGGGGACTGGTTCCCTTCTGGGCCAAAGACCCCGGCATTGGATCGCGGATGATCAACGCCCGATCAGAGACCGTCGCCCAGAAACCAGCCTTTCGAGCCGCCTTCCGGCGACGGCGCTGCCTGGTGCTGGCCGACGGCTTTTACGAATGGCAGCGTCTGGAGCGCGGCAAGCAGCCGTTTTACATCCGCCTGGGGGATGAGAGCCCCTTCGCTCTTGCCGGCCTGTGGGAGCACTGGGAAGGACCAGATGAAACAACGATTGACTCCTGTACTCTGCTGACCACCGAGGCCAACGACCTGGTACGTCCGGTGCACAACCGGATGCCGGTCATTCTTCACCCCAACGACTACGACTTGTGGTTGGATCCCGGTGTCCAGGAGGCAGAGTTGCTGCAACCCCTCCTGAGTCCCTATCCATCCGAGGGTATGCTCGCCTACCCGATCAGCAGGTGGGTCAACAAACCGAGCAACGACGGCCCGCAGTGCATTGAGCCGCTGCCGCAGCAGGGTCAGATAACTCTCAACGCCTCTGTCTTTCCCTCAGGATGACAAGATCGTTATGATTGGAGGAGGAAAGTTTATGTCTCAAAAAAGATTAGACTCGAAGGAACAGCCCGTCCACGTCTGGCTGCCGACGGTGGTACTCAAGTTCCTGGTCTTCCTGGCCTTTGCCTTTGTGCTCTACGAGGCGACGGCGGGCCTGGGAACGCAGGAGTTGGGTGGCAACCGCATGTGGGTCCTCATCGCCGGTATGTTTGGTTTGTTGCTCCTGCTGGCGGTAGACCGGCTTACCGAGCTCCAGGTCAGCCCCAAAGGCCTGCAGGCAAAGCTGGCCCAGGCCCAGGCCCAGGCGATGGAGGAGGTTGACGCGCTGGAAGACCGAGAGGTGGCGCAGGCTGCGCGGGCACAGATCCTTCAGGCCGAGAGCCCCGAACAGGTGCAGGGGGCGCTGGCGCTGGCGGTGGGGCTGAACGTAACCCGGGTGGTGGAACGGGTAAAGGAAGCGATCCACGGGAAGCGTAGACTGTACGTGCGCTACCGGCCCGATCCCCAGGGGCTGGTGGAGGCCTATCAGATTGCCCCCCTCGACATCAAGCCCGGCAAGAGCCCGGCGACGAAGGCCTTGGACTATCTGTGGGCTCATTCCTACGAGCATGGACGCGTCCTCTCGCTGCGCCTGGATCGGGTGCTGGGTGTCGAATTGAGCGAGGAGACCTTTGAGCCGGCCGAACTGATGGCCGACTGGAAGGACAAAGAGGCGGAGTGGAACGTGCCACGGGAGTGGTAGTTGGTTGGTTA
>CAYVPU010000025.1:0-18861 GCA_964453885.1 uncultured Anaerolineae bacterium | reverse complement strand
ATCGGCTTGAGGTTGGCTTGATTTTTGGCAGTGCAAGACGATTCTGAGACTTCCAAAGTCTGAGTGTTGGATTAGCAAGGGCTTTTGTGCGCAGAGCATCGGTTACAGAAAAAGAAATACGAGGCACACCAACCCTGCCCTGGCCCACGCAGGTCGTGCGCGCTGCCGGGTCGGAGGACCAAACCTCGGCCATGGTGCTGGAAGAGCCCCTTTCGGTGGAGGTCAATGGGCAACGCGTCGCTGTGCTCATGCGCTTGCCGGGCAACGAGAAAGAACTGGGCATCGGCTTTTGCATCAGCGAGGGCATCATCACCGGTATGGAGGCCGTGATGATCGTCCACCACTGCGGGCGTGGCCTGCCCGACCCCATCGGCAGCAGCAAAGACCAGGCCGAGTCCCGCAATCGTGTGCAAATTCGCGCCCGCCCGGAGGCCGTCCGCTTTAACGTCCAGGCCGACATCGTGCGCCTCATCCGCACCGGCTGTGGCGCGGTAGACGTGGCCGATGTGACCGACGGCTTTCCCCGGCTCAACAGCAACCTTTGCGTGCCCGCCGAGACGCTATTGGGACTCAACGCGGCTATGCGCCAGGCTCAGGACCTTTACAAGGTGTCGGGCGGCGTTCATGCGGCCGCTCTCTTTGACGTCGAGGGCCACATGATCACCCTACAGGAGGACGTGGGGCGACACAACGCCATAGACAAGGCCATCGGCTACTGCCTGCTGCGGGGCATCTCTCCCCAAGATCACATCCTGGTGGCCACGGGGCGCGCCAGTCACGACATGGTCACAAAGTCCCTACGAGTCGGCATCCCGATCATCGTCTCCATCTCGGCGGCCACTGTCCTGGCGGCGCGGATCGCCGAGGACCGAGGGGCAACGCTCATCGGCTATCTGCGCGGTCGGCGCATGAGCGTCTACACCCATCCCTGGCGGATTGAGCATTGAGCATTGTACACTGAGAATTCTTGAGGAGGAAAATCTAATGAGCGCGAAACGACCTATCCTGGATACTCTGGATCACCTCAGCCTGGGTAAACGCACCCGGCTGCACCGATTGCTCTATGAGCACGGGCCAGGCAATGGCAGGTTGCTGCTGCTGCCCATTGATCAGGGCCTGGAACACGGGCCGGTGGACTTTTTTCCCAATCCCCCGGCCCTCGACCCGGACTATCAATGCCGCCTGGCGTTGGAGGGAAACTATTCCGGCATCGTCTTTCACATCGGTCTGGCCGAAAAGTACATGCACCGCTACGCGGGCAAGGTACCGTTGGTGCTCAAGATCAACGGCAAGACCAGCATCCCCCTCGACGCCCAGGCCTTCTCGCCGCTGACCGGCACGGTCGAGGACGCCGTGCGCCTGGGCGCCGACGCCGTCGGCTACACCCTGTACGTCGGCTCGCCGCGCCAGGACGACGATTTTCTCCAGATCACGGAGGTCCGCGTCGAGTGCGAACGCTACGGCATGCCGCTTATCGTCTGGAGCTACCCGCGCGGCGAAGCCATCGAAAAGAAAGGGGGGCGCGATAGCGTCTACGCCGTGGACTATGCAGCCCGCGTGGCCAACGAGCTGGGCGCCGACGTCGTCAAACTCAACGTCCCCAAATTTGAGCATCCCCGAAACGAGGAGAGCCCCAAGCCGTACAACACCTTCTACAAAGAGTTGGACTACGCCTCGTCCGTACGCAAGGTCGTTGAATCGGCGGGCAAGACGATGGTTCTCTTTTCCGGCGGGAGCAAGATGGGCGACGAGGACCTGCTAGAGAAGGCCCGCATCTGCGTGGAGCAGGGTGCGACCGGCCTCATCTTTGGCCGCAACATGTGGCAGCGACCCTTTGAGGAGGGGTTGGCCATCACCAAAAAGGTGTTCGACATCTTGCTCCAGGCGGGTGGGTGAAAAAGTATCCGTTCAGGGGGTAGACCAGAAACCTGGATAGCGCGTCGGGGCGGCGAGGTATGGAAGCCTCGGCTACAGCGTCACCTCACACTGCGCAGGCGATAGTCCGGCGCGGGATTGTGTACCAGCATGCTAAAGCCAGCTTCGCCCAGCCGCGAGCGCAGCCGGCCGGGAAAGTCTTCAAAGCGCAGGTTCGAGGTGATCATCGTCGGCAGGCGCATCTCCAGGCGATAGTTCAACAGGATGTAGAGCTTTTCGTTGGCCCAGGCGGTACCGCTCTCCGCGCCCAGGTCGTCGAGGACGAGCACCGGCGCGTCACGCACCAACTCGAAGCGTCGAGTGAACGTCTCTTCTGTGTTGTCAAACGACGAGCGGCTGTAAGAGTCACGCAGCCAGTCCAGGAACTCGGGCACGTTGACAAAGAGCACCGGCTTGCCCCGCGAGATGAGGTGATTGGCCGCCGCTGCTGCCAGGTGCGTTTTACCATTTCCCTTGCCACCGTAGAGCACCAGCCACCCCACCGGCTCTTTGGCCCAACGGATGACATCGTTGAAAGGCTTGGTCGCTTCGCGCGCCTTGCCTTCCAGCTTAAAGTTCTTGAAACTGCACTCCAGTAGACGGCCCCGCAGGGCGGACACGGCAGCCAGTGACCGGCTCTGTCGGCGGTACACCAGACCGCACGAGCAAGGAACTATCCCTCGCCGAGAAGACGAGTAAACGTAGCCCATTCCCTTACAGATGGAACAGACCATCCCGCTGCCCTCGCAGCGGGGGCAGGCGGGGTCAAGTTCGCCCAGGGCCTGGCATCGTGGGCAAGGCACTTCCTGGCTCATGGCGCTCATGCCTCCTCGCCCAAAAACGACTCGACGTCAATGGGCGCCTCGCTCAGAGACTCCCGGCGCGCAGCGTTTAACTCTTCTTCCGTCCACGCGCCTTCGCGTGCAGCCCCGCGCTTTCGGCGACGCGTCGTCGGGCGACGGGCCTTCGTGGTAGGCTTTTTGCCTTTATCGCGCAGCACTGCCTCCACATAGCGCAGGTTGCGGGCGTTGGATTTAGCGCCTTCGCCGAAGGCGCGCCGCCACTTGTCCAAATCACGGAACTCTTTAGTCAGCGCCAGGAGTTGATCCCGCACCTGGGGCGTCAAGGGGCCTATTTCCTGCTCGTACAGCACCACGACGCGGACCAGTAGCGGATCGGTGACAGGCGACGATTCGGCGGCTTCCGGTGCGCCAGGGATGCGGCCCTCACTCTGCCAGCGTATCAGGACGCTCTCCACGTACTCGGGTGAGACGAGTTGCTGCACTTTGCCTACTTCGAGAATGGCACTCACGACCCAGGCGGAGCCGTATTCATCTGTCAACTGCATCAACTTTAAAATGAGCCGATCGTCGTATGGTTCTCCAGAAATTCCTCGGTAGGCTGTGATCACCGTCTCCAGCGTTTCTTTCTCCTGGGCACTCATCCGGCGGACGCGCGCTGTCACCTCCCGGTGGGCCGCTTCTGCGACCTGGTCAGCAGGTTCTATCACGCCATCGTCGGCAGTCCTCCGCTGCTCCAGGACCTGCTCCAGGTCCGAAACCGAGATGCCGCCTTGGTCTTTTCGTTCCAGAACGGAACGAAGCGCCGCCATGACCCACACTGGGCCGTTGGATGCTTCGTCGGCGGCGCGGGCGGCTGTGTCAAAGCGCACGGCCAGGTTACGAATCTGCTCCTTCTCCGCCGGGCTGGCTGGCCGTTGGTTAGCGGCGGCAAAGGCGGCCAGCACGTCTGCTACCTCGGTCTCGAACTCGGCGCTGTCAAAGTGATCTATCGCCGGCTCACCGCCAGCCAGCATTTCGGCCGGAACCTCCAGCTTGAAATCGTCGGGCGAGTTGCCTTCGGCTAACCAGTCCGCCAGCCGCGCCAGGTTGTGAAACAGGGCATTGAGGCGCAGTTCAACGCCGTCGGGCCATCGCCGGACAGAGAGCAGGCCCCGGTCTTGCAGCGACTGCAGATGTTCTTGCGTTGGCGGGGAATCCGGCAACGCTCCACGACCACCCACGCTCTGCCGTAGCAGCCGGATCACGAAAAACGCTGTGCCATCGGTCAGGCCCAGCGTCTGGTAATGATCCAGCAAAAGGTTGGGCACCAGAGTGTAGCCAGCATCCAGAACCGGCACACCTGCCCGCACCCGAACGGCTAATCTTTCTGTCGTGGGCGCGTCACGTTCGCCTGCCATCTTTTTTCCCCTCGCGCGTCCAGCGATCCAGAATACCCCGCACGTATCGCCAGCGCCTCACACCCCGCTCAATGGCAATCTCGAATGCCTCTTCGATCCATTGAGCGGGATACGTCTCTGACGCCTCGGCCAACTCTTTGGCAACGATCGGGCTGAGCAGGCCAATGTGCCGCTCGTAAAGGCCATAAATAGTCGGACGTTCGGTAGGAGGCAGGGTAGGGGGCACAATGTGGACATCCAGTTGCAGCTTCCCTTCTTGCACCTCGCGATAGGCACGGCGGCCTTCTGGATCGTTGAGAAAGTACCACTCGTCAGTTGTGGTCTCAGTTCCGTGCCCGCGCCAGGTCATCAGCCGCAAGAGTGTGCCTCGGGCCACTGCCTGTTCCAGCCCGTCTTCTAGCGCGCTGATGTCTGTCTCGCCCCCCTCCTGCAGCCCTTTGAGCAACGTCACGTCGCCCCAAAGTTGGTTGCCACTGGCATAACGCGGATAACCCTTCTGCCTATGCAGGAGCCAGAGGATGTGCAACGTCACTTTCAGCTCGGCCAGGTCGCTAATGGACGGCAACAACTGGCTGAAGAACTGGTCGGGCAGGGGCGTATAGCGCACGTCCCCGGCCGGGAATCCCTTGAACGCTCTCATGGCCTTGATATCTTACCTTAGAAACGTTACTTTCTCCTGCGACGCTTAAAGCGGGTCGCTTTGAGTCGCTTGCGATGTTTGTGCTTGGCGATTTTTTTCTTGCGCCACTTTTTTACAGAACCCACACTTTACTCCTCGTACGAATTGCGATAAACGATGGGCAATCTAGCCACCGTTGCTGATGATGCCCACCCGACTATAGTCACCCAGGATGAGCTTGTGTGCCCTGGGCTTCAGTGGCGAGCGGGTGATCTCGACGTTGCGACCGATAAGGCTGTTTTCGATGCGCTGGGGGATGTCCAGGATGGTGCTGTGCTCCAGCACGATAGAGTGCTCCACTTCGCTGTCCCGAATCTGGCAATGATGGTAGATGCTGGTAAACGGCCCGATATACGAATTGACGATGCGCGCCTCCTCGCCAATGATAGCCGGCCCACGGATGACGCTGTTGATGATCTCTGCGCCCTTTTCAATCGTCACTTTGCCCACCAGCTTGGAATCACGATCCACGTAACCGGCCACGTAAGGCTCCAGTTCCTCCAACACCAGGCGGTTGGCATCGAGCATGTCTTCCATCTTGCCGGTATCAATCCACCAGCCCTTGTGAACGTAGGGGTAGACGGTGTAGCCCTGCTCTACCAGCCATTGGATGGCGTCTGTGATCTCTAACTCGCCGCGCCAGGAAGGCGCAATGGCATCTACCGCCTCAAAGATGGTCTGATCAAACATATAGATGCCTACCAGTGCCAGGTCGCTGGGCGGGGTGCGCGGCTTTTCCACCAACCGTATGATCCGTCCGTCTTGCAGTTCGGCCACGCCGAATTGCTGCGGGTTGGGCACGCGGGTGAGAACGATCTGGGCGTTCCAATCGCTCTCGCCGAACTGTTGAATGAGCGAGCTGATGCCGCCCTCGATGACGTTGTCGCCCAGGAACATCACAAAACGATCGTTGGTCAGGAAATCCTGGGAAACCTTGACCGCGTGGGCCAGGCCCAGCGGCACATCTTGGAGAATATAGGTAATCTGCACGTCCCAGCGAGAGCCGTCGCCCACGGCATTCTTGATCTCTGTCGCCGTATCGCCTACGACGATGCCGATGTCAGTGATGCCGGCCTCTTTAATGGCCTCGATGACGCGAAAGAGCACCGGCTTGTTGGCCACCGGTACCAACTGCTTGGCGCTGGTGTAGGTGATGGGGCGCAGGCGCGTGCCTTTGCCACCGCTGAGGATCAATCCTTTCATCGTGTGAACAACTCCTCGTTCGTCTTGTGGTATTGTTATACCGCGTAATATCCCTGCAACATCGCGTCGGTGGGTGCATTGTTGAGCACCGCGCCCACGATGCGCGCGTTAACCCGCTCCAGGCGTTCCTTAGCCTGCTGGACGTGCTCCCGTGTGGTACCGCCAGCTTTGACCACCAGCAACACGCCGTCAGTCCGCACGGCCAGAACCAGTGCGTCGGTGACCGCCAACACTGGCGGCGCGTCGAAGAGCAGTACGTCGGCCTTCTTTAGCAAGGCAGCCAGGGTCTCTTTCATGCGCCGTGACCCCAGCAACTCGGCGGGGTTGGGCGGCAGAGGACCGGCCGTCAACACACGCAGGCCGTCCACCGGTGTCTCGCGCAGCGGCGGTTTGGACTGGGCGGCTTCGTCCAACATCATCGTCGTCAGGCCCGTGGCGTTGTCCAGGCCGAACATCGTGTGTTGTGTCGGCCGCCGCAAGTCGCAGTCCACCAGAATCACCCGCTTGCCACCTTGAGCCAAAGCCACAGCCAGGTTGGCCAACACAGTAGACTTGCCATCTTTTGCTCCTGGCGAGGTGACCACCAGCGTGCGGACCGGCTCGTCGAGGCTAAAGAACTCCAGGTTCGTCCGCAGCGTGCGATATGCCTCGCTGACAGGCGAACGGGGATTCGTTAGTGTGATCAGAGTGTGAGTGTTGCCCATTCGATCTCCTTTATTCACTCTCCAGTGAGTTCCGCCCGAATCCTCTCAACCAGCTCACCAACCATCTCCAAAGACTCGCGGATGTCGTCCTCGGTCAGGCCACTACCATCATAAAAGGATAACGCTCCACAAAGCAAAACGCGGCGATCTTTTGACACACGTGATGGAACCTCTCCAGGGAGGAGTCGTACATTATTGCGTCGTCCAACAGAGCATCAAGGTTATGGATACGCCTGAGCTGCCACCCCTTGGAGAGGAGAAATGCTTTGAGAAACTTTTCCACCACTGCAAACCTCGCTTATCTTTTGCCTCCCGTTGCTGGAATCGCTCCCAGCACCGGCAGGCCAGCCGTCCGCTCCAGGTCGTCCCGCGTGCGGACGTAGGCAGCCTCCAGCCACTCCAGCAAAGCGACAATACCGCCACCCAGCAACAGGCCAAAGACACCGCCGGCCAGGGCGTTGACCTGGGTTTTGGGCTTGTGCAGACCCCAAGCCACGTCGTCTACCGGTTCTACATCAACCTGATCCCGCCGGTCTTGCTCCTGATTCCAGTCTATCCGGTCCTGAACAAACAACTCGGCCATGGTTCCGACAATCTGCTCGGCCACTATCTGGTCGGGATTGTCCACTTCGATGAGCAGCGTAAAGTTGGAATCATCCACACTGATGTGCCACATGCTTTTGAGTTCTTCGTCCACCATGTCCAACTTGGCCTTATCAATGATCCGGCGGGCCATCTTTTTGGTGTCCAGCCGAAGGGCATAGTTGCGCAGCAACGATTTGACCGAAGTGGTCAGGCCCAAGTCCGGGCGCGCCGGCTCCACGCTCAATTGCACCGACGCCCGGTAGACGGGATAGCCCTGGACGTACTCGCTCACCAGGAATTTGCTCACGCCAAAGGCGCTGCCAGCGGTGATAAGCGGCAGCAACACTAAAATCCACCATCGGCGGCGGAGGATTTTCAAATAAGCTTGTATCTCCATCCGTTACCTCCCAGGTTCCCAGGCCGAACAGTTATTTTACCACAACCCATAAAAATGCACAATTTACAATTGGCAAATTGCAAATCACCATCCGAAACATCACTTGAGCCTTGGCCACCTTTTCCGTCTGACAGATGGGATTTCGCCCAGAACAGGCAGGCCCATGACTTCCAACTCGCCGCGGTCGCGGACGGTTGTATCCAGGTAGTCAAGAAGGAAGGTGAGAGCCACGCCGGCCAGAAGCGCCAGCCCCAGGCGTAGGGGCAGATCGAGTTGGGTGGTGAGGCCAGGGGGCAGCGACACGACAACGGGCGGGTCGTTGAGTGTGACGTCGGCGGCAGTTGCGTCGTGATCCACCTGTCCAAAGAACTCACCGGCTCGTTCCTGCAGGACAGAGACCACGGCATTCGCGATTCTATCTGCTTTTTCGGCGGCCTCTTGGCCCCCGGTGCGGGTCACCGTGATGGTGAGGATGCGATGTTCAGCGCTGCCGGAGATGCTGCCCGCAGGATTGACCGGCGTTGGGTCGCCCATGGTCGCCATCTGTGCCTGTACTGCGGTTGCAAAAGCGCCACCCTTGACGATTTCCGCCAGGTCGTCGGCCATGTACTCGGACGTGACCCACAAGTAGTAACGGTCGTAAGTGTATTCGGTGGACAGGTGCTTCTCTGGCACGATGCTCACGGTGAAGCGCATGGTTGCCTGATAAGTCGTCGGCGGTGACTCGTACGTCGCCGCGCTCATCATGCCTATCACGGTTACCAGCACAACCACGGCCACCAGCACAACGACGACCCAGATGCGCTTCCAGACGATGTGCCAGTATTGGCAGAGTTCCATGCTTTTACCTCAACGATCTTTGATGCGCCGCGTACTTTTCCTCGACAAACCGTTTCAACTCTCGTTGAAAAACGGTCTTGTCAAAGTGCAGGGCGTGCTGGCGGATGGCCTCGGGCTCAAAGGCCATGGCCTCCAGAGCACGCACCGCTGCTGCCAGCGATTCCGGCGTCGGTTCGTCGAAAAAAAGGCCCGTTCTGCCCTCCACCACCGTGTCCAGCGCACCCCCGTCCCGGTAGGCGATCACCGGCCGACCGGCGGCGTTGGCTTGCAGTGGTGTGATGCCAAAATCCTCAACGCCAGGAAAGATAAAAGCCCGGCAGCTCTGCAGCAGGGTTGGCAATTCGTCGTCCGGCACGCGGCCCAGAAACTCGACGTTGGGGCCGGCTATCTGCTCTAGCGCCTGTCTATCTCGTCCGCTGCCTGCTATCTTGAGCGGCAAGCCCAATTCGTTGAACGCCTGCACTGCCAGGTCAATCCGCTTGTAAGGGATGAGCCGAGAGACGATGAGAAAATAATCATCGTGGCCGTCCCCAAGCGAGAAGCGGTCTGTCTCCACTGGCGGATAGATAACGACCGAATCGCGGCGGTAAAATTTGCGGATGCGGCGCTGCACCTGGCGGGAGATGGCCACAAAGTGATCGACCCGGTCGGCCGCCAGCCGGTCCCAGGTTCGCAGATAGCTCAGCAATGGCTGCAAGAGGAAATTCGCCACCCGGCCGATCCCCTCGCGGTGGGCGTAGCTGCGATAATCCCACACGTAGCGCGTCGGCGTCAGGCAGTAGTCAATGTGCAGAGTTTGCGGCGGGGTGATGATGCCGTGGCAAAAGCCGCTCTTGTTGCTGATGACTAGATCGAATTCGCTCAAGTCGAACTGTTCAAAAGCCAGCGGGTAGAGAGGTAAAAACGGCTGGTGGTGGTGTTTGACCAGGGGCAACCGATCCATGAACGAGGTGTGAATCTCCCACGTGCGACAGACCGCTGGCATCACGGCTGGATCATACATAGACATATAGACCGGGGCGTCGGGAAACATTTCTTTGAGAGCCAGCAGCACGCCTTCGGCGCCGCCGACCTGATTGCCCCAATCGTGCACCAACGCGACTTTCAATCCATACCCTCCTCGCGCAAGTATACCAGAAACAGGCCGCTTGCGCAAGAAGCCGCGTGTGGGTAGGGCAATTGCATTTATCCTGTGCCCTATGTGGAGTATGCAGGATGCAAAAGGTAGAGAAATGTGGTACAATAGGCGGCACCACTGCCAAGGAGGAAACCATGCTTCTAGCCATTGACACGGCTACCCGCTACGCCAGCCTGGCCCTGTACGACGGCGAGCGGGTGCTCAACGAAGAAACCTGGCGCACGGCCAACTATCACACCGTCGAATTGATGCCGGCGATCGTGCGGATGCTGGAACGGCAAGGCGTTTCCGTGGAGGCACTGCAGGCCGTCGGCGTCTCGCTGGGACCGGGCTCGTTTACCGGGTTGCGCATCGGCATGGGCGCGGCCAAGGGACTGGTCCTGGCCCGCGAGATCCCCCTGCTGGGCGTGCCAACGTTAAAAGTCGTGGCCTATCCGCACTTTAGCCAGCGCCGGGGGGGCATCTGCGCTGTGGTGGAGGCGGGACGGAGCCGTCTGTGCTTCCAGATCTACCGCCGTCGCCGGGGGCGCTGGCGGCCCACAGACGAACCGAGGCTGACCACCCCAGAGGGGTTGTGCGGGATGGTAGAAGCCACGACTCTCTTCTGCGGCGAGATTGACGCGGCCCTCTCGGCCCTCCTTCAGGAGCGATTGGCCGACAAGGCGATTCTCGCTTCGCCAGCAGCTTCTCTGCGGCGGGCCGGCTACCTGGCCGAACTGGCCTGGGCTCGTTTTCAACAAGGCGAAGCCGACGACGTGGATACCCTGGGCCCCATCTATTTGCAGCAGCCCGCCGAAGGCAATAAGCGATAGGCAACAAGCGATATGCGATTCACAGGCCCTTTCGACATTGACCTGCACGTTCACACCACCGCTTCCGATGGTACCTGCACGCCCACCAAAGTGGTAGAACTGGCCGCCCGCCAAGGCATCCGCGCCCTGGCCGTCACCGACCACGACAGCCTCCTGGGCGTGGACGAGGCGATGGTTGCTGGTGCGCGTCTGGATGGTTCGACGGGGCTCACCACAGGCGTGGAGGTGGTGCCGGCTATTGAGTTCAGCACCCGTGACGAGCCGGACAAGGATTTTATGGAACTGCATCTGCTGGGCTATTTCATTGATCCCGATGACCCGGCGCTGAAAGAGACCCTGGAGCGCACCATCCAGGGACGGGTGGAGCAGAAGCGGTCGGTGATCAGAAACCTGCAACAGCTCGGCTTTGACACGCCGGAGGAGGAGGTTTTTGCCCTGGCTCAGGGCGTGCCGGGCAAGCCGCACATTTTCGAAGTGGTGCTGCGCCACAACCCCGGCCGCGTGGCGAACAGGCAGCAGTTTTTTGACGAATATCTCAACGTCGGCGGCCAAGCCCACGTGCCCCGGCCCTTTGAGCTTTCGCTGGCAGAGGCGATCCAGGTGGTGCTGGCTGCCGGGGGCGTGCCGGTGCTTGCGCATCCGGCTGCCTATTCGAAGGTCAAAGACCCAATGGGCGTGGTGCGACGGGCTGTGCCGCTAGGGCTGCGTGGCATCGAGGTCAACTATCCTTACAACAAGAGCCGCCGTCACTATGGCATCCCTAAAACCGAATTGCAGGCGCTCATCCGCCGCTTCGACGCCCTGGCCGACGAGCTAAACTTGTTAAAGACCGGCGGCTCCGACTTTCACGGCGACCGGAAGCCCATCGAACTGGGTGAGATGGGCATGGTCTATGAGGATTACCTGCGCTTCAAGAAAGCGTGTGGACGATAGTGGCGCGCTTGATTACGTTTTACTCTTTACGTTTCACACCTCAAAAAATCACGACTCACAAATTTTTAGGAGGAATCCTTGTCTAACACTCCAACCTTTCCCCTCGCCGAAGCGGTGCGCGCAGCTTATCGCGCTGGCGAGGACGACGAAACGATGGAACCGCTGGTGTGCGTGGACGCGGCCGCACGACCTATCGGTCGCATCCGTGATGGCGATTACGTCATTTTCTATGACATCCGTGGCGAACGCGAGATCGAATTGACGGAGGCGTTCGTCGCCAAAGATTTTCCCCACTTTCCCCGCGAGCCGATGACCACCCACTGGGCCACCATGATCGAGTACCACCCCGATTTGAACGCCCGCGTCGCCTTTCCGCCGCTGGGCGCGGTTCCCGACACGTTGAGCGAGGTGGTCAGCAAGGCGGGCTTGCGCCAGGTCAAGATCGTCGAATCGGAAAAGAGTGTGCACCTGACCTACTTTTTGAACGGTAAGCGCAATGAGCCTTTCCCCGGTGAAGAGCGGCGGATCATACCTTCTCTGGAATTCGAGGGCTATATGCCACCGCCGGAGATGCGTGCCGGTGCCGTGGCCGATGCCACAATCGAGGCCTTGCGCGATCCGACGGTGGATCTTTTGATCGTCAACTGGGCTAACGTGGACGTGATCGGCCACAGCGAGGACCGAGAGGCCATTAAGCGGGCCGTGTCTACGGTAGATGCACAACTTGGGCGCGTGATCGAGGTCGCCAGAGAGATGGGCGTTGTCGTGCTGGTCACGGCCGATCATGGCACAGTGGAGAAATGGTACTATCCTGATGGGACTATTGATACCGGTCACACTGACAGCCCGGTGCCTTTCGTGCTGGTCGCGCCGCATCCATCGGGCGTAGGAGTGCGGGCGGGCGGTTCGTTGGTTGACGTGGCGCCGACGGTATTGGATTTGTTGAGAGTCGAAAAACCGGCCGCCATGACGGGCGAGTCGTTGGTCGTCGGCGGGGTTGATTGGAGGGAACAGCCCCGGCGCGTTGCCCTGCTCATCCTCGATGGATGGGGGGCGCGCGACGAGGCGTGGGGCAACCTGATCCTGGAGGCAGACACGCCGGTGATGAACGCGCTGCAAGCCACCCATCCCGCCGGTCGCATCGAGGCCGCCGGCGAGGCGGTGGGCCTGCCCAACACTGTCCCTGGCCGACCAGGCAAAACGGTGGGCAACTCGGAGGTGGGACATATACATCTGGGCGCGGGTCGCATCGTGCCTTCGGACCGGCTGCGCGTCGAGCGAGCTATCGCTGACGGTAGTTTTTTCGAGAACCCTGCCTTTCACTGGGCGATGGAGGGTGCCAAACGGGACGGCTCGCGCCTGCATCTGCTGGGTATCGTCTCCTTTTACAGTTCCCACGGCTCGGTGGAGCACCTCAAGGCCTTGCTGCGCATGGCTAAGCAGATCGGCGTACAGGAGGTCTACCTCCACGGTATGCTGGGTCGGCGTGGCGAAAAGCCAGAGAGCGGCGCGATCTATGTGGGGGACATTGAGGCCGAGTGTGAGCGATTGGACCTGGGGCAATTTGTGTCCCTCATTGGCCGCTTTTGGTCACTGGATAGGGAGCACAACTGGGATCGCATCGAAAAGAGCTATCGCTGGCTGGTATATGGCGAGGGTAGGCCGGTTACCGAGAGATAAGAAATGGGGGTCTCCCATCCATGAACGACTGCAAGCGACGTCTGGCGGCAGTTTGCGGCCTTTACTGTGGCACGTGTGTGGCTTTTGAGGCAGAGGAGGCAAGAACCTGTCGGGGATGCGCCTACCAACTGGGCCTGACGGTGGGTGACGAGTGCCGCGTGTTTCAGTGCTGCGTCGTCGAGCGGGGACTGGAGCACTGCGGTCTCTGTCCCGACTTTCCCTGCCAGTTCTTCCTGGCCAGCGCCGAACCGATGGAAGTGCAGCGGCGCTATCGCGCCCTCCTCCACCGCGCCGAGATTGGCACCGAGGCATGGATCGAGGAGCAGGAGGAGGCGCGCGCCCGAGGTGTGCGGCATCCGCCGTGCAGTTGTAGCGGGTAAATCCGTTCCTCCTTTTCACCCCCCCCCCGGCTGGTGGTTCCCAACGGCTTGGCAAGGGCAGCTTCACCGCAACAGGAGATCAGGATGCATCTGACGATGACAAAAACCGATGGCTGTAAGAGGCCGCTGCGCCTGTGGCCTGCGATGTCCAGGATGATAGAAAACTCTTTTCCTCTCTTTCTGTTTCTATTGGCCTTTCTGCCTAGAGCTGTTTATCCTGTGGCCCGATCGACAGTCTGGCACTTTCGCGCCATAGAGTTTATGGAGGCGGTATCAAAGCGGGACTGGGCCGCCACGCTGTTGGCTCCTCACCCTGGTGTCACTACAATGTGGCTGACCGGGATCGCCCGTCAACTGGGCAAAGCTCTCATCCCTGATTTTGACGGACAACTGCTGTCTCGACAGATGGCCGTCGAGTTGCTGCCGCTGGTGCTGGTCATCTCGCTGGCAATTGTCCTGGCCTACTTTTTGCTGCGCCGGATCTTTGACTGGCAGGTAGCGGGCGTTTCCACCCTCCTGTTGGCTCTCGATCCTTTCCACATTTATATCTCCAAAACTCTCCACGTGGACGCGCTAATGAGCGTTTTCGCCATGCTCTCGGCGCTGTGGATGCTAATGTACATCAGGGAAGGCAGAAAGAGCCGTATTGTGCTGTCCGGCATCTTTGCTGGCCTGGCGTTGCTGTCCAAAACCCCGTCGCTGTTCCTCATCCCCTATCTCTTGCTCTGCCTGGGAGTCTGGAAGTTGAGCGAACTACTAAAGGCGAGACGAGGGGCGGAGCCATCCGTGCCCTGGTGGCGCGACTGGCTCAAAGCGGGCGGCGAGATCCTGGGCGCTGTTTTGCTCTGGGGGCTGGCCCTTGCCATCGTTTACTGCCTCCTTTGGCCATCTATGTGGCTGCGCCCCGGCGATACACTAGGCGTGTCCTATGGTGAAACGAAACGATTCACCGGCTCTGCTCATCCCCGCCCCCTTCTCTTTATGGGCCAGACGACGCTAGACGATCCGGGCCCTCTTTTCTACCCGGTTAACCTGTCACTCAAGACCACCGAGATCACCTTTCCCTTTTTCTTTCTGGGTCTCGTCTTCCTCTTTGGCCAAAAACTGGATCGCCGCCAGCGCATTGCCCTGCTGCTGGTTGCCGCTTTTGCCATCTCTTTTACGGTACAGATGACGTTGGCTCAAAAGAAGGCTGCCCGTTACGATTTGCCAGCTTTCCAATTCGTGGACGTGGTGGCCGGGTTGGGAGCCGTCTACGCTCTCCGGGGGCTAACGCGCGGTCGTCGCTGGCTCCTCAACCTCTCGCTGCTTCTGGTTGTTGCCGCCCAGTTCGCCATTTCTATTCCGCGTCACCCTTACTATGGCACCCATTACAATCGCATCTTTGGCTCACCCAAGACCATCCTGGAAAAGGGTATCGTGGCGGGCCAGGAGCAAGGGGAAGGGCTGGACAGGGCCGCAGCCTACCTGAACGGACTGCCCATGTCGCCTTTGCTGGTGGTAGGGGCCCAGGTGGACGATTTTTTCTTGCAATATTTCCAGGGCAAGGCCGTGCACATGACCGATGACAAAGTGGATTACCTGGTCTTTGCCAGGAACAGGGTAGTTAGGGGCATGGATGCCTGGCAATGGAAGCATCTGTGGGAGGCCTATCGGACGCGAAAACCCAAGCTGGTCGTCACGTTCGATGGCGTGCCTTATGTCTGGGTCTACAAAGTCGGTCCGGTGATTGATGAAGGCACCATCCCGCATCCAGCCTACGCAGATGTGGGCCAGGACTTTTGTCTGCTGGGTTATGACCTGGAACCGACCCAGGTTCAGCCGGGCGAAACCCTTCACCTCACCCTCTACTGGGAAGCGATCCACAAGCCGACCGGCGACTATACCGTCTTTACACACTTGATCGATCCGGGCGGACAGGCGCGTGGCCAGAAGGATAACCAACCCCAGGGCGGAATGTACCCGACCTATTTATGGGACGAGGGAGAGCGCGTGCAGGACGAATACGAGTTAACTATCGCGCCGGACGCGCCGCCGGGAACCTATCAAATTGCGGTGGGTATGTACTATCTGCCGACCCTTGAAAGACTTTCCGTCCTCGATCAAAGTGGGGTGCTATTGCCTGACGCACGCATCCTGATTGCCGGACCGGAGGTCCATTAGCCGATAGAATGACAGCTTTGGTATGATAAGCCTTAGATTCATTTTGAACTCAAGCCTGCTAAGAGGAGGGATCATCGCCCTCCTGTTGTTCTTTGGCCTGCGGCCACCCCCTCGGTTGGTCACGGTTGGGAAACCACGCCAGGTGCACACGGTTAACCCCAAAATAGGCGTCCACACCCGCCTGACTGACGAGGTGGAAGAGTGGAAGATCAAACGCACGCTAGAGATGGTGCGCCAGATGGGCGCGCCCTGGATCGTCGAGTTCTTTCCGTGGGCCTATTACGAGCCAGAGAAAGGCGTCTTTTACTGGCAACACCCCGATGTGGTGATTGACCACGCCCGTGCCCAGGGATTGACCGTCATTGCTCGGTTCGGGTTGACGCCGGCCTGGGCGCGGCCCAATCCGGAGCAGCAGCCCACCCCGCTGACCTACCTGGATGAGGCGCATTACGACGACTTTGCGGACTTTGTTTACGCCTTCGTCGAACGCTACCGGGGCCGCGTGGATCACGTCATCATCTGGAACGAGCCCAATCTCACCTTCGAGTGGGGCCAGCGACAGGTGGACCCGGCGGGCTATGTCCGGCTCCTGCGAGTTGTCTACCCCCGCGCCAAAACAGCCAACCCCGACGTGCAAGTGCTGGCCGGCGCGTTAGCCCCTACCCTGGCCCCGCCCGGCCACCCGGAAGGGATGGATGACCTGGTCTATCTCCAGCGCATGTACGACGCCGGCGCGACCGATTATTTCGACACCCTGGCTGCCCACACCTACGGCTTCAAGTTCCCGCCCGACGACCCGCCCGCCGCCGACAAGATCAACTTTCGCCGCGTCGAACTGCTGCGTGAGATCATGGTCGCCAACGGCGACGGCGACAAGCCGGTCTACATCACCGAGACAGGCTGGAACGACCACCCCCGCTGGACCAAAGCCATCCGTCCCTACGCCCGGATGCAGTACACCGTCGAGGCTTATGACCTGGCGCTGCAAGAGTGGGACTGGTGCCAGACCCTGGCCGTGTGGGCCTTTCGTTACCCGTGGGACGCGAAAAGCTTCCAGGACTATTTCACCTTTGTCGGCGTGGACTTTCGGCCCAAGCCGATTTACCTGGAGGTGCAGCGCTACGCCCAAGGAGAAAGAGGGGTGAGCGATGGCGATTAGGTGGCGACGACTGGCCGTGGCGCTGATCCTGCTCCTGGTCGCCATAGCCGGTTGGCTCTTCCTGCGAGGGCCAACGCTGGACAAAAGCCTGCGTGATCTCCGGGCACGGGGCGAGCTCAAGGTCTGCATGGACGCCAGCTATCCCCCTTTTGAGTGGATCCCCGAAGGCGCGCCGGCCGATCACATCATCGGCCTGGACGTGGATCTGGCACGGACCATCGCCGCCCGCCTGGGCGTGACGGCGACGCTGGTCAACGTCGGCTGGGATGGGTTGTACGACTCGCTGCTGGTGGCCAAGTGCGACGCGGTGATCTCGGCGTTGCCCTACGACCCCACCCGTACCGAAGAAGCTGCTTTCTCCATCTCTTACTTTAACGCCGGACCGGTGCTCCTGGCCCGCGCTGGCGAGACGGCAATAAGCGAGCCAAAAGACCTGTCGGGCCGCACACTGGCTGTGACCTGGGGCTCGGCAGGGGACGTGGAGGCCAGCGCGCTCCAGCGCAGGTTGCGCGACCTGACGGTGCGTCGCCTGCCGGACCCGGTTGAGGTGCTGGACGCCCTCCGCGCCGGCGAGGTGGACGCTGCCCTCATTTATCACCTCACTGCCCTCCAGGCGGTCTCTGCCAACGGCGATTTGGCCATCGTCGGCGAGCCGTTGACCGACGACCTGTACGTGATCGCCGTGCGTCGCTACGAAGACGCGCTGCTGGCGGCGATCAACGACGTGCTGGTAGCGCTCCGCGACGACGGCACCCTCGACGCGCTAAAAGAAAGCTGGTTTTCGGAGGGGTGAGGCAAGTCGGATTGATGGTCGCAGACCTGCGTGGTTGGCCCTGGCGGCCCGGCGCTATCGATTTCGTCGCCGCCAACACAGCGGTGCATCGGGAGTTGCTGGGTCCTGTTGAGGGTCTGACGCTCACGGAGCAGAAATGAAACGCTACCGAGGTTACATCTTTGACCTGGACGGCACGATCTACCTGGGCGAGCGGGCCATCTCCGGCGCGCCGGAGACGGTGCGGGCGCTGCGCGGGGCCGGCTGCCGCGTGGTGTTTATCTCCAACAAGCCACTGGAGCCGAGGGAACGCTACGCCGAAAAACTCACCCGCCTGGGCATCTCCACCACCCCTGCCAACGTGCTCACCTCTGGGTACGTGCTGGGCCGCTGGCTGGCCGCCGAGGCTCCCGGCGCGCGGGTCTTTGTCGTCGGCGAGTTGCCGCTGCTGGCCGAACTGGCTACCTTTGGCCTCCAGATTACCAACGAAACCCCGCGCAGCGAGGAAGCCGACTTTGTCGTCGCCGCCTTTGACTGCACCTTTGATTACGCCAAGCTGAACACCGCCTTCCAGGCGATCCGTCGGGGGGCGCGTTTCGTGGCCACCAACGCCGACCGCACCTGCCCCGTCGAAGGCGGCGAGATCCCCGACGCGGCAGCGGTCATCGGCGCCATTGAGGGCTGCACAGGCCTAAAGGTCGAGTTGGTGGCTGGCAAACCATCGTCCCTCATCATTGAGGCTGGCTTGGCGCGCATGGGTGGCCTGCGTCCGGAGCAGTGCCTGGTCGTCGGTGACCGCCTGGAGACGGATGTGGTCATGGCTCAGCGGGCGGGGGCTGCTTCGGCCCTTGTCCTCACCGGTGTCACCCGCCGCGAGGCGCTGGGCAGTTCGCTGGTGCAGCCAAATTACGTGCTGGAGAGTGTGGCAGAATTGGTAGATTGATAGCGACTTTTTGAACGCTGGCAGGTGAGGCACGAAATGCTTCGCGACTCGCCAGTGGCATGGTAGGGGGTCTCTCTCTTGCAGCGCGAGTGAGAGACTTGGTATTTACGCGGATTTCACCCAAGATTTACGATGTCTTTACGCTTTTTTCGCTCCAGTTGTGATAAAATAGCAATGGAATATCTTGGGTTTTGCCGGGCGAAGGCTTGAAACTCGATCTCTAACGGTTACAACAGGAAAACTAGATTGCTTCGGGAGGGCTTTGACTCAGCTCAGCCGAGCAGTCTGCGACCTGACCGCCGGTCATAGACCGGCTGGAAGCAGGGAAATGCTTTTCTATACAATCAGGAAGCCCCAAG
>CAYVPU010000024.1:17659-20932 GCA_964453885.1 uncultured Anaerolineae bacterium | reverse complement strand
CAGATGAGTCGAATTTTTGTACCAGTCAACAACATGCTGGACACCTCGAATTGGCATGCATGTCATTTGAGGAGCGTAGCGACCCTGTACCCTGTACTGTCGTACAGGACAGTGCTGGCCGCCCTACGTCCTTGGGCCGTAGGACCAAGGGTCCAGGACAGTGCGAAGAATCTCGTAGCAGGAAGATACAGAAGCACGTCTTGCGTAGAACGAGACCCTTCGCTCCGCTCAGGGTGACAGTCCAACATGTGTTTGACCATTACAGATGAGTCGAATCTTTCGACGCAGATGAACGCAGATAAAAAAGAAAAAACAGCGTCATCTGCACTAGTCTGCGTCCGATTTACTTGTCGGTTTGAGGCGAGGCTTTGCTAAAAGTTTACGCCTCGCGCTTCTCGTCTTACACTTTACGTTTTACACTGATGTCTCAAGAAACACTCGTCTTTATGTTGCGTATCCTGCTGAGCCTGGTCCTATACACCTTCCTGGGCCTGGCCTTCTGGGCCGTCTGGCGTGACCTGCGGGTGGCGCGGGCCCAGGCCGAGACCCAGTCGCGCGACCGACCAGCGCTGGTCGTCGTTGTGCCAGGCGAGACCAATCTGCTGCCCGGCGACCGGCTGCCGCTGCTGCCCATCACCACGCTGGGCCGGGCGCTGACCAACACCGTCGTGCTGGCCGACAGTTTCGCCTCGGCCGAACACGCCCGGCTGACGCAGCGGGACGACCGATGGTGGCTGGAGGACATGGACAGCCGCAATGGCACGTTTCTCAACCAGGTGCGTCTCCAACCCGGCCGCCCGGTGGCCATCGTCGAAGGCAACCTCCTCGGCGTGGGCAGCGTCCGCTTGCGTGTCCGACTGTAAAAGCACAATGCTTAATCTTAATGCTCAATGTTCGACGGGCGAGAAGCAGATAACAGTAACCTACTTACTCTCCGACTTGCCTCGCCCCTACTCAACCCAAGGAGGAACGTATGCCAGCCCAAGAACCGATCCAACTGGCCGTCATCGGCGGCAGCGGAGTCTACGACATGGAGGCGCTGACTGACGTCGAACAGCGGCATGTCGCCACCCCCTTTGGCAAACCATCAGACGCCATAACCGTCGGCACACTGGCCGGCCGGCGAGTCGCTTTTTTACCTCGGCACGGGCGGGGCCACCGCCTGATGCCCACCGAGGTCAACTCGCAGGCCAACATCTGGGCGCTCAAGAGCCTGGGCGTGGAGCGGATCATCTCCGTCACCGCCTGCGGCTCGCTGCGCAAAGAGATCGCCCCGCGTCACGTCGTCATCCCCGACCAGATCTTTGACCACACCAGGGCGCGGGGGCCGTATACATTTTTCGGGAACGGGCTGGTGGCCCACATTGGCTTCGACGAGCCGTACTGCCCCTCCCTGAGCGATCTGCTCTACGAAGCGGTGAAAGCCTCCGGCGGTACGGTCCACAAAGGCGGTACCTTTATCACCATCGAAGGACCTCGCTTCAGCACCAAGGCCGAGTCACACGCCTATCAGGGGTGGGGCTGCGACGTAATTGGCATGACCGCCGTGCCAGAGGCGCAACTGGCCCGCGAGGCAGAGATCTGCTACGCGGCCATGGCTCATGTCACTGACTATGACGTGTGGCACGAGACCGAGGAGGCGGTCAACATCGAGATGCTCATCGCCAACTTGCGGGCCAATGCCGCCCTGGCCAAGCGGGCCATCGAACACGTCGCCGCGCACCTGCCCGAGGAACTCCCCTGTGCCTGCGGATCGGCGCTGGCGACGGCCATCCTTACCCAGCGGGAGGCGATCAGCGCCGAGGTGCGGGAGCGGCACGGGCTGCTGCTGGAAAAGTATCTGTGACAAGTGAGCAAGTGGCAAGTAGCCAAGTGATAAGGAAGCGTAATAACCAACCAACCTACCAACCTACCGAGCCACCAACCTTCCAACCCTCCAACCCTTTGTCCTTGGGCCAAAGGACCAAGGGCCTTCCAACCCTCCAGCTCTCTAACCTGGAACCTATCCTGCTGACATTAGTAGCGGCCTTTACAGCGATCGGTTTTGTCTTGCTGGGGCTGGTGACGCGAGAACGAGTGGGACTGACAGCAGTGTGGCCAGCGCTCGTCTGGGGAGCGGCGCTGGGAGGAACGTGGGCAGCCCTACACCGTTGGCTGCCGGGTCACGATCCACTATTGCTGCCGGTCGCCGGGCTGCTGACGGGCATGGGACTGGTCATGGTGGCGCGACTGGCTCCTAACTTTTTGGCGCGACAGGTTCTCTGGAGCCTGTTGGGACTGGGGGCGATGCTGGCCGTCGCGTTGGGCCTGCGCGACCTCCGCCTGCTACGGCGTTATCGCTACACCTGGCTCATCGGCGGGCTGGCGCTGCTGGCGCTGACGCTGGTCTTTGGCGTCAATCCAGCCGGTGCCGGCGCGCGGTTGTGGCTCGGCTTTGGTGGGTTCTACTTTCAGCCATCGGAACCGCTCAAGCTACTGCTAGTCATCTTTTTGGCCAGTTACCTGGCCGAAAAGCGTCCCCTGCTCACCGGCACGTCTTATCAAGTAGGCTCCCTCCGGCTGCCGCCCCTGCCCCACCTGGGGCCGGTGCTGCTGATGTGGGGCTTTTCGCTGTTGCTCCTTGTTTGGCAGCGCGACCTTGGCGCGGCATGGCTCTTCTTTGCCGTTTTTTTGCTGATGCTCTATGTAACCACAGGACAGGCGCGCTACGTGCTGCTGGGGCTGGGGCTGTTCGGTGTGGGAGCGCTGATCGGCTACCGGCTGTTCTACCACGTCCGGCTGCGGGTGGACATCTGGTGGAACCCCTGGGCCGAGGCGAGGGGGCGGGCCTTCCAGATCGTGCAGTCGCTGCTGGCTTTCGCTGCTGGGGGTGTGTTGGGCCAGGGGCCCGGCCAGGGCACTCCCACCTTTATCCCAGTCGTGCACTCGGACTTTGTTTTCTCAGCGGTGGGTGAAGAACTGGGCCTGCTGGGGACGCTGGGCGTGGTGGCTCTGTTTGTGCTGCTGATTGCCTGCGCCGGACGGATTGCTCTGGCGGCCCGGACCCCCTTCCGCCAGCTGCTGGCCTTTGGGCTGACAGCCATGCTCGGCCTGCAGGCATTGACCATCATGGCCGGCAGCCTCAAACTGGTACCCCTCACCGGCGTGACCTTGCCCTTCGTCAGCTACGGTGGCAGCTCGCTGGTGACCAGTTTCGCGCTGGTGGGACTCTTGTACGCTGTTGAGAAATAATAGCTGAAAGGCTGGAGGAGACGGCGAGTGGGCGTTACCTTC
>CAYVPU010000024.1:10240-17559 GCA_964453885.1 uncultured Anaerolineae bacterium | reverse complement strand
TTCCAACCTTCCAATACTATGCACACTAACATCCACCGCTCTCTCAACCTCATACTCGCCCTCTTTCTCCTCGTCGCCATCTGGCTGGGTTACTGGGGGATAGTGCGCGCGCCGGAACTGCTGACCCGCGAGGATAATCCACGTCGGGTGGAGGCGGAGCGGCGCGTGCAACGAGGCCAGATTCTGGATCGCCACGGTGTGCCACTGGCCTGGTCGGAAGTGGACGACGACGGCTATGTCGAGCGGCGCTACGCTGGCGACTGGCTGGCCAGCGTCGTGGGCTACTACAGCCTGCGCCACGGCGTGGGCGGCATAGAGGCGGCCTTTGACGAGCAACTGCGGGGCGGGGCGAGTCGAGCCACCTGGGAAGCATGGCGCGACGAACTGCTGCACCGCCCACAGATCGGCCAGGATGTGCGACTGACCCTTGATGCAAATCTGCAACAAGCCGCCAGCCAGTTACTGGGAGAGTGCACGGGGGCCATCGTCCTGCTCGACGCGCAGACGGGCAAGGTGCTGGCCCTGGTGAGCCACCCAACTTTCGATCCCAACCGGCTGGACGAGGATTGGGACTCGCTGCGCGAGGCGTCCGGCCGGCCGTTGTTCAACCGGGCAACGCAAGGACGCTACCCGCCGGGAGCGGTCTTTAACCTGGTAGTCATGGCGGCGGCGCTGGAGGAAGGACTGATCGTGCCAGATGAGTTGTTCCGCCACGAGTACAGCCGCGCAAATGTGGGCGGAGCCACTGTGCACTGCGCTAACCACCCCGGCCTCGTGGCTTTGGATTTACGCCACGCGGCCGCTTATGGATGCAACATAGCCTTTGCCAAACTCAGCCTGCGCCTGGGCAGTGACAGGCTGGTTGACTATGCACGCCGATATGGCATTGATCGCGCGCCAGAGTTAGAGATTCCTACGGTGGCAGGACAACTGGCCGGGGCGCTGCCGCTCTCGCCAGAGACACTGGCCCTGACAGGTTTTGGCCAGGGGGAGGTGCTTGTCTCGCCGCTACAAATGGCGCAGGTAGTAGCAACGGTAGCCAACAATGGGCGGATGCCAAGTCTCACTTTGCTGCTGAACAGGGCCGAGCCGGCAAAGCCCATTGTCAGCCCAGAGACAGCGCGCCTGGTGCGCCAGGCGATGGTACTAGCCGTGGACGAGGGGCCGGCCGGTCAGGCCGCCCTACCGGGGGTGACTGTTTCCGGGAAGACAGGCACAGCCGAGGGAGGAGGCGAGGGCGCTCCCCACGCCTGGTTCATCGGCTTTGCGCCGGCCGGGCCGGGGGAAACGCCCCGCTTCGCGGTCGCTGTCGTCGTGGAGCACGGTGGTCAAGGCGGCCAAGTAGCTGCGCCTATTGCGGCCCAACTCCTAAAGCTGGCGCTGGCTGCACCGTGAAGCGACAAGAACAAGCGCAAATCGTCCATTGAGGCTATCCCTCTGGTTGATACTGCGCCACTGGTGGAGGCACCTGGCCGACATAGACATTCTTGCGTACCGGAACCGCCAGTTCCACGTGGCGCCGCCGGAACTCGGTCAGTACCCTGGGCCGAAAGTCCTTGACGACGGCAAACCACTCGGTTCGCGGCGTGTGAAACAGAGCGGTGATGTCAATGGCATATTCGCGTACGTCGGAAACATAGACAGTAACACCTTTGTCTTGGTCGCGGCGACCCTCGGCTTCAATGACAGTGTGTATGGCGTCCAGCGCGTCATCAACATCTTCTTCGTAGGCAATGGAAAAAGTGACGTTAACCCGCCGCGTGGGATTGATCGAATAGTTGATCACCGGCGTGGTGGCCATAGTGCTGTTGGGAATGCTCACCACCGGGCCATCCCAGGTGACGATCTCGGTGGAGCGCAGTGAAATCTCGGTCACTGTGCCACTATAGTCCTTGACGTCAATGGCATCGCCGATGACGAAAGGCTGATCAATGAGGATAAAGATGCCAGAGATAAAATTGGCAGCCACATCCTTTACCGCAAAGGCTACGATGATGCCAATCACACCGGCAGCGGTGAGCAAACTGTACAGGCCATCGGTCCAACCTAGAATGGATATGCTGACCACCACGGCTACAACGATTACCACATAATCCAGCAAACGGTCCAGAGCGCCCAAATCGCGGCTGTCAATGTGCACTCCCTTGAGATGCTCGTCAAGAGTCTCGATCCATCTGGACAAATAGCGAACCAGGAGCCAGGCCACTCCCCACGTGACGGCCAAGCCTATCCCTTCGACAAAGTACTCGTGGGCAACAAGGTCCCGTAAGACACGCCACACATTTTGCATATCCCTCTCCATAAATAATTAACGAGCGATCAAAAAACGCCTTCCTTCATCCATCCTCTCTTTCTGTCGCCACCGGCTGACACAGTCCTTGGGAGCGGGCGAATTCGCGGACAGCGGCCACAAAACCCAGAAAGAGAGGATGAGGCCGATTGGGCCGGGACTTGAACTCCGGATGAAACTGGCTGCCTACCATCCAGGGATGCCCGGCCAGTTCGCCGATCTCGACCAAGCGACCATCGGGCGAAAGGCCGCTAAACACCATGCCGGCCTGGGCCAGGAGGTCTCGATAGGCATTGTTGATCTCAAAGCGGTGGCGATGGCGCTCCTGCACCTCGTCGGTCTGGTAGGCACGGGCGGTCTTGGTGCCGGGCATCAACCGGCACGGATAGAGGCCCAGGCGCATCGTGCCGCCCATGTCACTGATATCCCGCTGTTCCGGCAACAGGTCAATGACCGGGTACCTGGTAGCAATGTTGAACTCGGTAGAGTTGGGTTCGTCACTGCCCAGGACGTGGCGCGCCAGTTCAATGACCATGACCTGCATGCCCAGACAAAGCCCCAGGTAGGGCACGTGGTTTTCGCGGGCATAACGCGCGGCGACCACCTTGCCCTCTATGCCTCGATAGCCGAATCCGCCCGGCACCACGATGCCAGCGACGCCCTCCAGACGCTCCAGCTCCCGGCCCCGCTCCAGATTTTCAGAACTGATCCAGGCGATGTCAATATCGCAGTCGTGGGCCAGGCCCGCGTGTTTTAACGCCTCGCGCACGCTGATGTAGGCATCTTGCAACTCGACGTATTTGCCGACGATGGCCACCGGCAGGCGAGGCTTGGGCCGGCGAAAGCCCTTCAGTAGCTCCCGCCACTCGGTCAGGTCAGACTCAACGTCACCAAGACCCAGTTTCTCAGTCAGCAGATCTCCGAGGCCCACGTCCTCCAGCACCTCCACCACCTCGTAGATGTTGGACCGGGTAACGAGCGGGATGACGGCCCGGGGCTCGACGTCGCAAAAGAGGGCAATTTTGTCGCGCACCGCCTCCTCCACCACATAGTCAGAACGGGCGACAATGATGTCCGGCTGGATGCCGATACCCCTCAGTTCCTTGACGCTGTGCTGGGTGGGTTTGGTCTTCAATTCACCGGTGGGCACCATATAGGGCAACAGCGTCAGGTGAACGTAGATGACATTGCCCGGACCGACGTCTTTGCGCATCTGCCGGATGGCCTCCAGGAAAGGCAGTCCCTCAATGTCGCCCACCGTGCCACCGACTTCGACGATGACCACCTCAGCACCACTGCGTCGCGCCACCAAACCGATGCACCGCTTGATCTCGTTGGTAATGTGAGGGATGACCTGGATGGTGCCGCCCAGATAATCGCCCCGGCGCTCTTTGGCAATGACCTCGGCATAAACCTGGCCAGTGGTCACGTTGCTGGCCTTGGAAAGATTCTCGTCAATAAACCGTTCGTAGTGCCCCAGATCCAGATCGGTTTCCGCACCATCGTCCGTGACAAAGACCTCGCCGTGTTGATAGGGCGACATGGTGCCGGGGTCCACGTTGATGTACGGATCAAGTTTCTGGATGGAAACGGATACCCCCCGGCTCTTTAGTATTCGTCCAATTGAGGCACAAGTTACGCCTTTGCCCACCGAACTGACTACCCCCCCGGTCACAAAGATATACTTGGGCATGCGTCTCCTCCGATGACCGTTTATTGCCATCACAGCGCTTTCAAAAGAGAGATGGGGAGAGCCATAGGGCCTCTCTCCCCATCTAATCTATCGTCTCAACCTTTTCTGTCACCAGTGCAACATGACGCCGCCACGCGTCTCTTTAGCAGACTACACCAGCTTTCTCAGGTCCTCCGCACCCCGGCGCATATCCAGAAAGACCAGGCCCAGTTTGGCTTCTTTGCGCGCCAGGACCGTAAGAACGGCTTCTTCGGAAATATCGGTCAGGATGACGTAACCATTACCCCCTTTGATGTAGACCTGATCCAGCTCTCCCCGGCCCAACTCGCTGGCGATGCGTTCCCCCAGCGAAAGCATGGCCGCTGACATGGCCGAAACGCGGTCTTCATCCACGTTGGCTGGCAACGACGAGGCCATAATCAGGCCATCCACACTGACAATCGCCGACGCCTCAATGTCCGGCGTGCTGATCTGCATCTCTCGCAAGCGATCCACCATGCGTTCTGTTCGAGATTTTGCCATCACCGGGCCTTCTCCTTTCTCCACCAATCACTCGACATATCAACCTCTGAATAATACCACAAGTCGTTACGGATGTCAATATCGTTCAGGCAACTGTCTCTTCCTTTGGATGAGCCTCCGCCCAGCCATGAATGTGCTGCCAGGCATCGTGCAAAGCCTGCAACTCTGCCTCGGTGTCCGGCAACTGACCGTAATGAGCCTCCACATAGGCCCTGGTGAGCGCCTGCAACTCTGCGCCCCATCCCGGAAACGCCCCCCGCAGGGCCGGTAGATACTCAAAAGGTGTACGAGATGGCTGCCGTGCGAGGCCGCGCCTCTCGGCCAGCGCCAGCAGGCTGGCATACATCTTGCGTACGGTAGCGGCCGAATAGGCTCGCCGCCCCTCCTGACCCGACAACAGGGCAGCTAACTGCCGGAGCCCCCCCCGCAAGCCCTCCAGTAATCCCCGCCCCACCTCCCCTGATGACCAGACCGACTCGCGCCACACGTCGCTCCTATCCGACGGAGCCAGTCGCCACCGTCGCACAACCAAAAGAAGCAACGCAAAGAGGCCCACCACTGCCAGGGCTACCACCCCCTGCTGCACCCAGTCAAACCACGCCGGCGGCGCTACGACCTCTCCAGTCTGTCCTAAATCAGGCATTTCTAGAGGACTCAGGGCAAAGGTTTCCAGTGTTATCGCTTCATCCGTCACGAACATCTGAACAAACCACTGAACAATGGCATTGATCGCCCAAATCAGCACATAGCTTATGGCAACGAGCGCGTAGAGGAAGACGACTCTCAGTGCGTGGAACACAGGCCGCAGGGCTCGCGAGATGACTGTCTCGGTCGTAAATAGTGTACTCAGCAAAAGACCAAGCAGTAGCGTGCCCCCGGCTCCCACTAGCAGAAAAAACAACCACGGCAGACTGAACCGCCCGCTTGCCTGGCCTGCTGGCGTTCCATCCTTGATGCGGGCCAGCGCCACCGCCACGAGGCCGCATAGGAACAGGGACAGCACCCAGCCGATCATATCCTCGCGGTAGGTTAAGGCCTGAACCACGAGCAACCCAATAAGAAGGAGAATGCCAATTCGAAACTTAAAGCCGACGACGTCCGTGATCAGCAAATCCTGGCTCGTGCGAAGGCCCCGCCACCAGAGCACAAAGGTCGCCAGCATCAGAAACAATTCGCGGCTCATGGCCCTCTCAAAGCGCAGCAGGTGAGCCAACGAAGAGCCTAACCAGCGGAAGCTCAAAAGGGGCATGCTCGAGTAGACCTGGGCCTGAATCAACAGAAGCGCTGTCAGCAAAATGAGCCCTCCTACGGCAATCCGCTGATAGCGATTGGCGATGCGCCCGCGGCTCAACAGTTGGGCGACAAGCATCGCCAGAAAGAACAAGCCAAAGGCAATACCCGGTTTCAGAACTCGCTCGTATCCTGTGGCAGCGTGACCCAGGATGGCCAACCAGGGGTAGAGCCAACTCAATTCCATCGCCGAAACAAGGATGATGAGCAGGGATCGCGACTGACTCATGGCAGCTCTCCCCTGGCAGAAGACCGAGCCCATGGCGAGACAGACACTTCCGGCTCTCCCTGCTCCACCCGCAGCGTGCCCGGCGGAGCTTTGCGATCGAGTGGGCGAAAGTCACCGCCAGCCATGTCCGAAAGCACGTAGGTACGAATTCCCTGGTCGGTGAGATTGGGGCAATCGGCCGACAGGGAGACCAGTACCAGCCGCCGCCCTGCGTCTCGCAGACGGAGCAAGTTAGCCAGCAAGTCGTCGTAGACCGTGGCCGTAACCAGGAGGAGTGTCGCCCCCCAGGGCAGTCGGGGGCTTTCAGACGTCAACATGAGCTCAATGGAGGACGTAGCAAAGCCCGTTACGGCGGCCAGCGCCTCCAGAATGCGGGTCAGTTGCTGGGGATCGCGGCTGGGCAATACCTTCAGCGGCTGGTCGGATCCGGGCACGCTGCCGTTGGCCAGCAATCCCACCTGGTACCTCTGAGTCACGCCATAGTTAGCGATGGAGGCGGCCACGCTGATCGCTTCCTCCAGAACCTCCGGCACGATTCCCCGCCACGCTCTGGGAAAGGTCGCCACGTTGAGAAAAATGACCAGTTGATGGGAGGTCGTCGGTTCATAGAGCCGGGACTGGAACCTTTGCAGACGAGCGCTGGCCTTCCAGTGTATGCGCCGGAAGCTGTCCTCCGGTTGGTATTCCCGCACGCCAACCGTACGGGCTGGATCTTCAAAGATGGGCTGCCAGGCCTTGGACTCGCCAAAGGGGTCTTTGGTGGGCAGCCCCAGGTCGGCAAGGGGGTGCACCTCCGGGTAGACGATGAGCCAGTCGGGCCAGCGCTGGGTTTGGCGTTGCTCAAACAGGCCAAAGAAATCCCCAGTGCGCATGTGAACCGGGCCAAAGTGGTAAAATCCGCGACGATGGGGTTTCAGGCGATAGCGCCGGCCTACCCGCTCGTACCAGCGCAGAGCAAACAGGTTGCTCAAGTGGCCTGTCTCCGGCTGCGAGGAAGGCAACACCTCACCGTCCAGCAAGACGAGATCCGCCGGCACCTGGTCATCTATGCGCAGCCAACTCAGCGGCAGCAATTTGCGATTGGTCGCCTGGATGACCAGTTCCACTTCCTCACCCTGGAACACCCGCCGCTCGCTGAACTTCCGTTCGAACTCGACGCCATGCAGCGCGTAACGGTTCCACGTCCACGACACACCTACCACCGCCAGCAGCAAGCCGGCCACGGCCAAAAGAGTTGGCTGATTGAGAATCAGGCCAAGGAAGCTGATGATAATGGCGAGAGCGATCCAGCTCTC
>CAYVPU010000024.1:5793-10140 GCA_964453885.1 uncultured Anaerolineae bacterium | reverse complement strand
TGAGCCGAGTGGTAGAGGGCCAACGAACCCCGCGGACTGACTCCCAGGTCTACGTGCCGATGTTCTCGCGTAGCCCGAACGACCTTTACGATGTACTCACGCACACTGTCTTCCACTGTCACGTAGCGAACGGCCTCCTGCATAGCCAACAATTCTTCCGGCGACGTAACCGCCTCCAGCGTTTCCAGGGGGTCTTGCCGCTCAAAGCGAAGCAGAATGACATTCTCCTCCCCTTCCGTAGGATAGCCCAGCTCGATCTTGAGCAAGAAGCGGTCTATCTGCGCCTCCGGCAGCGGAAAAGTGCCCTCCAACTCGATGGGGTTCTGGGTAGCCAGCACCATAAAAGGCCGGGGAAGAGCCATCGTCTCTACGTCCACTGTTACCTGCCGCTCCTGCATCGCCTCCAGCATGGCGCTCTGGGTGCGGGGTGTGGCCCGGTTGATCTCGTCGGCCAAGACAATCTGAGCCATCACCGGGCCAGGGCGAAACTGGAACTCTTGCGCCTTCTGGTTAAAGTAATAAATGCCGGTCACGTCAGATGGGAGCAGATCAGGGGTAAACTGGATGCGCCGAAAGGTGCACCCCAGCGAGCGGGCCACCGTCTTGGCCAGCATCGTCTTGCCAATACCCGGCACGTCCTCGATCAGCACGTGCCCCTCACACAGCAAGGCAACCATCACCAACTCGATGGCCCGTTCCCTGCCGACAATAACTCTGTTGATGTTGCCCACGACCCGGTGCACCGCCGCCTGAATATCGAGCATAATCTTTTCTCCTCCGCCAATTTACCAGTCTACCAATCTACCGATCTATCACCCTCCCAGTATAGCACGCCTTTCAGTTTCTGGCTACTTTCCCTGCCCGGCGATTTTGTGCTATAATCTGCTTGTTAGTCGCACTTACTCCTTTGCAGGCTAGATCGGAGTTCAAATTGAACGCAAGCCGTACCTACATCGCCCTGGACCTGGAGACGACCGGGCTGGACCCGGAACGCGACACCATCATTGAGATCGGCGCTGTCAAATTCCGCGGAGACGAGGTGCTGGGCACCTGGTCCAACCTCGTCAACCCAGGGCGACCTATCCCCTACCAGATCGAGCAACTCACCGGCATCACAAATCAAGACGTACGCCAGGCCCCGCCTCTGCGGGCCCTCACTCGCCCCTTTGCTCGTTTTGTGGGCCATCACCCTGTCGTGGCGCACAATGTGAGCTTTGACCTGAGCTTTCTGCAACGGCAAGGATTGCTGCGTGAGAATCTGCCCCTGGACACCTTTGAACTGGCCAGCATCCTCATGCCCCATGCCGCCCGCTACAGCCTGGGCCGCTTGGCCGACACACTGGGCATCCAATTCATCACCCGACACCGGGCGCTGGATGACGCCAAAGCGACGATGCAACTCTTCCTGGCACTGCTGGAGCAGGCCAGCCAGTTAGACCTCAGCATTATTCAAGAGCTCAATCGCACTGCTGCACACAGCCAGTGGCCGCTGCGCCAGGTATTCCGAGACCTGGAACAGAGTCGCGCCCGTCACGCCTTCGCCGACAGTATTGGCCAGCAACTCATGGCCAAGGGCGCACTGGACGGACGAGGGTCAGTGCGCATGCTTTTTCACGACGAGAAAAAGGCTGAACCCCTGCAACCCAACGAACAGCCCAAACCTCTGGACGTGGCAGCATTGACTGGGCTCCTGGAAGAAGACGGTCTACTGACCCGCACCTTCCCCGTCTACGAGTACCGCCCACAGCAGGTCGAGGTATTGCAAGCGATGGCTGACGCCTTTAACGAGGGCCAGCATTTGCTGGTGGAGGCCGGCACTGGAACAGGCAAATCGCTGGCTTACTTGCTGCCAGCCATCTACTTTGCCGTTCAAAACGGCGAGCGGGTGGTCATTTCCACCAACACCATCAACTTGCAGGAACAGATTCATGACAAAGACATCCCAGCCCTGCAAGATATCCTGCCGTTAGAGTTCCGCGCAGCGCTGGTGAAGGGTCGCAGCAACTATCTCTGTCAGCGACGGCTCGACATCTTTCGCCGCAACCGGCGACTGGACGAGGAGGAGATGCGCCTGCTGGCCAAGGTGCTGGTCTGGCTGCCCAGCACAATGACCGGCGACCGGGCCGAACTCTTTTTGCCCACCTACGCCGAGCAGGCGCTGTGGCATCACATCTCTGCCGAAGCGGAGACCTGTTCACTGGATCGGTGTCGCTATCGCCAGAATGGGCGGTGCTTTTACTACCGCGCCCACGAAAAGGCTGAATCGGCCCACCTCATCATCGTCAATCACGCCCTGCTCCTGTCCGACGTGGCCGTCCAGGGCCGGGTTCTGCCGCCCTATCGCTATCTCATTGTGGACGAGGCTCACCACCTGGAAGCCGCCACCACCCGCCAGCTCAGCTTTACCACCACTCAGCGGGCATTGGAGCGGCTCCTGAACGAGATTTCCCAGGCCAACCAAAAGGGCTATCTCACGCAATTGCTCAGAATGATCCGTCGTCCGGTGCCAGAAACAGTTTACGCCAAGACAGAGCAGTTTGTCAAGGAGCTACGTACCCACGTCGAGACAGCCAAACAGCACCTGTACGACTTTTACAACGAGCTGGAGATATTTCTGAGCAACCACGCCTCCGGCAGCCAGGCCTACGACAAACGGCTGCGACTGACCCGCAGCCTGCGGACACAGCCCGACTGGGCCAACATCGAGGCGATGGGCGACAATCTATGTACCAGTCTCTACTATGTGGGCCAAAGGTTGGAAAAGCTAGCTGGCGGGCTGACTGAACTGGAAGAATTCGACATCCCAAACCTGGAGGACCTGGCACAAGACCTGCGAGGGTTGCTCCACAGCGTGCGAGAGCAACACGAACAACTCAATGCCATAATCTTTGAACCATCATCGAACGACATCCATTGGGCGCAAATCTCGGCCCGCACCCAGGCCACTTCGCTGCACGCTGCCCCCTTGCACGTGGGCCACCTGGTGCAGGAGCATCTTTTTTTCACCAAGGAATCGGTCATACTGACCTCAGCCACCCTACGCACCGACGGGGACTTTTGTTTTACAAAAGAGCGGCTCAGCGCCGAGGATTGTGACGAGTTGGCCGTTGGCTCGCCGTTTGACTTTGATCGCCAGGCACTCCTCTACCTGCCTACCGATATCCCAGAGCCGAACCAGCCAGGGTATCAGAAAGCTGTGGAACGAGCTTTGATTCCCCTCATCCGCGCCGTTCGGGGGCGCACACTCGTCCTCTTTACCTCCTACCACCAGTTGCGTGCCACGCAGCGGGCCATTGCCCGCCCGCTGGCCAACGCCGACATTGCCGTTTTTGCCCAGGGAGGAGGGACCTCGCGGGCACAACTGCTGGAGAACTTTCGTACCACCGAGCGGTCAGCGCTACTGGGCACGCGGAGCTTTTGGGAAGGCATTGACGTGTTGGGGCCAGCTCTGAGCTGCCTGGTTATCGCCCGCCTGCCTTTCTCCGTGCCAAACGATCCCGTCTTTGCTGCGCGAGCCGAGACTTTTGACGACCCGTTCAGTGAATATTCAGTACCAGAGACAATCCTCCGCTTTCGACAGGGGTTTGGCCGGCTCATTCGCAGCACGAAGGACAGGGGCATCGTGGTGGTGATGGACAAGCGCGTGCTGACCAAGCGATACGGCGCAAAGTTTCTGAACTCGCTGCCGTCATGCAAGGTCGTCCGCGCGCCCCTCTCTGAGCTTCCACACACCGCCACCCAGTGGATTGACTTTCCAATTGACCAACCTACCAATTTACCAAGCGGGAGAAAAAATGATTGACGTGAACGAACTTCGCAAAGGCACAACCTTTACCATGGATGGCGAGATCTACAAGGTGTTGGACTACCAGCACCACAAGCCTGGCCGGGGCAAGGCCATCATCCGCACCAAGATTCGCAACCTGCGCACCGGCACTATCATTGACAAAAACTTTGTCTCTGGTGACCGCGTGCAGGATATCCGAATTGAAAAAATAGAGGTGCAGTACCTCTACAACGACACCGACTTTTACTACTTTATGAACACCGAAACCTACGAGCAGCCTGCCCTGCCGACCGCCACCCTGGGCGAAGCGGTGGACTATGTGACCGAAAACATGACCCTGACCCTCTCTTTTTACGAGGGCGAACCGATTGACGTCATCCTGCCCACGGCTGTAGACCTGCGAGTCGTAGAGGCCCCCATGGCCATCGCCGGCGACACAGCCACCGGCGCGACCAAGCAGGTCACGGTAGAGACCGGCCTCAAAGTGAGCGTGCCGCTATTCGTCAGCGAGGGCGACACCATCCGCGTGGACACCCGCACCGGCGAGTACTTGACGCGCG
>CAYVPU010000024.1:0-5693 GCA_964453885.1 uncultured Anaerolineae bacterium | reverse complement strand
CTTTCAGCAAAGCCGCACTAAAAGTCAGCGTACTCTCGCCTCACCACGTCCTCGGGAGATACCCCCATCAGATCCAATAGCGCGCCAATCCGCTCTGCCTTCCGTTCGGCGTCCCGCTTTGACCAGGTGCGGCTCTTGATCTCTAGAAAAGATCCGTCCTGGGCTGGTTTCGTCAGCCGATCCAGGTTGACAGCCAAATCTACCCCCTGGTACTTGATGCGAAAGCGACGGCGGTGCTTTTCCAACTCCATCACACGCTGCGGCTGAAAGTACTCTTTGTAAAAACGCAGTGACCGGTTGGCGCGGGAGGCATAGGCAAATCGGGAGAGCACCACCGAGTTGGCGTATTCCCGCTCCTTGGCCGGTCCGACCAACATCAAGGTATAAAGAGACTCGACCACTTTGCCATCATCAAGAACATAGTCTTCGCGATAGCGAATACGGCCTGTCGCCTCGTCGTCGAAGAAAAAGTAGGTATCGTACTGGTTCCGCAAGGATGGTTTCACAATGACAATGTCAGGATGATCCAGAACCGCGATTACTCGCTCCTCGTCTTCAATGTGCGCTTTGACCTGCACCTCAAAAATCTCGCGTCGCTGTAACTCACCCAGTGCTACCAACTTGTCCAGCAAACTTTGCTCCCGCTGGACGAGAAAACTGCTCACCCGATCCGCCACCCGCTGCACCTCGCCCATCACTTCCTCTTCGCTCACCGTCAGCAATGCCCGGTTGCGCATGAGCCAGCGGCCATTGACCATTACGTGGCAAACGTCGGTGCTCTTGGCAGCGTAGACCAATCGAGAATAGACATTCTTTTCGCTCAGGTTAAACTGGGGAGAGATGTGTAGATCTTTCATGTCCACCACTGCCAGGTCGGCCCGCTTGCCGCGCTCCAGCGATCCAATGAGGTGATCCAGGTGCAACGCCCGCGCGCCGCCGATGGTGGCCATGACCAACGCCTGCCTGGCGGGCAGGGCTGTGGGGTCGCCACTGAAACCCTTGGCCAACAGCGCCGCCAGATGCAGTTCTTCGAACATATCCTGATTGTTGTTGCTGGCCGGGCCGTCAGTGCCCAGACCGACCGTGACACCCATCTCCAGCATACGCGGCACCGGGGCTACGCCACTGGACAGCTTGAGATTGCTGGACGGGTTGTGAATCAGACCGGCCCCCTTCCTTGCCAACAGAGCCATTTCCTCTTCCGTCAGATGAACGCCGTGAGCCACAACAGACCAATGATCGAACACACCGAACTGATCGGCATAGAGAGCCGGCGAAAGGCCATGAACGCTCACGCTGGCTTCCACCTCACCGGCGGTTTCTGAAATGTGGATCAACAGGGAGACATCCTCCTCACGGGCCAGGCGGACTGTTTCACGCAGGATCTCTGGCGTGCAGGTATAAGGCGAGTGCGGACCAACCGCTGGAATGATCAGGGGGTGTCCTTTCCAACTGGCAATAAAACGACGGCAGTATTCCATTCCTTCGTCGTAACTGCTGGCGTTCGGCGTGGGCCACTTCATAATTGTCTCCGCGCAGACGGCGCGCATCCCGGCGTCGGCCGCCGCCTCGGCCACCGCATCCTCGTGATAATACATGTCGGCAAAGCAAGTCACGCCGGAGCGAATCATCTCGGCGCAGGAAAGGAGGGTGCCCCAATGGCAAAACGCCTCGTCTACGAAAGCCTTTTCCACCGGCAGCATGTAGCCGTGTAACCATACGTCCAGCCGCAGGTCGTCGGCCAGACCACGCAGCAGGCTCATGGGCACGTGGGTGTGCGCGTTGATCAGGCCCGGCATGACAATCTGGCCAGCGCAGTCCACAACCTCGGTTGCCTCTATTTCCTCGGCCAGCGACGCCGGCCCGACCGCTACGATGCTATCTCCCTTGACCGCCAGGACGCCCGGCGAAAAGACCTCCCCCGCGTCGCTCATAGTCACCACCATGCCGTTGACCAGGATTAAATCCACCTCCATAGTCCTCTCCTTCTACACGTGAATTTTTATCCATTATACCAACATTCTGCCCGACTGACAACTGGCTCGATTTGTGATATAATGGACGCACAGCCGGAGCCAACTCTAGTCATCGGCAGAGTCGGGCGCAAGGCCAGGTGAAACGCAAAACGTAATGCGTAAAACGTGATCAGACATTCCTTGGCTTTCACGCATCACGAAAGGTTTCGGAGAGAAGCAAATGAACTCGGTAGAACGATTACAACTCTCACAGGTCTTGCACGGTCGTCGCGATGCCATGGCCAACAGCTGGTACCAGGCGATTGCAGCTACCTGCCACGTGCCACTCAAAGCGGCAAAAGCGCGCCAACACCTTGTCGAATTGACTGAACAAGCCATCACAGTCCTGCTCGCGGAACCGTTCGAGCCTGACAAGGCTCAGGAAATCGGCGCAGCACTGGCACACCTCCACTACATTCAACCCCAGGCTTTGGGCAGAACGCAAGAAGTACTGGCCTACCAACTTTTCAAAGATCTGCCCACTGATCAAATCGTCACCCTACAGCCCCGCCTGGCTGCGCTGCTTGGTGGGGTGGCGGCCGGCTTTCTCCAGCAGGCCCGCGAGACGATCCTGGCCGAGCAAGAAGAGATTCGCGGTGAACTTGCCACCGAACTCCAATCGGCAGAGAAAGCACTACGAGAAGCTTACGACCAGTTGGAAATGCGGGTCGAGGAACGCACTTTGGCGCTTGCAGGAGCCAACGAAGAATTGCAGGCCGAAATCGCCGAGCGCAAGCGGGCGGAGGAGGCACTAGTCCGCAACCTGGAGGAACGCCTGGCAACCGAGGAGACTCTGCGACAGCGCAATCGCGAGTTGGCACTGCTCAACCGAGCCGGTCAGACACTCAGTTCCACCCTCGATCTGGACCAGGTGCTCGTCATCGTCCTGGAAGAGGTGCGCCAACTGCTGGGTGTGGTTGCCTGCTCGGCCTGGTTGATAGATGCAGAGACCAAAGAACTGGTTTGCCGGCAGGCCATCGGCCCCCGAAGCGAGCGCGTGCGCGGCTGGCGGCTGTCGCCGGGGGAGGGACTTGCTGGCTGGACGGCTCGTAGCGGCGAGAGCCTGATCGTGCCGGACGTATTGGCCGACGAGCGCCATTTCAAGGGCGTGGATCAGCAGACCGAACTGCCGCTGCGCTCCATCCTCACCGTCCCGCTGCAGGTCAGACAGGACGTGATCGGTGTGCTCCAGTTGGTAGATGCAGAGGTGGACCGCTTCGGTTCAGCAGACCTGGCATTGCTAGAACCACTGGCCTCGTCTGCGGCCAGTGGCATTGAGAACGCCCGGCTGTACGAGCAGGTGGAGGGCTACGCTGTCGAGATGGCGCAGCGCGTGGCTGAACGCACCCGCGAACTCACCGAAGCTATCGAGCAACTCGAGGAACTCGACCGGCTCAAGTCCAAGTTCGTCACCGACGTCTCCCACGAACTGCGCACGCCGGTGGCCAACATCAAGCTGTATTTGCATCTTTTGCAGGGCAGCAGACCCGAAAAGCACAGCCAATACCTGGCCATCATCAATGAGCAAACCGACCGCCTGGTGAATCTGATCGAAGACATCCTGGACCTTTCCCGACTGGCCCTGGGCGAGGTAAAGATGGAATTTGTCGCAGTGGACTTGAACGCGGTAGCCGAACAGGTGATTGCCGCCCACCAGTCGCGCGCCGACGTTGCTGGCCTGGAGTTGATCTTTGAACCCAGCGTAGCCCTGCCCCCTGTCCGCGCTGACCTTCACCAACTGACCCAGGTGATCACCAATCTGGTGAACAACGCCGTGAACTATACCCCTGCCGGCCATGTAGGGGTCAGCATTTGCCTGGACGCAGAGCGAGGGCAAGTCAGTGAGGCCAAGCATCAAGGACAAGTCTGCCTGGAGGTGCAGGATACCGGCATGGGCATAGAGCCGGAGGACCTGCCTCATGTTTTCGAGCGATTCTATCGCGGTCAGCGCGTCGGCAGTTCGAATATTCCCGGTACTGGCTTGGGGCTGGCTATCGTCAAAGAGATCGTGGATCTACATCAAGGTGAAATCCGCGTAGAGAGCCAGGTAGATGAGGGCAGCACGTTCCGGGTGTGGTTGCCACTGGAAGAGAGCAAAACGCAAAACGTGAAACGTACTGATAGCTGAGTTCGGCTCGGTCACAGACCCTCGCCGAACGAGGGAAAGGCGGCTTATTTTCACAGTAGCTTGAAGGAGCGGGTTCTGAGATGAACAAACGCTCACAGCATCTGATTCAGCGCAAGTTGAATGGATTGCAAGCTGAGCTCGCTGAAGCTCTTCCAACCAAAAAACTTTCCTCTGCCCTGAATCTCTCCCCCTGTGCCGTGGTCTCCCTCGTCGGCGCAGGCGGCAAAACCTCGGCAGCACTGCGGCTGATGGACGAACTGGCCCAGGCCGGACGGCGGGTCGTCTTTACCACGACTACCAAGATCCTGGAGCCGATCCCGCGTGCTGACGAGTGCCTGATCCTGGCCGAGACGCTGGACGCAGCGCGCATCGCCCTGGCCGATCCCTGGTGCGCCAGACTGTTCCTGGCTCATCGCCGCCTGAAAGAAAGCGACCCTGATTTTGCGGCGAACGTGCCCTACCCCGTTCGCTCCAACAAGCTGGCTGGCCTTCCACCAGCCTGGGTGGACGCCCTGGCGGCGCAACTACCCGGTGTAACGTTTCTCATCGAAGCTGACGGCGCACGTCACCGCTTGCTTAAAGCACCAGCCGACCACGAGCCAATCGTGCCCGCCGCCACGACGCTGTCCATCCCCATGGCGGATCTGCAAGTGCTAGGCAAGCCCCTGGTCGATGAGTTCGTTCACCGGGCCAAGTTGGCTGCGCGGCTCCTCGGCGTGCCGGCCGGGGTGCCGGTCACGCCACCGATGGTGGCCCGCCTGTTGGCCCACCCCGACGGCGGGACCAAGGGCGTGCCGGAGACGGCCCGCATCGTGCCGATCCTCACCTGGTGGAATGACGACCCGCTGGCTGACAATGCCCGCGAGACCGCCAACCGCCTGGCTGCCCAACGCGGCATTGAGCGGGTTATCATAGCCAACCCCCACGCGGAACAGCCGGTGCGGTACACCACCGAGCCCCTGCCCGTCGCCGCTGTCGTCCTGGCCGCCGGGGCCTCTCAGCGCATGGGCCAGCCCAAGCAACTGCTCCCCTGGGGACGCGACGACCAGCCGATGCTGCGCCACATCGTTCAAACAGCCCTGGACACGCCGATGGACGAGGTCGTCGTCGTGCTGGGTTACGAGATAGATCGTATCGCGCCAGTGCTGGAGGGACTGCCGGTGCGGATCGTCGTCAACCATGCCTGGGCCAGCGGGCTCAGCACCTCCGTCCGCGCTGGGGTAGACGCCATCAGTCTCACCGCCGAGGCCGCCATCTTTCTCCTGGCCGACCAGCCCCGCCTGACGCCGGAGATCATCGCTGCCGTCGTGGCCCGTTTTCGCCGCACCCGCGCGCCCATCGTCGTGCCGCAAGTGGCGGGACGGCGGGGCGCGCCGGCCCTCTTTGCCCGCCACCTATTCGACGAGCTCCGTGCCATCCAGGGCGACCAGGGCGGCCGCGACCTCATCGCCCGCCACCCCGACCTGACCGTGACCGTCGAATTGCCCAGCGTCGCCCTCCTTGCCGATGTAGATACCCCCGACGACTATGCTACTTTCCAACCTTGAACC
>CAYVPU010000023.1:0-21380 GCA_964453885.1 uncultured Anaerolineae bacterium | reverse complement strand
CTGGTCATCGGCAACCGGGGCGAGCATTTCTGCGCCGGGGCCAATATCTTTATGGTCGCCGTGGCTGCGCAGCAGGGCGAGTGGGACAAACTGGATACGCTCATCAAGTACGGGCAGGATGCTATGATGGCCTTCCGCTACAGCCCCAAGCCGGTGGTCAGTGCGCCGTTCGGTATGGTGCTGGGCGGTGGGGCGGAGGTGACGATGGCCGCGTCGGCGGTCTGCGCAGCGGCCGAATCGTACATCGGCCAGGTGGAGGCAGGCGTGGGGCTGGTGCCGGCGTCTGGCGGCTGCAAGGAACTGGTACGTCGCGTCATCTCGCCGGTGGTCAAGAGCACGCCCAACGCCGATCCCCTTCCCTTCATGCAGCGGATATTTGAAATGATCGCCCTGGCCAAGGTCAGCGCCAGCGCCGAGGAGGCCCGCCAGTGGGGTTTCCTCACTCCTGCCGACCGGATCGTCATGAATCGCGATCACCTGCTGCACGAGGCGAAGCGTTTGGTGCTGGAAATGGTCGAATCGGGCTATCGCCCGCCGGTGCGCGGCAAAGAGATCTGGGCCGTGGGGGCCAATGGCCTGGCCGCGATGGAGGTGATGGTCTGGGGCATGAAGGAGGCCGGCTACGCCTCCGAGCACGACGCCCTCATCGCTAACAAGACGGCCTACATCCTCTGCGGTGGCAAACTCAGCAAGCCGCAGTGGGTAGACCCGCAAGTCATCCTAGACCTGGAGCGGGAGGCGTTCCTGTCGCTGCTGGGCGAGCAAAAGACGATTGACCGCATCTGGCACATGCTCAACACGGGCAAGCCACTGCGAAATTAGGAATTCGGAATTAGGAATTGCGAATTGCGGGGAGAGTAACAATGCAGAACCGGCCGGCGAGTTTTGAGGAATGGCGGGTTGACGTCGCGAGCAAGATAGGCTCATCGCCGCTGTGGGACTCGATTGGCTATCAGAAAGCTCTGTTCCTATATGACCTCGTCTGGTTCGACTGTGGAAAGCTGATGCAAGACCTTCGAGGGAAAGCGATCATGCAGCAACTGATCCGCAGTGCTGGTTCCATCAGTGCCAACATGGAAGAGGGATACGGCCGTGGGTTTGGCCGTGATTACGCCCGTTTTTTGGGTTATGCTCTTGGCTCCGCCCGAGAGACCCAGGGTTGGTACTTTCGAGCCAGGCATCTGCTGTCGGAAGAGGTTGTAACCCACCGCCTAGCTCTGATAGACGAGATTATTGCTCTCCTGGTCACGGCCATCAAGCAGCAGAAAAGAGCAAGTTAGTACCTTATGTATTGCGAATTGCAAATTCGTAATTCCGAACTCGCAATTCCGAATTCGCGATTTGTAGAAAGGAGTGTGATGCTATGAAAGAAGCTGTGATTGTTTCCGCCGCCCGCACCGCCGTGGGCCGGGCGAAGCGGGGGACATTAGTAGACGTGCGGCCCGACGAGATGGCGGCAGTGGTGATCAAAGAGGCGCTGAAGCGCGCTGAACCGGTCAAGGCCGAGGATGTGGAGGATGTGATCGTGGGCTGTGCCTTCCCGGAGGGGGAACAGGGGATGAACGTGGCTCGCATCGCGCTGCTGCGCGCCGGGCTGCCCTATACCGTGCCGGGGCAAACCCTCAATCGCTTCTGCTGCTCCGGCTTGCAGACGATTGCCATTGCCGCCGAGCGGATTATGGCTGGCTTTGGCAGCTGCATCATCGCCGGTGGCACCGAGTCCATGAGCATGATACCCATGACCAGCAACAAGTTCGCGCCCAATCCCTGGCTGGCCGAAAACTATCCCGAGATCTATGCCAGCATGGGGCAGACGGCCGAGAACGTGGCTAACAAGTATGGCGTCAGCCGCGAGGAACAGGACGCCTTTGGTTATCACAGCCACATGCGGGCCATCGCGGCCCAGGACGCGGGCAAGTGGAAGGACGAGATCGTGCCGCTGGAAATCGAGCAGGTAGTGCTGGAGAATGGCAAGCTTACGACGCGTACGATCGTCTTTGACGCCGACGAGGGCCCCCGGCGAGGCACATCGCTGAAGGCGATGGCCAAGCTGCGGCCCGCCTTTGCCCAAAACGGCACCGTGACCGCCGGCAACTCGTCGCAGATGTCCGACGGCGCGGCGGCAGTGATGGTCATGGAACGGGAGAAGGCGGAATCGCTAGGCCTCAAGCCGTTGGTCCGCTTCGTGGGCTACGCCGTGGGCGGCGTCCCGCCAGAGATAATGGGCATCGGGCCTACCGTCGCCGTGCCCAAAGTGATGGAACTCACCGGTCTGTCGCTGGACGACATGGGTCTCATCGAACTCAACGAGGCGTTCGCCTCCCAGTCGCTGGCCGTCATCCGCGAACTGGGACTGAACAAAGATATCACTAACGTCAACGGCGGGGCCATCGCCCTGGGCCACCCCCTCGGATGCACCGGGGCCAAGCTCACCGTGCAGATTATCAACGAGATGAAGCGCCGTGACGTCCAGTTTGGCCTGGTGACCATGTGCATCGGTGGCGGCATGGGCGCGGCGGGCATCCTGGAAAATCTACAATAACTGGTCGGGCATGGCAAGGCGCATTGAAAAGGGGCCTGATGCTTGATGTGTCAGGCCCCTTCTCTTGTTATTGTTGGGCAGTTGTGGTATCATATACCAGCAGTAGAGAGGAAAGGGGGCACTGTCAGGGGTGAGTTCCGAGTCGAATTCGTCGTCGAAGCCAATTCAACCGCGTCCAGATCCGATACCCAATCGGCGCGAGGGGCCGATCCGTTTCTCTCACCCGGCTGAGGAAGCGTTTGCCAGGGTGCTCGACTTTTATGCGATCGAATGGGCATACGAACCGACGACGTTCCCGTTGGAATGGGATGAGGAGGGTCGTGTGCTCACCGCCTTTTCGCCAGATTTCTACCTGGCGGAGGACGAACTGTACATCGAACTGACGACGATGAAACAAAAGCTCGTCACGCAAAAGAACCGCAAACTGCGGTTGCTGCGTGCACTTTACCCCGACGTGAAATGCAAGCTGATGTACCGCCGAGATGTGGAAAACCTGGCTGTCAAGTACGGCCTCTTTGAAGACGGCCCTATGCCCAGCCTTTGTGCCGACCCCACCCCAAGTGGGGCTGACGAGACGGAGGAACAGCCATGAGCGATAACGAGCCAGGCAGCAATGGCTTGATGGACGACATAGCCGAGGTGTTGATTGTGGCAAAAGAACTTGAGGCCCGCATCGCTGAACTGGGGGAGCAGATCTCGACTGATTACGCCGGCAAGGATCCCCTCCTGGTGGGTGTGCTGCGCGGCGTGTTTGTCTTTATGGCCGACCTGGTAAGGGCCATCACCATCCCCATCACCGTGGACTTTATCGGCATCACCCGCTACGGCCCCAGCATGCGGACGCAGGGTGTGGTGCGCTTTACCAAAGACCTGGAGACCAACATCACGGGACGACACGTGCTTTTTGTGGAGGACATAATAGACACCGGCCTCTCGTTGCGCTACCTCCTGCGCACCCTCAAGACTCGCGAACCGGCCAGCCTGCGGGTCTGCGTACTGTTAGACAAACCCCAGACGCGCCTCTTTGACCTGGAGGTTGCTTACACTGGCTTTGTGCTGCCTGATAAATTCGTCGTTGGCTATGGCCTGGACTACGACGAGCGCTATCGAAACCTGCCGTTCGTCGGCGTGCTGAAGGAAGAGGCCATCACCCGGCGGCGACTGCCTCCCGGCGCACAGACTTGAGCCAGAAAGGACAAAGCCCCGGCCAACAAGCCCATTGACCGGAGCATTAATCCAAAAATGTCAAATCCCAAGTGACTTATTTGGCTTCTTCAGATTAGTCCCTTTTCTTTGTTTCTTCTGTTAGCCTCCTTCCTGATTTGATACTATCTTTCCAGGCTTTCATTGGCTTTCAGTTCTTCAAAGATTTGGTTCTTCTCTGTTTCTGCTTTTCGATCTCTTGGGACTTGACACTCACATTATAGCAGATTTTCCACAGAGCGTCAATAGGTTTGTGACATAATATTATAATTTTAAGGTTTCTTATGTAGCGGTGCGATAATGCAAGCGAATGTGCAGCAATTAACAGATAATAATGCCACAACCAGTAGCGCCCTGAGTCAAGCCCAAACCACTATGGGTGGTATAGAATTGCCCTAAAGCATTTGCCTTGTTCGCGAGAATCCTGTAGTAGGACGAGATGCCATCTCGTCTTATACCCCCAATTACCCGATTTGACCTGTCGGTGAATTTCTGCTATGCTATGCCAGCAACCCATACCCTCACTGGAGGAGGTCAATTGTACACCTACCACAGAACCGTTTTGCCCAATGGCCTGCGGCTGATCTTGGTTCAGATGCCACATTTGCACTCGGCGCTGATCTGTTCCTTTGTCCGCGTCGGCCCCCGTTTTGAACGTCCCCACGAGCGGGGCATTTCGCACTTTGTCGAACACACGTTGTTCAATGGCAGCCGGCACTATGGCACCCAGCGTGAGCTGTTTGAGGCCGTAGAAGACATCGGCGGTGAGTTCAACGCCGTTTCATCTTACGAGCACGCCATGTTCTGGCTCAAGACCCACAGCGACTATGTGGGCGAGGGTCTGCGCATCTTTGCCGACTTTTTCAACCACCCCACCTTTGACGGTGACTCGATAGAGCAAGAGCGCAAGATCATCCTGGAAGAACTGCACGGCACGACTCAGCAGGCGCTGCCGGTGGTGATGCAGAACCTCCTCTGGTCAGGGGGGAGCGAGCTGTTTAACGTCATCGGCGACATCGAAAACGTCGAGGGTTTTACTCGCGATGACCTGCTGGCACACTTTCACCGCTGGTACGTGCCCGAGAACATGGTACTTTGCCTGGCGGGCAAGTTTGATCTGACTGAAATAGAACGATCGAGTGAGGAGCTGTTTGGCGGACTGGGTGGTACGTGGGATTCCTATGAGGTGGCGCTGACCGCTCCAGACCCTGGCCCGCGTTGGCAGTCTCAGCCGTGGGGTGGCCCGCAGACGTCCTTTGCCCTGAGCCATCTAGGTGTCTCGTACCTGGACGAACGTAAGACGCCGCTGCGCATCGCCAGTGTGCTCCTCGGCGGTGGTCCTCGCTCGGTGCTTTTCGAGGCCCTCCGCGAACGGCTCGGATTGACCTACAACATCAGCGCCGATCTGATGATGATCTCCGACTTTGGCACGCTGGACGTGTACTGCTCGGTGCTGCACGAGAACCTGGCCCAGGCATTGAATGCGGTGCTGGCAGAGATCTATTGCGTGCTGGATCGGGGTATTAAAGAGGAAACACTGACGCGCATCAAGGAGCGGGTGCGTTGCTGGATGGAGTACAAACTGGACAGCCCAGAGGAGATGACCAGTTGGTTCGGTCTGGGCGACCTGCTGCTGGGCCACGAACGGGTCGAGACGCCAGAAGCGCACGTTGATCGGGTGCGGGACACCACCGCCGACCAGGTGCTGAGCGTGATGCGCAAGGTCTTTAGGCCGGATCGCCGCTACCTGGCCGTCTTGGGAGCAGAGGGACAGCTTGTCCGCAAGCGGGAAATTGCGCGCCTGCTGGAGAGGGACGAGATCAATCCGTGTGGATAACCGTTCCCACGACGTTGAGCGCGAACTGGTCCGGCATGGCCCTGGCGAAGGCACACAGGGCTTCAAAACCAGTGCAATGCCCCGGGGCGACGATGGCCGGTTTCACAGCTTTCAGCCCAGCAATGGTTGCTTCGATGCACTCGCGAGACGCCCGACCCAGGTGAAAGCCGCCAATGACCGCCCACACCCGTTCCTCACCGGTGATTTGTTGAGCGTAGCGCACCGTGTTGACGATGCCTGCATGAGCACAGCCAGATACGATCACCAGTCCCTTGTCTCTGACTACGATCACCACCGACTGATCATCGGACAGCGTGTCCGGATGAAAGGAGTCATTTTCACGGTAATAGAGGTGCTTGGGGGGGTGCTCAAAATCGCTAGTGCGGGGGACGCCACCGGTGGCGATGCAGCCAGGACTCACCTGGTGTGGTTCCTCTGTCGCTACAATCTGACCACCAGCCGATTCCCATTCCTCGCATTTGAGGCGCCAGGGGCCACGGCGAGGGCCGTCGGGGGGAATGTGCCAGCGCTCGCGGAAGGCGGCCGGGTGCACATAGACGGGCAGCGATTTTCCCACACGCCGGGCCACTTCCGCCACCGCGCCGGTGTGGTCGTCATGGCCGTGGCTGACGACGAGGGCCTCAATGGGGGCGGGATCAATCTTGAGGCAGGCCATGTTGTGAATCAACGTCGTTTCCGACAGGCCGGCGTCCAGCAAGATGGTGTGCTTTTCGCCGTCAGTCGTCGTCTCAACAAGCGCGGCCCAGCCGTGTTCCGCCAGGAACTCACCTTGCTCAGCCCGTTGGCGTCGCACACCGTCCCTCTCTGAAAGAAAGGGGTTCACACTATCTTCCACCAGTGTGGTCACACATACCTGATCAATTCTAATAATTTCCATGCTGACACTCCTTTTGGGGGATGGTGACTTTGGTTGTTGTGAAGCGGTTCAATGATAGCAGATGTCGCGCAGAACGTCAAGGGGAAAGATGAAAAACCCGAGACCTGCTCAGGCGGTCTCGGGGTGTTGGTGGGGCATGCGGGATTCGAACCCGCGATCTTCGGCTTGAGAGGCCGATGTCCTGGGCCACTAGACGAATGCCCCACGTGTTGTTGAGCGGCAGCGACGGGTCGTATTGTATCAAGAGTGGCCTGATTTGTCAAGCTCGGACTTGATAGGGCAATCGCATTTATCCTGGCGGCTTGCGAATTTGTCATTCTGAGCGACCGCAGGGAGCGAAGAATCTCGTTTTTGTATTGTGGAACGAGATTCTTCGTCGCTCCGCTCCTCAGAATGACAGTCTGACGCGAGGTGAATGTAAATGCGATTGCCCTGCGGACTTGTAGAACTCATTGACAAGGTATGGCAGGCGTGCTATAATTCAATGCCTTTGATTGCGCAGTTTGGCTACCTGGTTTCAGGTAGATGGCTTGGGGACAAGACGCTAAATATGAACGACGGGAGCGATTCCTCAAAGGGGCGGGTGGTGCAAGAGCGTTTCTTACGGTTCATCGCTATCCCACTAGCGATCGTTCTGATCATATTGTCACTCTCTCCCCGGACTGTGCTTGCACCCACACCCATTCCGACACCCACAATAGCCACTACCCCCACACCTATCCCCGATCACCTCTCGCTCTTTGTCTTGCCCCAGGACGGCGGCGATGTGATCCTCGGCGCAATCAACAACGCCAGTGAATCCATAAATTTTGTGATGTACCTCATTACTAATCGCGATTTCATTGATGCTCTCAGGGCTGCCGAGACGCGCGGCGTTGAGGTGCGCGGTATGATGGAGTTGAATCCCTACGGCGGCAGTTCGTCCAATGTGGACGTCTTTAGCGAACTGGTCGAGGCAGGGGTCGAGATGAAATGGGATCCCCGCTCCATCAAATATCTGCACGAAAAGATGATCCTGATAGACGACGAGCTAATGTTCGTCATGACCTGCAACATGACCAGTTCGGCTTTCACTGCCAACCGCGAGTACGGCCTCATAGACACAAACCCGGCTCACATCGCTGAAGTCAAGCAGTTCTTTGAGGCCGATTGGAACCGCCAGGACCCGCCACTGAAAGAACTCCTGTTGGTGTGGAGCCCCGTCAACGCCCGCGAAGAGTTGCTGAAACTGATTGACAGCGCGCAAAGCAGCATTGACCTGGAACAGAGTTCAATGCTGGACCCCGAAATCGAGGGCCACCTGATTGGTGCAGCGGGACGAGGCGTAACGGTGCGCTACGTCTCCACGCCCGATTGGCCCATCGAGGACGACTACGACGAGCCGGCCCGCGAGCGGATGCGCCAGGCGGGCGTGTTGGTGCGCTATCTGGACGATCCTTTCGTCCATGCCAAGGTTTTCCTGGTGGACGGGGTGCGGGGCTTTGTGGGCTCGGAGAACATCTCGACCAACTCGTTGAACAATAACCGCGAGTTAGGGGTGATCTTTGAGGATGACGACTCGGTCGAGCGACTGGCAACCCAGTTCGATACGGATTGGGCCGTGGCTACCGAGGAGGCATTTCCCGTTGGTGTACTGGCCGTGCCGGAGAGTGGTTACATTGACTACGCAGACGCCCGCAAGTTCTTCTACCGTGAGGTGGCGGTAGAGTTGCCGGTGCTGTACGTCTACAACAGCGGACGGGTGGCCTGGCTCATGCCGGATGAGGACAGCGATGGCAACTTTAAGGTGGTCATCTTTCCCAGCGATTTTGCCAAGTGGCCGGAACCGCCCGACGTCTACTATGGCGGCAAGATTATCCGTGTCACAGGTCTGATTGAAAAGTACCGAGGCTGGCCGGAGATTATTGTTCACAATCCGGAAGAGATCGAGGTCGTGGACCAGACCGGCCAGGAGCCAGGCCGGATGCCGGCTGATTGAGGTGAGATTTTGAACTATCTCCTTTTAATGGGCCAAGGTTTGCGAGCGCGCCCGTCTTCGCCTCGGTCAAAGACCCTCGGCGAACGACCAAGTTGGAGGTAAGTCTGTGGCCACGAAAACAGCAGGCCCCACGTCCCGGAAAGTAACAAAACCCAAGCTGGCGTTCCTCGTTGCCCTGGGTGTAGTGGCGCTGATCGGTTATGGCGCGTTTCTCTACCTGCTATTCCTCAAACACGCCAATACACTGGCGTTGGTGGCCGCCCTACTCGCTCTGGGCAGCCTGTTTGTCATCTGGCAACTGACACCCCAAAAACGACGAGAGGTGATCCTGGGCTATTTGTACCTCATCCCTGCCATGACCTTTCTCTTCACCTTTAGCTTTTTCCCCGTAGTCTACGCCTTGTATATTAGCCTGCATAAATGGCGCATCAAAAAGCAGGCTTACCTGAGGCTGGGCAACTATGCACGCGCCCTGGGCGAACCAGGCGGCGTCATCTCCTTCCTGATCGGCTGCCTGGTTCTCGTCGCGGCCTGGTGGGTGAACAAACAGGAGGTCTGGACCGAACGGAACCGGGCCGCGCGTATTGCGCTCGTGGGGTTGCTTGTCATTGGCGGACTGGCGCTGTGCGTGGTGGGTGTGCCGGTCATGGCCGAGACGGGTGATTCAAATCTATGGAACTCGCTCAAAGTCACTCTGTACTATGTCATTGGTACGGTGCCGATCCAATTGGCCATCTCGTTAGTCCTGGCTTATATGCTCTTTCAAAAGGTCAAAGGCAAAACAGCCTTCCGTATGATCTTCTTTCTGCCCTACGTCACTTCGCTGGTGGCCTCCTCGGCGGTGTGGACCAAGTTTTTTAACCCCAAGGGTGGGCTGTTCAACCGGGGGTTGGAGGCGGTGGGCCTGCCGGCCCTGCGCTGGTTGCAAGAACCAAAGGGGATCGGCATCTTGCTGTTTGGCCCCGACGTCCCTTCCTGGGCCGTAGGCCCCAGCCTGGCTCAAGTGGCGGTGCTCATCTTTGTCGTCTGGTTCTGGGTCGGCTACGACACCACCATCTTTTTGACCGGGCTGGGCAACATCCCCCACGTACTCTACGAAGCGGCCAGGATAGATGGCGCCAATGGCTGGCAATTGCTGCGGTACATTACGCTGCCTCTCCTCTCGCCCACGACGTTTTTCCTGTCGCTGGTGGCCGTCATTGGCTCCTTCAAGGCCTTTGTGCACATCTTTGTCATGACCAGCGTGGCTGGCGGAGGGGCTGGCGGCCCGATCAAGACAAACATGACGGCGGGGCTCTTTATCTATGAGACGTTCTACACTAACGTGCGCAACGGCTATGCCTCGGCCATCGCCTTTATCCTGTTTGCCATCATTATGGCCATCACCTTGTTCCAGAATTATTACAGTAAAAAGTGGGTCTTTTACACGTAGGGAAGGAGAGAGGGATGAGTTCCTCCAGATTGACTTTGGGAAAAACGCTGGTCTACCTTGTCCTCATCCTGGGAGCAGTGGCGGCCATCTATCCCTTCCTGTGGATGCTCCTCACCTCATTCAAGAGTTACGGCGAAACGGCGGGCAGAAAAGAATGGCCCTTTACCTTTACGCCGGCCTTTTTCTCCCGGCAGGCCAGCACCACCACGCTGGGCGATTTCAAAGTGGGCGATTTTGTCTACGTCGAGGGAAGGCCCGGCCTCGATGGTGTCCAGGTGGCCACGCGGATTGCCTACGTCCCATCTGACAATCCACGTCCCGAAGGCCGTGAATTCCGCATCATTGACATCCGGGGAAGCGAGATTGACGTCGAGTCAGAGTTTGGTCACACCACTGTGCGAGTAGACGAGAACACCTTTTTCCGGGGCCGTCAAACCATTCCCACACTGCTGTACAATTTTAAAGAGGTGCTGGAGGACGTGCCCTTCCTGCCTCAGTACAACGAGCGCGAGGAGCGCTTCTGGCCGGGGTACTTTGCCAACAGTCTGTTCACCTCCTTCGTCACCGTCGGGGGCGTTTTGTCCACTTCGACACTGGCGGCCTATGCCTTTGCCCGGCTCAATTTTCCCGGTCGGGATACCCTTTTTATCCTCTTCCAGGCCACGATGATGATCCCCGGCCAGGTGACCATGATCCCCAACTTTCTCATGGTCAACGACCTGGGCTGGCGTGATACTTACCTGGCCCTGACGCTGCCATTTTTTGCCAGCGCCTTTCACACCTTTTTGCTGCGCCAGTTCTTTGCTCAGATACCTGACGAGCTTCACGACGCGGCGCTCATTGACGGCTGCGGGCACTTTCGCTTCCTGTGGCAGATCGCCCTTCCGCTTTCGCGGGCCGCTATGGTGACTTCAGCGCTGCTGACCTTCCTGGGTTCCTGGAACGCGTTGCTGTGGCCGATGATTGTCATCAGCAAAACGCGGCTGATGCCCGTGCAGGTGGGGCTCAAGTCCTTCGTGGTGGACGAGGGCGTGCAGACACAGCAGATGATGGCCGCCTCTCTGTTGGCCGTTTTACCCACGTTGATCCTCTACTTTTTCACCCAAAAGACCTTTACCGAGGGCATCTCGACCACAGGGTTGAAAGGATAGGGGAATCCCAAATTTCAAATCACCAATCTCAGATATCGAGGAAGGGAGGTGGTGTACTCGGACAGATCTGAAGCGCATCTGGGCAGACGAGTTATCTGTTTCGCATCTAAATCTTTCCAGAAGGAAAAAAGGAGGAACTGTAATGAAGCACAAAGTTTGGTTCGGTGCCCTGGCTGTGGCGATGATCGTTGCCCTGCTGGCAGCGGCCTGCACGCCCCAGACCATCGAGGTGACCCGCGAGGTCGAGAAAGTCGTGACCAAAGAGGTCGAAAAGGTCGTGACCAAGGAGGTCGAGAAAATCGTCGAGAAGGAGGTAACCAAAGAGATCGTCAAGGAGGTCGAAAAAGAGGTCACCAAGGTTGTGGAGGTGGAGAAAGAGGTGATCAAGGAAGTCGAAGTCACCGCCACGCCTGAGCCACTGGACGCGATCAGCCAGCTTGACCCCTCCGGCCAGGAGGTTATCTTTTGGCACGTTTCCACCAAAAAGCACGAGGAAGTGCTGCTGGAGATGATTGACGAGTTCAACGCCACTAACGAGTGGGGCATCACGGTTGTTCCAGAGTACGGCGGCTATTACGGCGACATCTATAAAAAGATCATGGCCGCCCTGGCCGCCGGCGAACCGCCCGACATGGCGATGGCCTACGTCAACCAGGCGGCCGCCTATGGCCTCAACGACGACGTGGTGGCCCTGGATGATTACGTCGCCAGCACCAGGTACGGTCTCACCGACGCCGACCTGGACGACATCTATGCGAGCTTTGTCGCCGGCGACCGCAACCCGTACTACGACGACCAGTTGATGAGCTTCCCGCCCAACCGCAGCATGGAGGTCATGTTCTACAACCTGACGCTGCTCAAAGAGGCCGGTTACGAAGGTCCGCCGGCCACCTGGGCCGAGTTCGAGGAGATGGCCAAGGCCGTGACCGAGTTGGGCGGTGATGTGTTTGGTGGTTACGCCTACTCCGGCGGTACCTCCAACCTGGCCACCTTTGTCTTTTCACGCGGCGGCGACTTTTACAAGGACGGCGAGTGGGTCTTTAACGGTCCCGAGGCCGTGGAAGCGATGACCATGATTCAGCGTATGTTCGCGGAAGGCGCCGCCTACCAGCCGGCCGAGAGGTACGGCGACCAGACCGACGTCTCCAGCAACATGGCCGCCCTTGCCTTTGGCTCCACGGCGGGCATCAAGTACTGGGTCAGCGCCTTCGAGTCTAACGCGCCTGACTCCGAGTGGGGCATCGCCCCGCCGCCGCACGACACGCCCGATCCGGTGGTCAATATCTATGGCCCCAGTTGGTGCGTCTTCAAGTCCACGCCAGAGCGGCAGTTGGCGGCCTGGCTCTTCCTCCGGTGGTTCACGGAGAGAGAGCAGACGGCCAAGTGGGCTGAGGACTCGAGCTACTTCCCGGTGCGCAAGTCGGCTGCGGCCGAGATGACCGACTTTTTCGCCCGTCAGCCGCTGTACGCCCAGGCCTGGAGCTACGTGAAGTACGGCCGCACAGAGCCCAACGTCCCCAGCTACCAGGAGGTGCGCAACATCGTCGCCGACGCTATGACCGAGATCATCAACGGCGCGGATGTTCAGACCACTCTGGACAAGGCCGTTGAGGATGCCAACGCGGTTGAGGCCAGCCAATAGGGACAAGCAGGGATAGGTCTGGGACCTAGCTCTACTTTGGCACCGCATCACACAGCGGGTTGCGGGAGGGATCTCGCAACCCGCTGTTTTTCCTGGCAGGGAGACAAGGCTTTCTTGACATCCCGCCCGGCTTCTGTATAATATATCCTTGCCACGGACCTTTGCGGCCGTGAGCTATGCAAATCCAACCAAACGCACCGCTTTTCCGGTGCCGCTGGGATCGCCGAGGCGACCGAGACGGCAGGAGGGAGTGGTCCTCTGCCGACGGGGTTCTGGCCCCGTCCTTTTGTTCCTGCTTCCTCGCCCCCTCGCGCCTCCCGACTCCCAGACAGTTCAACTCAAGGAGGAAGCAGTCATGGAACAATCGCAACCCTCTCTTGCTGGTCGCATGCGGCTCAGCACCCACGATCTGGCCGTGGCCGGCGTCTTTGGCGCTCTGGCTATCGTGTTGTCATTCACCCCACTGGGCCTGATCCCCGTCCCCAACCCCACCGAAGCGGCCACCAGCCTGCATCTGCCGGCTATTATCGCCGGCATCCTCTCTGGCCCTGCCGTCGGCGGACTGGTGGGGCTTGTGCTGGCCATCTCGTCCTGGATACGCTACAGCGCAACTTTTATCACCTTCGCCGACGGCAACCTGTTGGTGGCGCTGCTGGCCGCCTTTCTGCCGCGCATCCTCATCGGCGTCCTTGCCTACTATGCCTACCGCCCCCTGCGGCGATGGCCCGCGCTGGCCGCCGGAGTCGCCGGGCTGGTTGGCACGCTAACCAACACCTTTGGTGTGCTGGGGCTCTTGATCTGGCTGGGGACAATGCCGGCAGAACTGCTGGCGATCGTCTTCTCCATGAACGTGCCCATCGAGATTATCCTGTCGCTGGTCGTCACCATCCCCACTGCTGCGGCGCTGCGAGCGGTGGCGCGGGGCCAGATCGCCGCCGCGCGAGACTGACCGGATGCGGCCTTTCATCGAGGTGCGGGGGCTGGAACACATCTACCCCCTGGAGGGCGGAGGGCAGGCCCCACCCGAAGTGGGGCAGGTCGCAGCCCTGCGGGGCGTGGAGCTAACCATCGAACGAGGGGAATTTATCGCCCTTGTTGGTCCGAACGGGTCGGGCAAGTCCACGCTGGCCCGCCACTTTAACGGGCTGCTGCTCCCTACGGCGGGGCAGGTATGGGTGGATGGCCTGCTGACCTCCGACCCGCGCCACCTGTGGGAGGTGCGGCAACGGGTGGGTATGGTGTTCCAGAACCCCGACAACCAACTCGTGGCCAGCACGGTTGAGGAGGATGTGGCCTTTGGCCCGGAGAACCTGGCCCTCCCTCCGGATGAGATTCGTAGGCGGGTTGATGAGGTGCTGAATATCGTCGGTCTGCAGGACTATTGCACCCACCCCCCGCAGATGCTGTCTGGCGGCCAGAAGCAGCTGGTGGCCATTGCTGGCGCTCTGGCGGCTCAACCTGCGTGCATCGTCTTTGACGAGCCGACCTCCATGCTCGACCCGCCGGGCCGCCGGCAGGTGCTGCAGGCCATCCGGCGGCTCAACGCCGAAGAAAGGCTCACCGTGGTGCTGATCACCCAGTCTATGGACGAGGCGGCCACCGCCCGGCGAGTGCTGGTCATGTACGCCGGCCGTATCGTGATGGACGGGTCGCCGGAGGAGATTTTCGAACAGGGGGAGCAACTCCGGGCGTTGGGGCTGGACCTACCCCCTGTCGTCGAAATTGCCCACCGTCTGCGAGACCAGGGGATAGAGTTGTCAACTGGACTATTGACAGTGGACACACTGGCGGGGCTGCTGTGCTAATTCAGATCCAAGATCTTGTCCACACGTATGCCCCAGGTACGCCCCTGGAGCGCACAGCCCTGCGTGGGGTGAGCCTGGAGATCGGCCCTGGAGAACGTGTCGGTATCGTAGGGCGTACCGGATCCGGCAAGTCCACGCTAGTGCAACACCTGGCCGGGCTGCTGCAGCCGACATCTGGCCAGGTGTGGCTGGATCGGGTAGTGGCTCACGAGCGCACCGCCACAGCCCGTGCCCAACGGCGGCGGGTAGGGCTGGCCTTCCAGTACCCCGAGCACCAGATCTTTGAGCAGACGGTCTTCCGCGAGGTGGCCTTTGGGCCGCGCAACCTGGGACTGAACGATGAAGAGGTCACCACGCGGGTGCGCTGGGCACTAGAGATGGTGGGGCTGGACCCAACGGCGGTGGAGGGACGGATACCGTTCACTCTGAGCGGTGGCGAGATGCGCCGGGTGGCGCTGGCGAGCATCCTGACCATGCGCCCAGAGGTGCTGATCCTGGACGAGCCGACTGCCGGGCTGGACCCCCGTGGGCGGCGGGAGTTGCTGGGCCGGGTGCAGGCCTGGCAAGAGGAGACCGGCCCGACCTTGATCCTCGTTTCTCACAACCTGGAGGAGTTGGCGCGAGTGGTGGAACGGGTGGCGTTGCTGGACGGGGGAAAGGTAGTCGCCGATGGACCAGTCCGCCAGGTGTTGAGTGACGGCGAGTTGCTCCGCTCCACCGGGCTTGACGTACCGCAGCCGGTGGCGCTTTTGCAGGCGTTGCGGGAAGCGGGGTTGGGCGTGCGCACCGACCGGCTGCTGCCAGAGGAGGCTGTCGCCGAGATCGTTCAGGCTCGGAGGATTGTTGGCAGAGAGCAGGTGAACTGTGTATGCGGCGATTGACTTTGGTATCAACAATACCGATGTGTTGGCCCATGTAGAGGGAACATTACGTCGCTGGACTCAGCCCTCCCAGGGGCAGCCAAATTCTGAGTTGGTGCGGGCAGTGCTGGCCGCCGGCGGGATTGAGTTGTCATCGCTCCAGCGGCTCGCCGTCACTGGTGGGCATCACCGATCGTTACCCAGTCAGATCGGTGATTGCACGGTGATTAGCGTGGGCGAGGTGCAGGCAATTGGGCGCGGCGGCCAGGTTATGGCCGAACAGTTGGGAGAGGACGGTGACTCGCCCATCCTGGTAGTGAGCGCCGGGTCCGGTACGGCAGTAGTAGAGGCACGGGGCGATCAATATACCCACATCACAGGCACTGGCGTGGGTGGCGGTACAATGCTTGGTTTAGGCCGTCTGCTGCTACATACCACCGACCCCCTTGAGATTGATGCTCTGGCACGGCGGGGCAATCCCAACGGTGCCGACCTGAGCCTGGGCGACGTTGTCGGTGGCCCGATTGGCCGGTTACCGGCCGATGCTACGGCGGTCAATTTCGGTCGTCTGGCACACCAGGACCTCACTGTCAGTCGCAAAGATCTGGCGGCGGCTCTGGTTACAATGGTGGGGCAGGTCATTGCCGTTATCGCGGTCAACGCTGCCCGAGCCCGGAGGATCGATCGCATCGTCGTCACCGGCCACCTGACCGACATGCACAGCGTGCGCGGTGTTCTGGAGCAGGTCGGCGACTACTATGATACGCGCATAATAATGCCGCCAGACGCGGGCTATGCTACTGCGTTTGGCGCACTGTGCACAGTGCGGCGACATTGGCCAGCGGATGTAGAGTGTCTGACGAATAACGTCCCGCCCCTGAAAGGGGGCAAAGGGGTACAAGGAAAGATGCACCTCCGAGGTCTTGAGGAGGAGTGAGCGTGAATCTGTTGTTGCCCGGCATGTACATGGCCGCCGATTCGGCCCTGCACCGCCTGGATCCGAGGGTAAAGATGGGGGCAGCGCTGCTGCTTATGGCTATGCCATTTGCTGCCCCAGGCCTGGCTAGTGCATTGATCCTTTCATCCTTTGTGATCGCCATTGCCCTCCTCTCGACCGCACCCCTACTTGCCCTGTTACGTACCCTGCGCACCGTTTTCTGGCTCGGGTTATTTATGTTCTTTTTCCACCTGTTCACCACACCGGGTCAGACCTTGGTCACTCTGGGCAAGATCTCCATGACCTGTGAGGGGCTGCTGGCAGGCGCGGTACAGATCTACCGGTTGTGCCTACTGGTGATCGTCGCCGCGCTCTTGACCTTCACCACCTCACCGGCCCAGTTGGCCCATGGCCTGGAGGCGCTGCTGGGGCCGTTGGGGCGGGTGGGGCTGCCCGTGCGGGAGTTGACCATGGTGCTGACCATCGCCCTGCGCTTTGTGCCCACATTCTTCGACGAGATAGACAAAATCACAAAGGCGCAGCAGGCACGGGGAGTTGACCTCCATTCGAAAAACCCGTGGCAGCGAGCGCAAAGTTGGGTCCCAATGTTCGTCCCTATCTTTGTCTCCGCCTTCCGGCGGGCCGAGGAGTTGGCCACGGCTATGGAGGCGCGGGGCTTCCGGGGTGCTCAGCGCCGCACTCGACTGCACCAGTTGTGCCTGACGCGCCCGGACCTGGTGGCGTCCCTGGTCGTCCTGGCAGTCAGCCTGATGGTTATGGCACTGGATCGGCTGATGTAAAAAAGGACCTGTCCCACTTCGGGTGGGGCCTGTCCCAGAAGGTGCTCCGGCCCCTGGGGATCAGGGGGACGGAGAGCTTTCGGATAGGCTTTGAAGGAGGCAGCGACATGTTGCTTTGTATTGACGTCGGTAACACCAACGTCACCTTTGGACTGTACGAGGGCAAGAACCTGGGCCCGCGCTGGCGCATCCGCACGATTCGCGAAGAAACGCCCGACGAGTACGGCATCCTGCTGGATCAACTGTTCCGCCACCGTGGCTACCGGCCCGAGCAGGTGATCGGCGTCGCCATCGCCAGCGTTGTACCACCCTTGACCCCGGTCTTTGTGCAGGCCTGCCAGGACTACCTGGAGCGGACGCCACTGGTGCTGGACGTGGGTGTGCGAACGGGCGTGCACATTCGCTATGACAACCCTTGGGAGGTGGGGGCAGACCGGGTGGCGGACGCCGCCGCCGTCCGCGCTATGTACAGCGTCCCGGCCTGCATAGTGGACTTTGGCACCGCCACCATCTTTGACGCCGTGTCGGCCGAGGGGGACTATCTGGGCGGGGCTATCGCTCCCGGCATCGGCATTGCCGCCCATGCCCTCTTTGAGCGGACCGCCAAACTGCCCCCGGTGGAACTGACCCGGCCACCATCGGCCATCGGGCGCAACACCGTACATAGCATGCAGTCAGGGCTCCTCTTTGGCTACGTGGGCCTGGTGGAGGGGATGGTGGCCCGCTTCAAGGCCGAGTTGGGGCCCGAGACCCAGGTCGTCGCAACGGGAGGATTGGCCGAGGTCATCGCCCGCGAGACCGAGGTCATAGATGTGGTGGACCCGTGGCTCACGCTGCACGGGCTGCGGATTGTTTACGAACTGAACCGATAGGACAAAGAGGTAGAGGTTTAGTCCTCTTGCCCCAACAGCTCGGTGACCCATCCAATGCCCAACTCGTACAGCTTGGCCGCACGGGGTATCCCTGTGGCCGGGTCCCAGCCCATCATCTCGTAGTAGAGCGGCAGGGCTGACTCCACGGCGGCGGGGTCTATCGGCTCGCCGGGACCATCCGGGCCGAGGGGCTTGGCCATGCGAGGCGGCAGGCGGTCATCGGCCGGCGTAAAGCCCTGCCGCACGTTAAAGGCACGGGCCATCGTCACCAGCCGTTCGGCGGCCTTCCACAACTCCCAGGCATTGGTATCCCAGCCGGTGACAGCCCGCACTGCTTCCACCACCTGGTTGTTGCTGTAGGGCAAAAAGCCGCACATACACAGACAGTTGTTCAAGTGAAGGCGTAGGCCGCCATAAAGGATGGCCCTAACCTTTTCCGGGCCGAGCCAGGCAGCCGGCATCGGCTCCAGTACGCCCAGATTGCGGACGCCCTTCATGCTCGGCTCCTGCTCGTAATTGCTGTCAAAGGCACTGTGGCAGTGATCGGCGCCGGTGTAAGAGACAGCGTAGCCCAGGCCCAGGCCGTGCTGGATGCGGGGATCGTGGTAGGGCAACTCTTGTCCCTTGACGTGGAGGGCGAACCGCTCCGCACCGCCTCCGATCCGTTCGGCAGCTCGTTTCGTCCCCTCCGCCAGCAAGTTGCCGATGCCCTGGCGGGCAGCGATCAACTCTAATAGCTCCAACATGGCCTCTGCGTTGCCAAAGCGCAAGTCCAGCCCACCGGTATCCTCCGGCGTCAGCAACCCTTCTTCAAAACATTCCATGGCAAAAGCTATCGTCCCTCCGACTGATATGGTGTCCAGCCCCAGGGCATTGCACCGCTCGCTGGCCTTGGTAACGGCGTAGACATCGGTCACACCGCAGTTGGAACCAAGGCTGGCTGCCGTCTCGTACTCTGGGCCACCGTAAGCCGGGTCCACCGGGTACGGCTCGTCCAGGACGGCGACCTTTTTGCAGCTGATGGCACAGGCGTAACAACCCTCCATACGGACGACGACGTGTTCGGCCAGGCCCTCGCGGCCCAGGACGTCGGCACTATCCAGGTGGCCGTCGCGAAAGTTGTGCACCGGCAATGCGCCAGCCCGATTGTAGGGAACGACACTGATGCCGGTGCCCAGGTCGGGAAACTGGCCCATCAAATCACGGTAATTTTCTCTCAGCCAGCGAGCCAGCGTGCCGACTTGGGTAGGATCGGCCAAGGGGAGCTTGCCAGTGCCCCGCACAGCAACAGCCTTTAGCTTTTTGGAGCCCATCACCGCGCCCAGGCCAGTGCGTCCCGCCGCGTGCTTCAGGTCGGCCACGATGGCGGCGTAGCGAACCAGCTTTTCCCCAGCCGGGCCGCAGAGGGCGATACGAGCCCGCCTTTCGCCCAACTCTTCCCGGATGGCAGTGTAGGTCGCCTTGTTCTCCAGGCCCCACAGGTGCGAGGCGTTTCTCAGCTCCGCTTCGCCGTCGTGCACCCAAAGATAGACCGGCGACGACGCCCGCCCTTTAATTATGACCCCATCAAAGCCAGCGGCCTTTAGTTCCGCGCCCCAAAAGCCGCCCACGTCCGCTTCTCCCATCGCGCCGGTGAGTGGCGACCGGGCGCCGATAGCGTTGCGCCCGCTGCCAGCCAACGGCGCGCCCGTGAGCGGCCCGCAGGCAAAGACCAGCCGGTTTTCCGGCCCCAGCGGGTCGGTGCCAGGAGGCACCTCTTTCAGCAAATAGTAGGCGATGAACCCGGCACCGCCCAGGTAGCGGCGGTAAAAGACGTCGTCGGGCGTCTCAATGGTGATCTGGCCTTCAGTCAGGTTGACGCGCAAGATGCGCCGGTGATATCCGAAAGACATTGTAGCCTCCTCGTCAGGTTATCGTGGTTCCAGGTTGAAGACAATGCTCGTGATGTGCCACTTGCTGCCAACACGAGCATACATTCACTTTTCGCCACCACAGGCTCGTCGTTTCGATTCTGTCTCACGCCCCTGATCACGGGGCAGCTACCATGGACCTGTGCGGCGCAGCGCGTTCCGCACGCGGAGCTTGAGCTCTTTCACGTCGAATGGCTTGGTGATATAGTCTACCCCGCCGATCTCCAGCCCGGTGATTTTGTCCACCTGCCGGCTTTTCTCGGTGAGAAAGACGATGGGAATGTGCGCTGTGGCAAAGGAATCGCGCAACTGGCGGCAAACTTCAAAGCCGTCAATGTCCGGCAAACGCACATCAAGGACCACCGCGTCTGGTGGATCTTGGCGGCACGTTTTCACCGCTTCCTCCCCCCAGGCGACGATGTGGGTGTCATAGCCTTCGGTCTGGAAAAAAGTGTTCAGCATCTCGGCAGTGTCTATATCATCCTCGACGATGAGTAACCTTGTTCGGTGGCCTGTCCCTTGGTCTATCATCCCCCTCCCCTCTTGTCATCTCCATCCGCGGATTAAAAGCGATACCTATTGGTTCAAATAAGACTTCGTTTCCCATGCTCCCGGCGGGTCAGTGACACAGTTATCATTATACTACAACTTGGGCAAAAAGAACAGGCGTTGGCATGGCGCTCAACAATTCTCATTATGGCTCAAGTTTGCTCTGTGATGGCCGAAGGTCTCCTGACCGAGCCCTCTGCGCCTCGGTCAGGAGACCTTCGGCGAACGATGATCGGTTCAAAATGAAAATTGCTGAATCTGTGGGGAGAATATCGGGCGATGGGCTGGACGGTGGCTGAATCACCATACAAAAGTATCTCCACCTTTGGAGGGTCTGCTCGTCTGCTCATTGACACTCCCCTACCACTGTGCTATAATCCAATTCAACACTAGATCCACTGTCGGTGTTCACAAGGGGGAACATGACCGAAACAACCGATTCTGGCAACCTGTACCAGCCTACCATCCGCGAGATGCCCGCCGAGGAGCGCCCCCGCGAACGGCTGGAGCATTACGGCGCGGCGGCTCTCTCAAAAGCCGAGTTGCTGGCTATCATCCTCCGCGTCGGCGTGAGCGGCCAGAGTGTATTGAGTCTGGCCCATGCACTGCTGGCTAAATACGACGGCCTGATGGGACTGGCCCGCGCCAGCTTTGCCGAACTCTGCGCCGAGCACGGCTTGGGGCCGGCCAAGACGACGCAGCTCAAGGCCGCGATAGAACTAGTACCTCACCACACAAATTTTGATGGATAGAATGAGCGTTTGGAAAAACAGCGAGTGAGAAAACGTCCCACTTTGCTCCAAAATCGAGCTAGATTCTGGGGTACAGCGCCACATTCAGGCCATTTTTTAGCCTATTTTACTCACTTTATCCCACTTTCAAACGCAAGAGAACTTTCGTTAAAATTTTGGGCATCGTTTCAAAGCTGAGAAATAGAACCTTTACAATTTAACAGCTCCCCTTG
>CAYVPU010000022.1:0-22380 GCA_964453885.1 uncultured Anaerolineae bacterium | reverse complement strand
AGCACTGTCCTGGACGACAGTACAGGGTACGCGATTTGGAAATCGCGGCTACAAAACGGGAATTGCTGGTGCAGGTGTGAACTGAGGGGGGTTCGTTGCGCAGAATTGGACACAGGATCGGCAGGCTACTCGGAAAAGAAAAGCCGTTGCCAGCTTGCCACATTCTGGAAGCCATCGCCCTGGCGGGTGTCCTGGCTTGGGCCGCGCTTCTGCGGTTGGGCTGGCCGGGCGTCAACTCGTTCAGCTTTGACGAGGCGCGAGTCAGCCTGATGGCATTGCAGATGGCCTGCCGGGGGGAATTCGCCCGCCTGGGGATGCAGTCCTCCACCGGCGTGCCCAACTTTCCGGCTGCCGTCTGGATCTTTGCCCTGCCGTATCGCCTCTCCACCGACCCGCTGGCCGCGACGCTGTTCGTCGGACTGCTGGGCACGCTGGCCGTGGCGGGCATGTGGTGGCTGGCCCGGCGGGCATGGGGACCGTGGGCCGCGCTGAGCACGGCGCTGCTGTTCGCCTCATCGCCTTTTGCCATTCTCTACTCGCGAAGCATCTGGAGCCAGGATCTGCTGCCGCCCCTGGCTGTGCTCTGGGCTGTCGCTGGCGTCGTGGGTGTCAGCCAGCGAAAGACGTGGACCGTGGCGCTTTACGTCTTTCTGGCCGGGTTTGCCTTCCAGGTGCATTACGCCGGTATCGCTCTCGTACCCGCTACTGCCTGGCTGATCGTCCGGTATCGCCTCTGGCGGCACTGGCGGGCAGTCCTGGTGGGCGGGGCGCTGGCGGCCCTCGCCGCGTGGCCATTCGTCCACACCATCTGGTGTTGCGCGCCAGGCGTGCAAGCCGACCTCCAGCGACTCTGGCAGCAGCCTTCGCAGACCAGCCTGGCCGCTTTCCGCCAGTTGGGTCAAATGGGCAGCGGGGACAACTGGGAATGGTTGCTGCTAGGGGACCGATGGACGTGGGAGCAGCCGCTCGCGACGGCGGTGGAGGTTGCCAACCTGGCTGCGGCTCTGCTCATCGGCCTCGGCCTGGTTGTTTTGGTGCGGCAGGTGTGGCTCGACACACGTGACGATCGGCGAGATTGGCGCAGCGCGCTGACGGCATTGGTGCCCGTGTGGATGATTTCGGCGCCGCTGGTTTTTTTGCGCTCCAAGACACCGATAAATCCCCAATATCAACTGGCGGCACTGCCGGCGTTATTTTTGGCGGCGGGAGGCGTGGCAGGGTTGAAACGACACCGGCTGTGGGGCCCGGCAGTTACGGCACTTGCCCTGGCCATAGCGGTCATCCAGGCCGTGCCGGTGGCCCAGGGATTAGGCGTGGTGGCCCGCCAACTGACGAGGGGGGGCATCGGCACGCCGCTGGAACGCCCCCGCGCTGCTACTCACTCGCTAATGGACAACCGGCCGATCGTGGTGCACGCTCACGGAGATGTGCCCGAGTTTTTTGGCGACGCCGCCGGTTTCAGCGTCCTCCTGTGGGATTACCCGCATCGGATTGTGGACGGACAATCAGTGCTGCTCGTGCCTGACGAACCGGCGCATCTACTGGCGACCTTTGCAGACCTGCCCGCCTGGGTCGAGGCGCAGGCCAGCCAGTTGGTCGGAGAGGTACGGGTGTTCCCCCGTCGCGAAGGAGAGCCGCCCTACCTGGCACTGACAGTTGAGAGAACTGACCCATCTGGCTTTCAGACCATCGAGCCGCTGACTCTGGCCAACGGCGCGCAGTTGCAGGGCTGGCGCGCGCGTTCGGTGAACGGCCGCCTGCGGGTCACGACCTGGTGGAAGATGGTCGGGCCATTGGTTCCAGGCCGCTACCACCAGTTCAACCACCTGCGTTCGGCCCAACACCTGGAGGCAGGCACCGAGCCACTGGCGGGCCACGACGTACCGCTTTCCTCCCACACCTGGCAGGTGGGCGATACCCTGGTCACGTGGGCGGATTTCGACCGACCAGCCGAAGTGGGGCCGCTTTGGGTGGATGTGGGCATGTACACCTGGCCGGAGATCGAACGCAGCCCCGTTCTGGATCGGCCTGGCGACCCGCTGGCGCCCATTCGCCTGGGGCCATTCGAGTAGGAGAACCAGGAAAGTAAAAAAGGGTTGGACAAATTCGCCGGGTTGGTGTATAATCTGCGCGAGATGCAGCGGGTCATCCAAGGAAGGCCTGGACGTGGACATGGGTAAGGCCATCGTCACCTGCCTTATTGGCTGGATCGTCAACTTTCCTGGTCAGTGTCGTTGGCGGCATGGTCCTGGGCGCTGCCGTTGGGGCAGCCGTACTCACCTCACAATAGATATGCCCTGCGGGAGAGTTCATCAGGACAATTACCATTGCCTGTTGTGAGGTATGTTGACAATGGTTTTGTCATGGTGTATAATGGGGCCGGACTGAGATTCTCTCACACCGACATTAGGTTACGAACCGATCAATGGCTGATTGGATGAAGGCTAGGGTGCCAAGTCGGCATAAACTTCCAAGGGGACGACGAATACAGGTCGGCAGCCGCCGGCTTGCATGTCAGTAAAGTCGTCCCTTTTTGTTTTGCAAGTCGGAGGGTAACTACTACAACGTGACTTTGTCATTCTGAGGTCGGATGGGCCCTTGGTCCTCAGGCCCAAGCCCCTGGTCCTTGGGCCCAGGGACCAAGGGGACTGAGGGCTCAGGACAGGTCCGTCGCCAGATGCGCAAAATCGAGCCGCGTTTGCCCTCAAAAGTCTGCTGGTTTGTGATCCGGCAGGAGCAGGTGATTAGTTGCGTCGGAGGTAAGGATGCGCGTCAGATTGTCAAAAGCGTCCATCAAAAACGACCTGGTACACAAGATCGAGGAGATCAGTGGGCAAGATTTGCTGGCTTGTTACCAGTGCGGCAAGTGCTCGGCCGGCTGTCCGGCGGCCTTTGCCATGGACATGCTACCCAGCCAGGTGATCCGTTACGCCCAGTTGGGCATGGTAGAGAAGGTGTTGAACTCGGACACACCCTGGTTCTGCGCTGCCTGCCAGACTTGCTATTCCCGCTGTCCCAAGGGGGTAGACCTGGCGCGCATCATGGAGGCCGTGCGGGAGATCATCCTTCAAGAAAAGGGCGATCACGTCACGGTCAACGACATCCCACCGGCGGAGCTGGCCGAGTTCCCGCAGCAGCTGTTCATCGGCGGTTTCCGCAAGTATACGTCTTAGCACTTGTTCAAAAATAACATCGCGTTTTTGAAGCTGTTTTGCGTTTGATTTCCAACCTAAAGTGCGAAGTTAATAATGAACAAGTACTTAGTAGATTAGGAAACTGGTAGATTGGTAGTTGGTAACGGAGAGACAGTATGAAGGTCCCCTATTTTCCCGGATGCACTCTCAACACGACGGCCAAGGGCTTTGATAACGCGTTACGGGCCTCGGCGGCGGCATTGGGTGTGGAATTGGTCGAGTTGCCAGAGTGGAACTGTTGCGGCGCGACCTTTCCGCTGCTGGTAGATAACGCCATGGACATGATCGGCCCGACCGACATCCTCTACAAGGCCAGTCTGGAGGGGCAGCGGCTGGCCACAGCTTGCACCACTTGCTACAACGTTGTCAGGCGCACCAACTATGTGCTCAAGGAAGACAGCGACATGCTAGAGAAGGTCAATTACTTCCTGGAGCACGACAGCGACTACGAAGGCAGCGTGGAGGTCCTGGACGTCGTGCAAATCCTGCGCGATGACGTGGGCTGGGACAAGATGCGCCAAGCGGTCAAAAAGCCTCTGAACGGGTTAAAGGTGGCGGCCTATTACGGCTGCATGGTCGTGCGCCCGCCGGACGAGGTGGCCTACGATGATCCGGACAACCCCACCTCCCTGGACGACATGCTCACTGCCTTGGGCGGACAAGCGGTGGACTGGCCGCACAAAACCGAGTGCTGCGGTGCGTACCTGGCGCTACAGTCTCCAGAGGTCACGCAGGAGATGAGCTACACGGTGCTCAGTGCCGCGATTCGCAACGGGGCCGAACTCATTGTAGCCAACTGCCCATTGTGCCAGTTCAACCTGGACAAGCAGCAGCAGACGATGAGTCAGCAATACGCGGGTTACACACCTGTTCCGGTGCTTTACTATGCCCAGTTGATGGGGCTGGCGTTGGGGCTGGATGCATCAGATTACGATCTGGATAAAACGTACATTGACGCGCGTCCCCTGCTAGAGCGCGTGGGATTGCTTTAAGGAACGGAACGAACCATGACCCGCTCTAAAGAGAATGCCCCGATTTCCAAAGCACTCGTCATCGGCGCCGGTATCGCCGGGATGCAAGCGGCACTGGACATTGGCAACGCTGGCTACCCGGTATTGCTGGTGGAAAAGCTGCCTTCCATCGGCGGGCACATGGCCCAGCTTTCGGAAACATTTCCCACGCTGGACTGTGCGCAGTGCATCCTGACGCCGCGCACAGTGGAAGTGGGTCACCACGAGAACATTCAATTGATGACCTACTCTGAGGTCGAGTCCATCAAGGGCGAGATCGGGAACTTTTGCGTGGTGGTGCGGCGCCACCCGGCCTACGTGGATTGGGACGCCTGCACCGGCTGCGGCGTCTGCACTGAAAAGTGCCCCAAACGGGTGATTTCGGCCCAGTTCGAGGTGGGCATGGGCCGGCGCAAGGCCATCTATACCCTCTCGCCCCAGGCAGTGCCCAACAAGCCGGTGATTGACGTCGAAAACTGCATCTGGTTCCAGAGAGGCAAGTGCCGCGTCTGCGAAAAGTTTTGTCCCACGGGCGCCATCAACTTTGATCAGGAGGCTTGTACCGTCGAGGAGCGGGTGGGGGCGATCATTGTCGCCACAGGTTACGACCTGTACCCGGTGGTCAACATGGGCGAGTACGGCGGCGGACAGGTGCCCGATGTGATTGACGGCCTGGCCTTTGAGCGGCTGCTGAGTTCTTCTGGACCATTTGCCGGCAAAGTGCGCCGTCCCTCCGACGGCAAGGAGCCCAAGGAAGTCGTTTTCGTCCAATGCGCTGGCTCTCGCGATCCAGAACTGCACATGCCCTATTGCTCCAAGACCTGCTGCATGTACACCGCCAAGCACGCCATGCTCTACAAACACAAGGTTCACGACGGCCAGGCCTACGTGTTTTACATTGACATCCGCTCGGCGGGCAAGCGGTACGAAGAGTTTGTACAGCGAGCCATGGAAGAGGACGACACCCTCTACTTGCGGGGAAAGGTGAGCAAGATATTCCGCGACGGCTCCAGGACGGTCGTCTGGGGCACCGACACGCTGACTGGCCAGAATATCGAGATTGCCGCCGACCTGGTGGTGCTGGCCACGGCCATGGTGCCCCACCTGGAGGGCAAACTGATAGCCCAGATGCTCGACCTGCCCACCGACGAGCACGGCTGGATCTTGCCAGCGGACAACAACGTCCGGCCGGTAGAGACCTGGCGCTCCGGCATCTTTTTGGCCGGCGCAGCCACCGGCCCCAAAGACATCCCGGAGACGGTCGCCCAGGCCAGTGGCGCGGCGGGCAAGGTGCTCAGCCTCTTTGCCCGGTGGAGCCACGAGGGCCAGCCAGAGGCAGTCCTGGAAGGAGTGGCCGGGTGAGAGTGCCGTCACCAGCGCAACTGCAACCCATTGCAGAGCAATTCGATCTGCACCTCGTTGTCCTGTTTGGCTCGCAGGTCAGGGAGCAAACACACGTGGGCAGTGACGTGGACGTGGCCATCTGGATGGATCGTTCTCTGCCGGTGGAGGGGCGGTTGGAGCTATGGGGCACACTGACCCGGCTGTTTGAAGCTGAGGTGGATCTGACGACACTCAATCGAGCCGAACCACTTTTGCTTTTTCAGGTTGCCAGCACCGGACAGTTGCTCTACGAGCGTGGGGAATGGGCTTGGGAAGACTTCAAGTCCTACGGCTACCGGCGTTACTGGGATTCGGCCAAATTCTTTGGCGATATGGCTCGATACGTCTCGCGGCGAGCAGAGGAGATGCGCCTTGCTGGATGAGCGATTTGTACGACAGAAATTGGGTCTCCTGATCGCCCGCCTCGATGAATTAGAGCCTCTGGCGGCTTGTACTCTGCAAGAGTACAGAGCGGATCACGTCAAACGCTACGCCGTCGAACGGCTCATTGAATTAATTGTCGAGTACGCAACTGACATCAACCGTCACGTCGTCGAGGCATCAGGTGCTGCTCCACCCCAGACCTATTACAGTACGTTTGAGGAGATGGGCAAATTGGGCATTATTCCTCATGACGCAGCCGTACGTCTGGGCGGGACAACGGGATTGCGAAATCGCCTGGTGCATGGATACGAGAAAGTGAGTCACGAGATAGTCCATCGCTCTCTGAAGCCACTGTTGCGTAATTACAAGCAGTACGTGGGTTGGCTGGATGCATACCTCAGCCAACGGCACACCCCTTGAGGGCCTCACCTATGCGTAGAATCGGCGTTTTTGTCTGTCATTGCGGCACGAACATCGCTGGCACGGTGGACGTGGAGCGGGTGGCAGAAGAGATAGCAAAATATCCCGAGGTGGCCTTTGCCACCGATTATAAATACATGTGCTCCGACCCCGGCCAGAACTTGATTAAAGAGGCCATCAGCAAACACAACCTGGACGGCGTGGTCGTTTCCGCCTGCTCTCCGACCATGCACGAGGTCACCTTCCGCAGAACGACCGAGTCGGCGGGCGTGAATCCTTACCAGTGCGAGATGGCCAACATCCGCGAGCAAGTCAGTTGGGTACACCAGGACAACACAGAGGCGGCAACGCTCAAAGCGATTGAGACGATTCGCACCATCGTCGAAAAGGTGCGCTACAACGAGTCGCTGGTGCCCTTTTATCTGCCCCTGGTCAAACGGGCGCTGGTCATTGGCGGCGGCATCGCCGGCATGACATCGGCACTGGACATTGCCGACGCAGGCTATCCGGTGGTCCTGGTGGAGCGGAGTGACCACCTGGGCGGCAACATGGCCCGCCTTTCCCACGCCTACGTCAACTTTGACGACGCCAGCGACCTGTTGAGCAACACCCTGGAGCGCGTGACCCGCCACCCCAACATCCAGGTGCTCACGGACTCGGAGGTGACCGAGGTCGGCGGCTACGTGGGCAACTTTATTGTAAAAGTTCGGAGAGCGGAAGGTGTGGAAGATTGGAAGGATGGAAGAATGCAACCTTCCAACGTCCAATTCAACTTTGACATCGGAGCCATCGTCGTCGCCACCGGCTACGAACTATACGCCCAAGAGAACCTGGGCGAGTACGGAGGCGGTCGCTACCCGAACGTGATTGACAGCCTGCAATTCGAAGGTATGTTGGCCTCAGAAGATGGCCTGCATCGGCCCTCCGACGGGCAGGTACCCAAAGAGGTCGTCTGGGTGCAATGTGCCGGTTCCCGCGACCCGGCGTTGCACAAGCCCTACTGCTCCACAATCTGCTGCATGTACGTAGCCAAGCAGACCATAGCCTACAAACAGCGCGTGCCCGACGGCCAGGCTTACGTGATGTACATTGACATCCGTTCCCCGGGCCGGGGCTACGAAGAGTTCGTCCAGACGGCCATGGAAGACTATGGCGTGCTCTACCTGCGAGGCAAGGCGTCCAGGGTCTTTCAGGAGCAGGGCAATGGCCAGGTGACCGTCTGGGGCGTGGATACACTCTCCGGCCAAAACGTCGAAGTGGAAGCCGACCTGGTCGTGCTAGCCTCAGCCGTGGTGCCGTCCCGTGGCTCAATAGAGCTAGGCCAGACGATTCGATCGGGAGTGGACGAGCACGGCTTTTTTAGCGAGGCGCACCCCAAGCTCCGCCCGGTGGAAAGCATCACCGCCGGCATCTACCTGGCCGGAGCGGCTCACTTTCCCAAGGACATCCCGGAGACGGTGGCCCAGGCCAGCGGCGCGGCATCCAAAGTGCTGGGGCTCTTTGCCCTGCGACAGATGGTGCAGGAACCCACCGTCGCCTACGTGGACCCAGAGCTGTGTTCCGCCTGCGGCCTGTGCGTTCCTGCCTGCCCTTACGACGCGCGGGCCCTGCATCCCTGGAAGCCGGTAGCCACCGTCAACGCTGCGCTGTGCCAGGGCTGCGGTGCGTGCGCCGTGGCCTGCCCCAACAAGGCGTCAAAGGTGCGCAACTTTACGCCGCAGCAGGTCATGTCAATGATGGACGCTTATTTGTAGTTAGCCAATATACCACTGTTGAAAGGAATCACGATGCATTCTCATATGCCAACAATTCAAGAGATTGAAGCCGCTCGTGAGGCTTTCGAGACTAACGAACCCCGTGACCTATTCTATCGCGCAGCAACAGAACTGGTGGCTCTTGCTATGCAGGGAAAAACTTCGCTGAGCGTGGCTGAAGCACTAGCCGTGCTTCTCCAGACATGGAATCGAGCCTATTACCGCTACCGGCCATTCGATAGCGAGCATTTTGCAGACATTGAAAGGTTGATCGCCTCCCATGAACAAACCATTATGGACTTTAGGCAACGATCCATAGAGACCTTTTCCAGCAGCGATGAAGCAACGGTTATGAGGCTTTTTGAAGACTTCGAGATGGTGCTTGGCCCAGTTGGTGCGGCTAAGTGTTTGCATCTGTTGTCACCTTTGTTTTTCCCGCTATGGGACCGTAGTATCGCAGAAGCTTACGGCCTCGGCTTGCAGCAACGTGGTAGAAACGCCTCTTGGTATTGCCGCTTCATAAGAATCACCAAAGAGAAATGTAACGGTCTCGGTGGAGAACAGGCTATCGGGCGAAATCCACTCAAAGCTCTGGATGAACACAACTATTGTAGATACACAAAGAGATGGATATAGATTGGCGGCACGTCGGCTAATATGAGCTCTGAGGCTTATCTCGTTCGTCCAAATGACTTCGGCACTTCGCAAGGCCCAGAAACAGTGAGCGAGGATGAGAGCGTGAAAGGGGACTACGATTGGCCGATCACTGTTCAAGATCGAGACGGCCTGCCGATCTACTTGACTGAGGAACGATGGGATCATGCCCTCGAGCATCCCGGTATGAGCGACGAGCTACTGGAGTGTGTCTTGGACACGCTACGAAAAGGTCGTCGAAGGCAGGACAAGTACGACCCGGCAAAGTACAAGTACAGCAGATCCCTTTCTGACCTGCCTTTCGACTACACCCATGTGGTGGTCGTGGTCAAGTTCGGCTGGCGTCGTGACGTTCCGGAGCAGCCCAATAACTTTGCGTTGACCGCTTATCTGATCCAAAAGCTCCAACAGTAGGACGGTGGAAAGATGAAAGACATACGGTATGACGCAGAAGGAGATATTCTCTACGTGACTTTTGAGGATGCTAACGGGCAGCCTAGCACAGGCATTGAGTTGACGGAGAACATTGTTTTCTACTTTAACCCTGAAACTCAACGGCCGTTGAAGATGATTATGATCAGCTACGCCCGGTTGCTGGCAGCCAGCGTGGGACAGCCTCTTTCACTAGATGGACTCTCTGACGTGCCATCGCCACTCAAGAAGACGGTCCTGAAACTCCTGGCCCAGTCGCCAGCGGCTCTATTTCTGCAACTGGTTGAGCCTGAGGCTGTACCAGTGCCTACCAGTCGCCTGGCAGAGGTCTTTACGCCAGCAGTGCTCAAAGCTGCCGCTTGATTCCGCAATTCGTCATTCGCCATTTGCCAAGTCACACGGAGTGGTGCGATATGGAAGCTACAACAACAGCAATCCCAATTGCAGTGACAGACCCCATCTTCTCGCAGACCATCCAGGCGCGAAGCCACGAACCGGTCATGCACTGTTTCTATTGTCAAAAATGCTCGATCGGCTGTCCCACTGCCTTTGCCATGGACTACCAACCGGCACAGATACTCAAGATGGTGCAGTTGGGCCAGAAAGAGGCCCTGCTAAAGAGCTCTGCCATCTGGCTTTGCATCGGCTGCGAGACCTGCGGCACCCGCTGCCCCAATGACATCCGCATCAACAACGTCATGGACGTGCTCAAAGAGATAGCCATGGAGGAAGGCATAAAACCGGCCGAGAAAACGGTCTACGCTCTGCACCGGTCGTTCCTCAATAGCATCAAGATCTTTGGCCGTATCCACGAGTTGACCATGTTGGCTGAGTACATGCTCCGCGTGCCCCAAAAGCTCCCCGCCGAGATTGGCGTGGGTCTAAAGCTCGTATTAAAAGGAAAGGTGCTCAAGTTTTGGAGTGCGGTCAAGGAACGGGACAAGGTGCGAGAGCTTTTCCGACGGGCAGGGGTGTAGGGGATTGGGGGGTTAGGTGGTTGATGGTTAGGGAGGGAATGCGGTGAGGCGATATTCGTATTACCCCGGGTGCACATCCGAGTCAACGGCTTACGAATTCGGCCGTTCCACAGAAGCGGCCTGCGAGGCGCTGGATATTGAACTGGTGGAACTGGAAGACTGGAACTGCTGCGGCGCGACGTCGGCGCACAGCCTGAGTTTGCAGCTCAACTACGAACTCTCGGCGCGGACGGTGGGACTGGGCCAGGATGCTCGCCTGGACATGGCGGTGGCCTGTCCTGGCTGCTACCAACGGGTGCTCAACTCGGATCACCGCCTCCGCACCGACGAAACATTTCGCCGCGAGATGGAGCAAGTGTTGGGCTTTCAGTACAACGGCGAGGGAAAGATTCGCCACCTGCTGGACATTCTGACCAACGACGTGAGTCTGGACGCGGTGCGCAGCAAAGTGGTCAAGCCGCTCAAGGGGCTAAAGCCGGTGGCCTATTACGGCTGCGTACTCGTGCGGCCACCCGCCCTCACCGGCTGGGATGACCCGGAGCACCCGGTGCTGATGGACGGCGTGATCGAGGCCCTGGGCGCCGAGGTGATGGACTGGTCGCACAAGGTGGACTGCTGTGGGGCCAGCCTGGCCCTCAACCGCTCCGACATTGTGATCACGCTCTCCAACAAGCTGGTGGACGACGCTATCGAAGCAGGCGGCAATTGTCTCGTCACCGTCTGCGGCATGTGTCACATCAACCTGGACACCCGTCAGAAAGACCAGAACCTGCCCATCTTTTACCTCACCGAGTTGATGGGCCTGGCTTTCGGCACATCGGCCAAAGACGTGAAAAAGTGGATGAAGAAACACGTCGTTGACGGGCGGCCGCTATTGAAATCGCTAGGGTTGTTGTAAAATGTCCGAGACTGTGGATTATCAGGCTCTCTTTGCCGATACACCGGTCGTGCTGGCCTATCTCTTTGGCTCACAGGCCAAAGGGCACCGCGTCCATGCGCGCAGTGACGTAGACGTGGCGGTGCTCCTGGACGAGAGCCTGAGCGCTGTGGAACAAGGCCGGTGGCAAATGGAACTCATCTGCCGTCTGATGGATGCCTGGCACACGGACGACATTGACCTGATCATCTTGAACCGGGCTCCCCCTTTTCTGCGACATCAGGTCATCAAAGCCCGCCACCGGCTTTATGTGCGCGACGAAGCCGAGCGAGTGCAGTTCGAAGTAGCGGCCATGCGCGACTGGTTCGATTGGCAACCACACCACAAGAGACTGAATCGAGCCATGTTACAGAATATTCTAAAAAAGGCGGACGAGCGTGACTGGTTACGAGACCATCCTCCGGCACATTGACCGGTTGAGACTTTACCTCCAACGCATTTACGAGTTGCAACAGCACACCAGGGAAAAAGTCTTGACCGACTGGCACATCCAGTTCCAGGTAGATCGTGCTCTGCAACTGGCTGTCGAGGTGGTTATCAGCGTAGCCGAACAGTTGATCGCAATTCTCGATTTGCCGATCCCTGATTCGAGCAAAGAGGCGGTTCGTGCACTGGCAGGAGATGGCGTGCTGACCCCCGAACTGAGCGAGGAGATGGCGAGGGCTGTAGGCTTTCGCAACATTATCGTGCATGGCTACATGGACATTGACTATAGCATCGTCTACGATGTAGTGCAGGATGACGCAATGTATTTGGAACAGTTTGTGGCGCAAGTGGCAGCCTTTATCGAGAAACAGTTGCCCTCCGACGAGCAGGAGTAGCAAAGCATGGGCAAAATGACAGAAAGCATTGTGCACGGAAAGAACGATGCCGTTCTCGTCGTAGGCGGCGGTATCAGCGGCATGGGCACGGCGCATCTGCTGGCCCAGATGGGCTACCAGGTGCACTTGCTGGACAGCGCGCCCGGCATCGGAGGCTCGTTCCACCTGCTGGACCGCACCTTTCCCACCAACTATTGCGGCATCTGCATCATGCTGCCGGAGCAGCCCTCCTACTGCCCCACACTGGAATCGGATATGAACCCCAATATCCACATTGTGCCCTACGCCGAGGTGACGGCGTTGGAAGGAGAGGCTGGCGCGTTCACGGCAAAAGTGCTTCACAAACCCCGCTACGTGGACGTGGAAAAGTGCGACCGCTGCGGTCTGTGCGGCGAGGTCTGCCCCGAGTTCCGGCCCAGCCGCTACGAAGGCGACATCGCACCGCAAAAGGCAATCTATCGCCCGCCGATTCGGGCGGTGCCCGACGCCTACGTCATTGATATGGAGGCCTGTACGCGGTGCGGCAAGTGTGTGGAAGTCTGCCCGCAAGAGGCCATTGACCTGGACATGCAGCCCACCCACTCTGAGGTCTCTGTCGGCGCGGCGGTGCTCTCCCCCGGCTTTGAGCCCTTTGACGCCCGGCGCAAGGGCGAGTTCGGCTGGGGCTACTATCCCAACGTGCTAACCAGCATCCAGTTCGAGCGAATGGCCAGCCTGGCCGGCAGCACCCGGGCGCGCATTGAGCGTCCTTCCGATGGTCAGCCACCGAAAAGGGTCGCCTTTATCCACTGCGTCGGCTCCCGCGACAAGGTACTGGGCAACGATTTCTGCTCCTCGGCCTGCTGCATGTACACCGCCAAGCAAATCACGATGGCCAAAGAGATCCAGCCTGATCTCGACATCACCGTGTTCACCATGGACGTCCGTGCCTCTGGCAAGGGCTATGAGCGGTACATGGATAACGTGATGTCCTTCCCCGGCGTCACCTATCGTCGCTGCATGGTCTCGTCGGTCTACCAGTACGAGCAGACCAAGAATCCCTATGTAGGCTATGTAAACGAGCAAGGCCAACTGACCCAAGAAGAATTTGACCTGGTGGTGCTGGCTGTGGGTCTGGATCATCCCATCGGAGCCGAAAAGCTGGGCGCGGCGATGGGCATCGTCCTCAACCAATGGGCCTTTGCCCAGACGGGACCGTTTGCGCCGCAGCAAACCTCCCGGCCCGGTGTGTTCGTCGGCGGCTCCTTCCGTGAGCCGATGGACATCCCAGAGACAACGGCTGAATCGGCAGCAGCCGCGGCGGCCGTGGCCCGGCTGCTGGGCGTGCCCCAACACGAACCCGCCACGCCTGCCCCCACCGAAGAGCGGGACGTGTCAGACGAGCCACCGAAACTGGGCGTGTTCGTCTGCGGCTGCGGCACGCAGGTCGCCGGACACGTAGACGTGGAGGCCATCAAGACCTTCGCCCAGAGCCTACCGGGCGTGGCCTACGCCGAGGTGATGGGCGATGCCTGCAAACCATCCAGGCTGTCCGCTCTGAGCGAGACCATCGAGCGCGAGGGGTTGAACCGGGTAGTAATCGCTGGCTGCACCCACCGCCTGTACGAAAACGAATTCGCTGGCATGATGCAATCCGCCGGCTTGAATCCGTCGCTACTGGAACGGGCTAACATCCGTGAGGGCGCTGCCTGGGCCTTTTCGTCCAACGGCACCGCCACTCAAGTCGCTAAATCATTGGTCGAGATGGCAATGGCCAAAGCCTACTACCATCAGGCGGTCAAACCGGTGAGCCAGCCACTCCAGTCCCGGTCGCTGGTTATCGGCGGCGGCGCGACCGGCATGACCGCTGCGTTGGCCCTGAGTGACATGGGCTTCCCGGTGGACCTGGTCGAGCGAGAGGCGGAACTGGGCGGCAACCTGCTCACCTCGTATTACACCATTCAGAATGGCGACAGCCAGACGTTGCTGGCGGAATTGGTTGAAAAGGTGAACACCGCCGAAAACATCACCGTGTACACACAGACAAAAGTGACCGAGTTCTCCGGCTCGGTGGGACGCTACGTTGCCAAGCTGACCCCCACCGAGAGAGAACCGGTGGTCCACGGCTACGGCGCGGCCATCGTCGCGGTTGGCGGCAAACACACCACGACGACGGAATACCTCTACAGCCAGAGCGACCGGGTGATGACCCAGAAGGAACTGGAAAAGAAACTGGCCACCAAAGGCCCCGACCCGTCGTGGAAGAACGTGGTCATGATCCAGTGCGTTGGCTCTCGCGATGAGACGCATCCCTGGTGCAGCCGCGTTTGCTGTTCCCACGCCGTCAAGAACGCGCTCAAGCTCAAGGAGCTTTCGCCAGAGACCAACGTCTATGTGCTCTATCGCGAGGTGCGCACCTACGGTCTCATGGAACTGGCCTACCAGCAGGCCCGCGACGCCGGCGTCACCTTTCTGCGCTACGAGCTACCCGACAAGCCACAAGTGACCGCCGAGGACAACGGCCTGAGGGTCGTCACCACCGAGCCCATCATCAGGGGCAAAGTGGCCCTCCAGGTTGACCTGCTGGTGCTCAGCACCGGCGTTGAGCCGCACGACAACGGCCCGCTGGCGGAACTGCTCAACGTGCCATTGGACGAGGATGGGTTCTTTCAGGAGGCTCACCCCAAGATGCGGCCCATGGACTTTACCAAGGCGGGCATTTTCCTGGCTGGCCTGGCCCACAGTCCACGTCACATCTATGAGAGCATCGTCCAGGCCAACGGCGCGGCAGTGCGGGCAGCGTCACTGTTGGCCAAGCAAGCGGTGGCTGCCAGTACAACACGCGTCACGGTGAATCCACGCCTATGCAGCTTTTGCGGGCTCTGCGTGGAAGCCTGCCCTTACGGCGCGCGTGTGATGGATTACGAAGAACGTGTGGCGCAGGTAATGGACGACCTGTGCCAGGGCTGTGGTGTCTGCGCCATGGTCTGCCCCAACAAAGCGACGCAGCAGTACAGCTTTAGCCACAAGCAGATGTTGGCGGCAATTGACGCCGCCTTTGGATAAACAGGAGGCGCGATATGCTAGTTGTGGAAAGAATGAGCCACCACCCCATTACCGTCACGCAAGACGTAGGCATTGAAGAAGCACTCAAGATCATGCGCGACGAAAAAGTCCGCCGGCTGCCGGTGCTCAACCGCCGGGATTTACTGGCGGGCATCGTCTCGGAAAAAGACCTGCTGCTGGCCTCGCCCTCACCGGCCACCAGCCTCAGCATCCATGAAATGCACTACCTGCTCTCCAAGATGAAGGTCTCCCAGGTGATGACCAAAGATGTAATCACCGTCACCGAGTACACCCTGCTGGAAGAAGCGGCCTGCATCATGGTAGATAACAAAATCGGCGGGCTGCCGGTGATGCGCGACGACAAGCTGGTGGGCATTATCACCGAGACCGATCTGTTCAAGATTTTTATCGAATTGCTGGGCGCCCGCGAGCAGGGTGTGCGGATCACCATGCTGGTGCCGGAGCTACCGGGCGTGCTGGCTCAAGTCACCGCCGAAGTAGCCAACATGGGGGGCAACATCGTCGCCCTGGGCACTTTTCTGGGCGAAGACCCCACCAATCGGCTCATCAGCATCAAAGTGGCCGGCGTGGACGAGGAAAAGCTATCTTCCACGATGGAGGCCATCGGCATGGAACTCATTGACGTGCGGAGTAGCTAGCATGAAAGATTTCGAGCCCCGCATCATTGCCTTTCTTTGCAACTGGTGCACCTACACCGGTGCCGACCTGGCCGGCACATCGCGATTGCAGTACCCGCCCAACATCCGCGTCATCCGGCTGATGTGCACCGGCGCGCTGGACCCGGTTTACGTGGCCAAGGCACTTTTGGAAGGGGCCGATGGCGTGCTCATCGGCGGCTGCCACCCTGGCGATTGCCACTACCAGAGCGGCAACTATAAAGCTCGACGGCGCGCCGCCATTCTGAACGAAATCCTCGACCAAATGGGCCTGGAAAAGGAGCGCATCTGGCTGCGCTGGATCTCGGCCAGCGAAGGACAGTATTTTGCCGACACAGTGACCGAGATGGTAGCGGCTATCAAGGAGATGGGGCCCAACCCGGCAAAGGAATTGTGGGCGGCATGAATGACTGGAAGATCGGCAAGCCCTTGGTCTTTTGGCCCAAGGACAAAAGGTTGGAAGGTTGGTCAATTTCCCAGTCTTCCGGCCTTCCAGTCTGCCAAGGCTGGAGAAGGATAGATACATGGCTGTAACGGCGCAACTGGAAATTCAGAACTCGGTGTCAGAAACAATAGTCGATCTGTTGCGAAGGTTGATGGACCAAGACATAGTCGACGCACTGCTGGTGCCGCAGCGGCTGCCCACAGGAAACAACGTGGTGCAAACGCTGGTGCGCGATCCAGACAAGTTGAACGGCATTGACCCCATCGCCCCAGTGATGCCGGTCACGTCCTCGAAACTGGCGGGCAACGTGACCAAGCAGGGCGCTGCCGGACGCGTGGGACTGGTGATGCGCTCCTGCGAACTGCGAGGTTTCATCGAATTAGTCAAACTCCAACAGGCCAGCATGGAAAACGTAGTCACTATTGGGGTGGACTGTCTGGGCACTTATGAGGTGACCGACTATGCCCGGCTCATCGCCGACGGTGTGGATCCCACCGCCGAGGCCGTGGCCTCCGCCGCTGAGGGCCGCGTGGCCCCACACGAGGGCTACCAGTTCCGCACTGTCTGCCAGATGTGCGAATATCCTACACCCGGCTTTGATGGCGGCTACCAGCCCGACATAGCCATCGGACTCATCGGCGTGGACAGCCGTAGGTTGCTGGTGGAAGCTCGTGATGATTTGGCCGAGACGCTGAGCCTGACGCCCGCCGACGCCCCGCCTGACCGTGCGACAGCGCTGGAAAAGCTGGTAGCCGAGCGGATCGCCGAGCGCGACCGGCGCTTTGCCGAGTTTCGCGCCCAGGTAGATGGCCTCGACGGATTGCTGAACTACTTTTCCACCTGCATCCGCTGTCACAACTGCATGATCGCCTGTCCCATCTGCTACTGTCCAGAGTGTATTTTCCGTACGCCGACGTTCGATCACACCTCGGATCAATATTTCCGCTGGGCCGCCCGCAAAGGTGTTATCCGCATGCCCACCGACACGCTCATCTTTCACCTCACGCGCATGAACCACATGAGCACATCGTGCGTGGGTTGCGGCATGTGCACCAGTGCCTGTCCCAATGACATCCCGGTGGCCACCGCCTTCCGGGCCGTGGGTTACAAGACGCAGGCGATTTTTGACTACGTGGCCGGTCGCAGCCTGGAAGAGGAAGTGCCGTTGGCTACGTTCCGTGAGGATGAGTTGACGGCGTTGGGAGAGAGGCCCGAATAGACCATGGGTGGCTTGAAAAATTGTGATACCTTCAGGAGGTTGTCATGTCTGAAGAACTGATTCCCATCTATATTATGGGCAAAAAATACGAGGTGCCGCCCAGCCTGACGATCATGAAAGCGCTAGAGTATGCCGGCTACACGCTGGTCCGGGGCGTCGGCTGCCGGGCGGCTTTCTGTGGGGCGTGCGCCACGGTCTATCGCCTACCAGGCTCCTACCGCCTGCAGGTCGGGTTGGCCTGCACCACCATGGTCGAGCCGGGCATGTACCTTTCGCAGATTCCATTTTTCCCGGCCGGACGAGCAGAGTACAAACTGGACGAGCTTTCACCGACGTTCGGCACGCTGGCCAGCCTCTACCCGGAGTTGATGCGCTGCCTGGCCTGCGGCACCTGCACCAAATCCTGCCCGCAAGACATTGACGTCAAACAATACATGGCCGACGCCATGCGAGGCGACATCGCCGCCGTGGCCAACCGCTCCTTCGACTGCATCATGTGCGGCTTGTGCGCCGCTCGCTGCCCGGCGGAGGAGTCGCAGTACAACATCGCCATCCTGGCCCGGCGGCTGTACGGCAAGTACATGGCCCCCAAATCGTTACACCTGGCCGAGCGGGTGGCCGCCATCGAAGCCGGCGAGCTCGATGCCGGGTTGGCCGAGTTAAAGTCGTTGCCCATTGACGAACTGCGCAAGCGCTACAACGAGCGAGACATTGAACCAGCATAGATGGCATATCGCACGTCGTCGTTTGCGATACGCGATACACGACTTTCCAGGAGGATAGAATGAGTTACACCCCAGAGATGCGAGAATCCATCGAGCGCGTAGTCGCGAGCCGGTCACGGCGGTTGAGTGAGACGTGGCCGATGATGACCCCGACCGAGAAACAGGAGGTCCTGCAAAAGTTCCATCCCGATTACAAGCCGGAAGGGATGCGTGAAATCCGCGTCGGCCCCCAGAAAGAGATCCGAATGCCGTTGGAACTGGCCGACGTCATGGAGGGCTACAGTCACCTGACCGCCGATGCGTTGGACCTATCGCAGGTGGACATCGAAACCGATGTGTTAATCATTGGCGGGGGCGGGGCAGGCTCGGCGGCGGCGCTGCTGGCGCGCGAGCACGGCGCCCGGGTGGTCATGGCCACCAAGCTGCGCCACGGTGACGCCAACACCATGATGGCCCAGGGTGGCATCCAGGCGGCCGACCGGCCGGAGGACTCGCCGGCTATTCACTACCTAGACGTGATGGGCGGCGGGCACTATGCCAACTACCCCGACCTGGCGGAGGCGCTGGTCAAAGACGCGCCGCTGGTCATCAAGTGGCTGGAAGACCTGGGCTGCATGTTCGACAAACTGCCCGATGGTACAATGGTCGAAGCCCACGGTGGCGGCACCTCGCGCAAGCGGATGCACTCGGCCCGCGATTATTCCGGGGCCGAGATCATGCGTACCCTACGGGATGAGGTGCGCAGTTACCCCACAGAGATCACCGTCGTCGAGTTTGCCCCGGCCATCGAATTGCTCATGGACGACAAGGGCCAGGCCGCCGGGGCGGTGCTGCTGAACCTGGAAACCGAAGCACATTGCATCGTCAAGGCCAAGACGACGATCCTCGCCACCGGCGGCAGCGGGCGGCTGCACTACCAGGGCTTTGCCACCACCAACCATCACGGGGCCACCGGCGATGGCATCATCCTGGCCTATCGCGTCGGCGCCAGGCTAGACTTTCTGGATACGATGCAGTACCATCCCACCGGCGCGGCCTTCCCGGAGCAGATCGTCGGCCTGCTGGTGACAGAGAAGGTGCGTGGGTTGGGCGCCCAGGTGTGCAACATTGACGGCGAACAGTTCGTCTATCCGCGCGAGACCCGTGACGTAGAAGCCAGTGCCTTAATCCGCGAGTGCGTGGAGCGCGACAAAGGGATCGAGACACCATCCGACATGTTGGGCGTGTGGCTCGATTCGCCCATGATTGACCTGATCCAGGGGCCGGGCACGATTCAAAAGGCACTGCCGGCCATGGTGCGCCAGTTTGACCGCTTTGACATAGACATCATAAAAGATCCAATACTGGTCTATCCCACGCTGCACTACCAGAACGGCGGCGTGGCCCTGGGGGTCAATGGCGAGACCAGCGTGCCCAACCTCTACGGGGCCGGCGAAATCTCGGCTGGCGTGCACGGTCGCAACCGGCTGATGGGCAACTCGTTGCTGGAAATCTGCGTCTTTGGACGACGGGCCGGCAAGGCTGCGGCCGAAAGGGCCAAAGAGGTGACGCTGGGCAAACTCTCCCTGGCCCACGTGGAGGCGTGGAACAAAAAGGTCGCAGAGCTGGGTCTCAAGGAGGTTCAAAAATCGCCGATTCTGCTGCCCGATTATACCCGCCATCAGAGATAAAAAGTGTAGCCGCGATTTCCATATCGCGCAAGCCCTGCCCGATTACACCCGTCCCCAGAGATAACCACTGGCCTACATCGAGAGGAGAAGAAAAGCCAGAGAGCCGCCCGATTCTTCGAGCGGCTCTCTCCATTCTCCACTCCCCACTCTCCATATCTCCATTCTCGATTCCCCCCTCTCCCCTCCCTCAATCCCCCACGCAGACACTCAATCCACGTGCTGTGACCAGCAAGTCGCTGCCCAGCGGCACCAGGCGCAGTTCGTGGATCGCATCCTTGAGCGGGATGGTGACGATGCGCGTGCTGCGCAGGGCCACCATGTGGCCAAACTTACGGTCGGCTACCGCTCGCACTGCCGCCGCGCCGAATCGCGTGGATAAGATACGGTCGAAGGGACTGGGAATACCGCCGCGCTGCACGTGACCCAGCACGGTTACCCGAATTTCGTGGTCGGTGATTTTGCTCAATTCGTCAGCCAGCCATTGGCCGATGCCACCCAATCGCCTGGAAGTCAAGGGGTCGCGGCTCAGTCGGTAGATCTGCTCCCCGCCAACCGGTTTGGCACCCTCAGCCACGACGATAATGCTGAACTTGTGCCCGGTGCGGTCGCGCTGCTCGATCTTTTCCTCGATGCTCTCCAGGCGAAAAGGGATCTCTGGGATGAGAATGATGTCTGCCCCGCCAGCCAGACCGCTGCGCAAGGCCAACCATCCAGCGTCGCGGCCCATGATCTCGACGATCATGATACGATGGTGGCTCTCGGCCGTGGTGTGGAGCTTGTCAATGGCCTCGGTGGCCGTGACCAACGCCGTGTCGAAACCAAAGGTGATGTCTGTGCCGGCCAGGTCGTTGTCAATCGTCTTGGGCACACCCACCACTTGCACGCCCCGCTGAAAGAACTCGTAGCCGATGGTCAGCGAGCCATCACCGCCGATGACGATGAGCGCGTCCAGGCGCAGTTCTCGCACCCGCGAGATCACCTCGCCCGACACATCCCGCTCGACGACCCGGCCATCTTTCTTTCGGACTCTGTAAGCAAAGGGATTGGCCCGGTTGGTCGTGCCCAGGATGGTGCCACCGCGCGGTAGCAGCCCACGGACATCAGTCAACGTCAACTCGCGCACGCGGTCGGGCAGGATGAGCCCCTCAAAGCCGTCTTCGATGCCCAGCACCTGCCAGCCATAGACATTGATGGCCGTCTTGACCGCCGCCCGGATGACGGCGTTGAGACCGGGACAATCACCGCCCCCTGTGAGCAATCCTATACGCTCGATTCGCTCATCCATGCGTGTTCCCCTTCCTCCCAATTCACCAAATACCAGTTTCTCAGTTTTCCATTTACGGGAATACTTGCTCCGTCCACTGCATTGGATCCGCCGGAATGCCGCCGACACGCAACTCCCAGTGCAGGTGTGATCCGGTCGAAAGGCCGGTGGTGCCCATATAGCCCAACAGCGAACCCGGAACGACCACCTGCCCGACTTCCACTGTAATGCCAGAGAAATGCCAATACCCTGTAAAGACACCCAGGCCATGATCCGCGATGACAGCGTTGCCGCGCACGATCAACTCTTCAGCCAGGACGACAATGCCGGGAGCCGGAGCGTAAATCGGTGTCCCTTCCGCGCCGCCAAAATCGGTGCCGGCGTGGTAGCTGGTGGCCGGGCCACCGTTGTAAGAACGCCGGGAGCCAAAAGGCGAGGTGATGCGCGGGTTCTCCACAGGCACCTGAAACAGGTCGTTCCACAGCTTTTCTGAGCGGTAGCCATCAAAGACCACTGCCAGCTTTTCGCGTTCCTGGCGCAGCAGTTCCGGGTCGAGCAACCACTTCTTGCCCGGTGGCAGGACAATGTAATCCGTCGGATACTCACCAGCAGCTACCTGGACGATCTGAGTGATGCGAGTCGTATTGCCATTGGCGTCCACGGCAGTCAACTCCACAGGGTACGGACCTGGCAGCGTCATGGCATGGACGCCAATGAGCGCCCAATAGGTGCCCCTCTGGCCCATGAACCGCACCAGCCGCCCGTCGAACGTGCCGCTGAGGGTCACGTCACGGTCGGTGCTCACGTGGACGACAACGGTCTGCCCCTGGATGATGAGGGTGGGCTCGAATAGCAATCCAGTGAACGGCAAAATCAGGATCGCCTCTTCACTACTGACCTCGGGACCAGGGATGACGAGTCGCTGCCCAGCGTGAATGAGGTTCGGGTTGCTCAGGTCGTTCACCTGGGCAATGGCCCATACGGTGGTGTTGTAGCGCAACGCAATGCGCGCCAGTGTCTCGCCCGGCTGCACGACGTGGATCACCGTCTGCGGTGGGGGCGGGGGCGCGTCCTGTGGCGTCGAGATCACCAACGACTGTCCAACAAAGATGAGGTTAGGGTTGACGATGCCGTTCGCCTGGGCAATGGCTTCGGCGGTGGTGTCGAAACGTTGGGCAATGAGGGACAGGGTGTCACCCAGCTGGACAATATAATCCGAAGATTGGGTCAAAGGCGGGGAAACACCCGCGGCCGGCGCTTCGTTGGAAGCAGGGATGATCAACCGCTGGCCCACATGGATCAGGTTACGGTCGGCCAGGTTGTTGGCGGCGACAATGTCGTCCACAGTGACGCCGTAAGCCTGGGCGAT
>CAYVPU010000021.1:0-22764 GCA_964453885.1 uncultured Anaerolineae bacterium | reverse complement strand
GTCCTGTACAGTGCCGGAGGACCAAGGGCTCAGGACAGGGTTGAGTGATGCGCGATGCGTGTGGCTGCCAGACGGTCCTGGAGCCAGGCGACGATTCCATCCTGGGCGACGCGCTCTTGCTGGCCCAGGGTCATGTGGCGCACCGTCACCTGCCCGGCGGCGAGTTCGTCGTCGCCCAAGATGAGGACGTAGGCCATGCCTTGCCGTCCGGCTTGGCGCAACTGCGCCTTGAGGCTGCGATCGCCAAGGCCCATCACCGTACCGACGCCGGCCTGGCGGAGCTGGTCGAGCAGCCGGATGGCGGCACGCCTGGCGGCCTCACCCCGGTAGGCGACAAAAACCTGCGGCTCGGGCAGCGGCGGCGGCTCAATGCCCTGGTTCTTGAGGGTGAGAATAATGCGATCGATGCCGGTGGCAAAGCCCACCCCTGGCGTCGGCAGGCCGCCGATGAGCTCGATCAGTCCGTCGTAGCGACCGCCGCCGCACAGCGCGTTCTGCGCGCCAATGCCTTCGGCCCAGACTTCAAAGACAGTCTTGGTATAGTAATCCAGGCCGCGCACCAGGCGGTGGTTCAGGGTGTAGGGCCGGTCAAGGTCATCCAGGTAGCCCCGCAGCATGGCAAAGTGATCGGCACACTCGGCACAGAGGTGGTCGGTGATGTGGGGTGCGCCGGCGATGACTGGCTGGCACGACGACTGCTTGCAGTCCAATACGCGCAAGGGGTTGGTGCCCAGCCGCCGTTTGCAGTCGTCGCAGATGGTGTCCAGGTAATCCTGGTAGTGAGCCACCAGAACCTGTTTGTAACCTGGCTTGCACCGGGGGCAGCCGGTGGAGTTGAGTTGGAATGACAGCCCGCGAAAGCCCAGGTCGGCATAGATGTGCCAGGCCACAGACATGATCTCCAGGTCAGCGGCCGGGTCCTGCTCGCCGATGACTTCCACGTTGAGTTGCCGGTGCTGGCGGTAACGTCCGGCCTGGGGCCGCTCGTAGCGGAAAACCGGACCGATAGAGTAGAGTTTAACCGGGCTGGGCCGGACGCGCATGCCGCGCTCGATGTAGGCGCGCATCACGCCAGCAGTAAACTCGGGCCGCAGAGTAAGCGAGTGACCGCCCCGGTCCTCAAAGGTGTACATCTCTTTTTCCACAATGTCGGTGGCCTCGCCGACGCCACGAGCAAAGAGGGAGGTGGCCTCGAATATCGGCACGTCTATTTCCCGAAAACCGTACTGTTCGACGATGTGACGCATCCGGGCGATGACGTAGCGCCAGTAAGATTGATCTTCCGGCAGAATGTCCCGGGTTCCGGTAGGGGCTTTGTACAGCAATTACTCTTCCTCCTTTTTCTGGGGTATTTCCATTGTGAAAGCCTGGTTCGGGCCATCGAGGACGGTGAGAACTAAAAGAGCCTCATTTGCCGCTCTCCCACGAGCGCCTCTCTCGGATTCTGCTGTTTCCAGATTCTCTCAACGACCGCGCTTATATCCTTTTCAACAGAACTTGAGAAACTGAGAATCTTTTCCAGATCGCGTGTTCGAGACAAAGTTGTTATCAAGCGGGCCATCATGGTGACGGTTATATCGCTATGGCTCAACTTCCTGTTTGACCTGTTGAATGCCTTGACAATCTCGCCGGTTTCTTCAACACACTCACTGAACAGATTCGGGGGAATTTCTGGAAAGGGCTCTATCGAAGCGAATTTCCGTCCAATGATGATAATGTCAATGTCTATCGGGCTTTTGGCTTGCTGCTTTGGTATCGCGACCGACATTTCTGACTTTACAGGATGAGTGGCTTCAATGTAGAATCCTGCTTTGTGGATGGCTTCCAGGATCGCGGACCAGCCTTCTGGTCGTGAGTGATGGTAGGTAAAGATTAGCAGCCCGTCATCTTTTAACACTCGGTGGCAGTCCCTGAATACGGCGATCAGGTTGTCTGTAAAACGTCGAGAGTCTGTTTGCTGGACTTCTTTAGGTGAGCGTGTGGTTTCTGCTTGAAAAACACCTTCATGCCCCATCATTTCTCGTATCCAGACGTAAAAGAAATCGGCTAACTGAGAATAATGCACATTGTCAAAGAAAGGTGGATCTGTTATGACGGCGTCAACAACACCATCCTCAATATCAGTCTGGCTGGAGCTTGCACATGACAGATAGATCTCAAAATCACCCCTTTGAAAATCGTCATAAGTTGATGCTATCTCGCCTCCCATCTTCCGATTGATGTTGAACACCTTTCTGCTTGGTCTTTTCCCGTTTACCCTATCAGCAAGTTGTAATTCAAAGGGGTTATCCTTGTATTCGATGGCCCGAAGAATGCGCCGCTCGAACAAGGTGGAAAACGATCCTGAAGATTCGGGCGTTCCCCAGAGATTCGCTTCTAGTGGCGTGCGTTCGGGTTTAAGAATGTGATGGGAAAAGGTGTGTCGCACCGCCCCCGTTCCTTCCCCCTTGAAAGAACAGAACATGCTGTTAAACTCGAGGCATCCCGACAGCAGACAGGCGAACAGAGCACGAAGGGAATCCTTTTTTATATGGTGAATCCGCTCGCTCAGCATACTCAAGCATAGCAGTTGACGGTCGTTGAACATCTGGTGCCAGTAGGTGTAATTGTAGTTCAGCACTTGATCCGTATTGTAGCCTGGCTCAATCGCCACCTGAGGATATGCCAAGTTGCCCGCTTGAAGCTCCACAGATGCTTTCTTGTAAAGCGCCTGATCGTACTCGTCAATGGGGAGATACACTTTGCCCTCATCGGGTGTAAGGATCATTTTGGCGTACATACGGTGATGGGGAGGATGATCCAGGGCTCTTGTGGCTTCAATGATCGGGAACGTGCATTGACAACGGGGGCACGTCGCTTTTGTTCTGCCTGTCGAACCTTCTTGGGGATTGTAGGATATGCCACATTGATCACACTCTACCTCTGTCTGATAGACCATCGTGGAATTGATCGCCTCGCAGGCAGGGCACAGGGATTTTGCCCCTGGCTGCTTGCTTGGGCGGGCGTGCTTGGCAAAGATGCGGCTGTTGAACAAATCAACTTGTGCGCCACAGCAGGGACAGGGAACGAGTTTCACCCAAAAGTAATAGAGCACATCCACAAGACCGTGACGCTTGGTCTGCGCTTTGTAGTAGGCCTTGATTCTGTGGCTGACATCTCTTTCAATTGCCTTGAAAGTCTGATGTATTTCAGAGATGTCGTGCGTGCTCAACGCACTCTTGACGATAAAGTAGGAAACCGGATTGATGTCCCGCCCAATGACGCGGCACCCTAGCTTGTGCGCTTCCCCAACTGTCGTTCCACTCCCCATAAATGGATCGTAGACAAGGGTGTCAGGAAACCGGGCAGGTGTGTAGAACAGGTCGAGTATGCCATCTGACCCTCTGTCAGTAGGGTCTTTGGCAGGAGTACATGCTCCCAACACAATGGCGCGAAACACGCAACTGAGGCGCCTGGCCCACCACTTGTGAATGTAGTAAACAGGCTGGTAAACATCTTTGCGCCACGACTCTCGCTCAGCAACCTCGCTGATTTCTACAAAGGGAAAGGAACATTCGATGGCTTTTCGCTGTTTGGGTGGATCGCCGTTGGCGTAAACAGGACGCACCTCAGCTACTCTAGGTGTCAAGGTACTCATTGTCCAACCTCATCTTGCAAGGGCTCAATCGGGAGCCTGAACCTGCCTCTACTTTGTGTGCGGGTACTACGAGATAACGGCGTGGGGAAAGGATTCATCAAGTCGGTTATGGGGTGACTTGCTCCAACATCCGCAACTGAGCGATAGCAATAGAAAATCCGCTCTCTATCCCTGGCCGTTCGGACCAGTCGGTAGGCCATGCGCAAACCGGTCTCGGACTCTACCAGGGTCGGATCGGGATGGATAAGAGTAGTTGAGTTATCCAACTCGGGTATGCCAAGCGGATTGGAGAAAATGAACATCGGTCTGTTCCTGTTAGCTCCATTCCCATACGTTCCGAGTCCGATTTCCTTTTCTCGCTGTCCGACGGCCGAGAGATACAGACCAAAGTCTTCATTCAACACATTGCCATCGCAGAGCGCCAGGGCGCTGAGCTTGTACAAGTTCTCTGCGCCTCTCTCTTGCTCCTGGCATACAAAGAGGTAGAAACCCCGTATGTCGAGCGGATTGTCACTCGCATCGTACACGCGAATCGTCCCACAAGGAGGTGTCGTGTTGTAGTCGAGGCCGGATCGTCTCGCCACTGAACCTGACTTTGCGCTCCAGCTTCTTAACCTCGACCCCGACAACTCTCGTCAAATCGTCCCGCAGGGCTGCTCTGGAAACGCCGTTGCACCGATCTGGACGAAGCAGCACCAGATCAGGGTTGATTAACGGGCCAGGAGCGGGCACACATTCGCTATCCTGTAGATGATCGCACAACACGCCACAGATGTACTCATCAAGGGGATTATCCTGTGTGTTTCGCTTTTCCCGCAGCGAGAACGGCTTTGGCGAGCCGTTCTGGTCAAAGAAATGCTCGCGGAGAATTGTAAAAGCTTCAAGAGTCAAGTCAGCGTTGTCAGTCATAGATACTGCACTCCTGTCTTCTACTTGGAACGGTCGAGTTGTGCCGGCTCACGTTCGGCGTGTTTGCAAAGTCTTGACAGTCTCCTTTTCCCCAATCAGTGAGATCTTGAAATTCTTGTAGACTCGTCCACTTTTTCGTGCGTGGATGCTGGTGACCTATGAAGAAACTGACCTCCCTCAACCACGTCAAAGGATAGCCTCTGCCTCGAGCCGAATTCGTGCCTGGGTTTGGTCATCAAAAGGACGGTTCAAACAACAAACGTCGAGGTAAATCCTGACCATCTCTTCTCTCACCTCCAGCAACGATTATAGCATTGGCAAGGGGAAAAGGCAAAAGCTGCCTGCCGGCCTCAGCGTTTTGTGTTTGCCCCTCATTTGACGCTATGGCCCAATTCGCATACAATAGGGCGTCTACAAAACAATGAGGAAGATAGCATGATCGAAGAATCCACCGGCCCGGCTGCAGCCAGCCCGACGCAGGGCGCGCTTTTGACCCGCCTCCAGCCGCTGCTGGCCCGGCCAGGGCTGCGACAGGGGCTGGTGATGTTTGCCGCCACTTCGCTGGCCAATGTGTTGGACTATGCCTACAACATAGCCATGGGCCGCCTGCTGAGCACAGACGGCTATGGCGTACTGGTCGCACTGCAAGCGATGTTGCAGATCGTCTCGGTGTCGCTGGTCGTGGTGCGCACGGTGACGGCCCGCTACGCGGCTGGATTCCTGGCTAAGGAGCAGTTGGCACGGGCAGGGGCTTTCTTCCGGGGGGCACTGCGAACGTCTGCCCTGTGGGGCGTGGCAGCGGCCCTGTTGCTGGGTATACTGTCCGGGCCAATCGCGCGGCTGTTTCAGATCCCTACAGTGATGCCGGTGTTGGTGATGGCGGCGGCCCTGTTGCCACTGATGCTCAAGCCGGTGGTCGGGGGCGCGCTGCAGGGCCTGCAAAAGTTTACCGGCCTGGGGATATTCCAGGTGGCCCACGCCGCCTTCCGGCTGCTGTTGGGCGTGCTGCTGGTCAAGCTTGGCCTCGACGCCGTGGGCGCGCTGGCAGCGCTGCCGGTGGGCACGGTGGGTAGCGTGTCCCTGGGCCTGCTGCTACTCGGAGGGATTCTCTGGCGGCGGACGGGCGATTCCCATCAGGTCACTGCCGCCGACCTGACCCGCTACACCGGCGCGACTGTCGTTGGTCTGGTCAGCTTTGCGGCGCTGGTCAACATGGATGCGTTGGTGGTAAAGCATTTTTTCTCGCCCACGGAGGCGGGCTACTATTCGATGGCCGTCACGCTGGGCAAGATCGTCATCTTTTTGCCGGCGGCCTTTGCTGTGGTACTCTTTCCCAAGAGCGCCGAGCGCCACGCGCAGCATCGTGATTCGTCCCGACTGCTGCGGCTGAGCCTGGCAGCGACGTTGCTCCCTTGTGCCGGTCTGACGCTGGCCTACTTGGCCGCACCAGACCTTATTCTAAAGGCCGTCTTTGGCGCAGAGAATCCCTTTGCCGGGCCGGTGCTCGGTCTGATAGCCCTGGCCATGACGGGCTACGCACTGGTCAACGTCTGGCTCAACTATTTTCTGTCGGTGGAGCAGACCAGTTTCGTGTGCGCGCTGCCGGTCGCTGTGGCCGCGCAATTTGCGCTGTTGGCGCTGTTTCACGCCACTCTGATCCAGGTGGTAGTCATCGTGGCGCTGACCAGCGCGGGCGTTTTGGCGGCCGCGGAAGTCTGGTTTCATATTCATAAGAAGAGTTCTCACCGCAATGGCGCGGGGGACACGGAGGTCAATGGATTCAATTCGCTGTAGCATCGGCATTATGGCCCATAACGAGGAAGCCAACGTTGGGCAATTGCTTCAGAGGCTGCTGGAGCAACAGTTGACGACCGTTGCCATTGCGGAGATCATCGTCGTGGCCAGCGGTTGCACAGACCGCACCGAGGAAATCGTGCGCCAGTGGGCTGCCCGCGACGGGCGGATCAAATTGCTCACCCAGCCTCTGCGAGAGGGCAAGGCCTCCGGCGTTAATCTCTTTCTGCGGGAAGCATCGGAGGAGGTGGTCATCCTCAGCAGTGCTGACCTGTTGCCCGATTATCACACCATCCAGAAGCTGGTCGAGCCTATGGCCGACTCGGACGTGGGCATGACCAGTGGCCGGCCGGTGCCGGTCAACGAGCCCGATACGTTCATGGGCTTTGCCGCGCACCTGCTGTGGAACTTGCATCACGAGATTGCGCAACGGCACTTTAAGGCAGGTGAAATGACAGCTTTCCGGCTCATCTTCCAGCGCATTCCTTACGATTCGGCCGTAGACGAGGCCAGCGTGGAACCGGTTGTCAAGGGCCAGGGTTATATAACGGCCTACGTACCGGACGCCATCGTTTACAACAAGGGCCCAGAGACAGTGAGTGATTTTTTGCGGCAGCGGCGGCGCATCTACGCCGGGCACCTGGCTGTTCGCAACAACCTGGGTTACATTGTCTCGACCATGAGTGCCTGGCGTATCTTGGGTGCCTTGTTGCGCCGTCTGGATTGGCGACCGCGGCAGTTGCTCTGGACAGTCGGCGTCGTGGCTCTAGAGATCTATGGACGGTGGCTCGGCTGGCGCGATTTTCGCACGCGGCGCCAGCAGCACATCGTGTGGGAGATTGCCAGGACGACCAAGAGGTTGATGTGAGCGAGAGGGTGTTGATCACCGGTGGTACTGGTTTTCTAGGCAGCCACCTGGCGCGTGTGCTGTGCCAGGCTGGACGGCCGGTGCGCATCCTGGCCCGGCCGGCTAGCGATTTGTCACGATTGGAGGGCCTGGATGTGGAGGTCGTCCTGGGCGACGCGCTGTTGTCCAACACCCTGTCCGAGGCACTGGACGGTGTAAAAGCAGTCTATCACCTGGCGGGGATGCTGGGTGGCGCACCGGTACCGGATGTCGCTTATCGTGACCTGCACGTCAATGGCACGCTGAACGTCCTGGTGACGGCCCAGACGGCTGGCGTGAAGCGATTTGTGCACGTCAGCAGCCCGGGCGTGCTCGGCCCGATCCAGAATCCGCCCGCCGACGAGACGTGGCCACATACGCCGTCCAATATCTATGAGGCCACCAAGAGCGAAGGGGAAAAGCTAGCGCTGACGTTTGCCCAACGCACCGGCTTGTCGTTGACGGTGGCCCGTCCGGAATTCGTTTACGGCCCTGGCGATACCCACGTGCTGGGCCTGTTCCAGGCCATTCAGAGACGGCGGTTCTTTTACATCGGTTCCGGCGAGAACCGCGTGCACCCTACCTTTGTGGATGACGCGGTGCGGGGGATGATGTTGTGTGAGACAGCCGGCCGGGTCGGGCGCGTTTACCACATCGCCGGACCGGAGCCAGCTACCATTCGCCAACTGGCGACAGAGATCGCTACGGCACTGGGTGTATCGCCGCCCCGACTGCGAGTGCCCCGGCTTCTGGCGATGGCTGCCGCTACGGGATTGGAACTGCTGGCTATGGTCGTGCCGTTTCGTCCACCGTTGAGCCGCAGTGCTGTCAACTTTTTCACCGAGACGCGGGCCTTCTCCACCGCCCGCGCCGAGGCCGAGTTGGGTTACCAGGCACAAGTGCCATTGGTCGAAGGCGTCCGTCGTGCCGTGGCCTGGTATCGAGAACAAGGGTTGTTAGAAGTATGAGTAATTCATTCTCTGTTGTTGATCTTTATCCCATTGCCTTGCTGGAAGGGCAGGGGATGGGCACGGCCTACGAGTACTCGGCCAAGCTCAAGTTGCTACAACGTGTCGTGGCGGCGACTTGCCCTCCCCAACGGCTTCTCATTGGAGGCCTGCCGGAGGACTATGGTGTGGATCTAGACTTTGCGCTGCTGGCGGCCCAGTACAATTGCCAGACCATTGTCGCCGATGACCGCGTGTCGCTGCTGGAGAACTTTGCCCGCGCATTAAAATTGCCACCGCTGGCCGTACTGGCCGATCCAGGTCGTTTTAAAATGCGTCACCTGGAAACACTGGCTCGTCCTACCCGTTCTGACGACGCGCCCTTTGATCTATGGGTGACGACCTCGGCCATCCAGCGTCTCGACAGTGGCGAACTGGCCGGATACCTGGCCCAGGTTCGAGAAAAATCGCGCCATGCGGTGCTTCTGGTGCCCAACAAAGCCAACAGGGAGCACCTCACCGTTAGCGGCATGGATGGCTTTTTTCTGCCCGACCTGGTGGCGACCTGCCAGCGGGCAGGCCTGACGGTACGCGAAGCCAGTTACCTGGACGTGGCACCCTTCCCGCCCGGTCTACAACGCTCTGCCGAGGCGAAAGAAAAGGCTGCCGACAACCCGGTTGAGCGATTTGCCATGCGCGGCCTGGAGTGGTGGATCCATGCCGAGCGGTTCTTTCCCCATTTCGTCAAGCGCCGGTTCGGACACATTGCCTACGTTTTCCTGCAATCCTAGCCCGCAGCCGAGAGAATAATCCGGTGATGTCAAGTGTATTGGCCAGAGTGCCACTCTACATGCTTTTCCGCCGCTTTGGCGTACCCAAAATGATGCCGCTCAATCTGACCCTCTCTCCCTCGCCGCGCTGCAACTCTCGATGCCTGACCTGCAATATCTGGAAGAAACGAGAGAACGAACTCACGCTGAAGGAATGGGACAAGGTGCTTGGCAGCCTGGGTCGCGCGCCTTACTGGTTTACTCTCAGCGGCGGCGAGCCGTTCATGTATCGCCATATCGTCGAATTGGCCCAGTTGGCCTACGATCACTGCCGGCCGGGCATCATCAACATTCCCACTAACGGCCTCCTTTACAAGCAGATTCCGGCAAAAGCCGAGTGTATCGCGCGCTACTGCAAGGGCAGCCAGGTTATCATTAACCTTTCGCTGGATGGTGTGGGCGAGAAGCACGATCGCATCCGGGGCGTACCGGGCAACTTTGAAAAGTTTGAGGCCAGCTACCGGGCATTGCAAGAGATGGATCTGCCCAATCTCGCCATCGGCATCCACTCTGTTGTCTCCAATTTCAACGTGGACGACGTGACGGGGCTTTTCGACTATGCCTTTGGGCTAAAGCCGGACTCGTACATCACCGAGATCGCTGAAGAGCGAGTCGAGCTGGACACGATTGGGCTGGACATCACGCCCAGTGCCGAAAAGTACGCCGCTGTTATTGACCAACTCATTGCCCGAGTGGAGGGACACAAATTCCACGGCGTGGCTCGCATCACCGAGGCTTTCCGCGTGGAATACTATCGCCTGGTGAAGCATATCCTGGTCGAAAAGACGCAGGTCATCGGCTGCTACGCCGGCTGGGCCTCGGCGCAAATTTATGCCGACGGCACCGTCTGGCCGTGCTGCGTCCGTGCCGACAACATGGGCAAACTGCGGGACTACGATTACGACTTTGGCGCGATCTGGTTCTCACCGGAGGCGGATCGCATCCGGCAGAGCATCTACAACAAAGAATGTCACTGTCCCCTGGCCAATGCCAGCTACACTAACATGCTGCACCATCCCCCGACCGTGTTAAAGGTGGCACGGCGAGTGATCGTGGGCTAGACGCTGACCGAAATACAGAGAACGAGGAGCCAGCCAGGAGAAAGAAGGCTGCGGATAATGGAGATCACAGGTGTTTGAACTAGTTTTTCTTGGCACATCTGCCTCGGCCCCGTCGATGCATCGAGGGCTTTCGTCGGCGGTGGTTCTGCACAACGAATATCGTTTTATGGTGGACTGTGGTGAGGGAACGCAGCGGCAACTTCTCAAGAGTGGCTTGGGCTTTCGCCGCCTGAACAAAATCCTGCTCACCCACGGCCACCTGGATCACATTTTGGGGCTGGGCGGGCTGGTTTCCACCTTTAGCCGGTGGGAGGCAATAGACGAGCTAGAAATCTGGGGCGGGCGCTGGACGCTGGATCGGGTGGAGGATCTGATCTACCGCGTGGTCCTGCGGGGTGCTCGAGTGCCGCTCAAGATCGAATTCTACGAAATCGAGCCTGGCGTGCTAATGGAAGACGACACCTTTGCGCTACGAGCCTTTCCGGTGAGCCACCGGGGGGCGGACTGCTTCGGCTTTACTTTCGAGGAGAAGGGCCGTCGCCCGTTTCTGGTAGACAAGGCCGAAGCGTTGGGCGTGCCGGCCGGCCCGGAGAGAAAGCGGTTGGTGCAGGGTCAGGCGATCACCCTGGGCGACGGGCGCGTCATTCATCCCGACGACGTACTGGGCGAGTGGCAGCCAGGGGCGAAACTGGTGTTTGTAGGCGATGCCGGCCGCACGGACAATTTGGTAGGCAAAGCGCGCAATGCCGATGTGTTGGTTATTGAGGCGACCTACCTGCACCACGATGCGGGCCTGGCCCGCGAGTTTGGCCACCTCACGGCCCGGCAGGCGGCCGAGCTGGCTCGTCAGGTCAGCGTAAAGCAACTTGTCCTTACTCATCTTTCCCGCCGCAATCGAGATCGCGACGTCCTGGCCGAAGCGAAAGCTATCTTTCCCAACACCGTGGTCGCCCGCGACTTTGACCATTTTCGGGTGGTTAAAGGGAAAAAGAATCAAAAAGAGTAGTAAATGTCCATGGTCTAGCCATTGAGCGCCTCTGCTTTTCATGTTGCGTGATGCACGTGCCGTCTCCTCACGCAATACGGCGCAGTTGCCAAAAACAGCCAATCAGGTATAATGGTTTTACTTTGCCAATCCAGGAGGGATAGATGCGCCCGCACTCAAATCTGCTCCACCTTATCCGCAGTCAGGTCCGTGGTCTGCTCTCGCTCTTGCCGCTGGTGAGCGCGGCTGTCCTGTTGGCGGCGCTCATGGCTGGCGTGGCAGGCGTTGCAGCCTCGTGGACGACCTTCCAGTCGTCGCCGGTGAGCACGGCTACACCCCGGCCTACTGACACACCAGTGCCTTCGCCGACCGACACAGCGATGCCAGCGCCTAGCGACACACCGGAGGCCACGCCCACGCCCGCGCCGACCGATACACCGGCGCCCTCGCCGACCGACATGCCAACACCGTTACCCGACGACACGCCGGCGAGTTCCCCCACCGCCACTCCCCCACCGACAAATACGCCTCCACCGGGGACGCCTACTCCCTTGGTATCTCCTCCAACCAACACACCGACGGCTACTTTAGAGTCAGCAGCCGGGGCCATCCAGATGCCCCTCCTACCACCTACCGCCACGCCCGAACTGCTTCCACCGACGCCAGCACCCATAGCCACGGCAATGTCCAAACCTCTCCTATCTCCCGATGACGTGGGCTGGATCGTCGTGGTCGTCATCCTGGCGTTGACGGCCGTCGTGGGGCTGCTTCTCGGCAGTGTACTGAGAAACTCTGCTACAAGATCGTGACCGCGCAAGGTCTATCTCCTCGAGAATCAATCCATCCCATCTGGCGAGAGTTGGCAGGGCTGTCGCTGCTGGTCTTGCTGGCGTTCGGCTTGCGCGCCTGGCGCCTGGATTTTCAGAGCCTCTGGCGTGACGAGACGGATGCGCTCCGTTTTTCTCAGGTTCCCCTTACCGAGCTACTTGGCAACCTCACCCGTCCGGGCTGGAACGGGCCGCTCTATTTCATTCTGCTGCGTGGCTGGCTGGCACTGGTCGGCGAGGGCGAATTCGCCGCGCGCTACTCCTCGCTCATCTGTGGCGTGCTGGCTGTGCCCCTCACCTGGGTCGTGGGGCGACGGATAGTCGGTCGGGCCACAGGCGCGATAGGTGCGGCACTGGTGGCCCTGTCCCCCTATCTGATATGGTATGCCCAGGAACTCAAGATGTATACCCTTATGCTGGCCCTGGGACTTCTCTCCACCTGGCTCTACGGGTGCGCACTGAATGAGGGCCGCTGGCGATGGTGGATTGGGCACGTGATCGTAACCAGCCTGATGATTTACAGCCACATTCTGGCCATACTGATTCTGCTGCCCCAGGCGCTCTGGTTCGTGGTTGGCTGGCGCCGATACAGTCCTCGCTGGCGGGGTTGGCTGGCGGACATGGCCGCGCTCACGCTGCCTTACCTTCCCCTGGCGGTCTGGCAGGTACCGCTCCTCCTCTCCGATTTCGAGACGGGTCATCCCTTCTATCCCCTGGGTGACATGGCACACATTCTCTTTCTGGCCTTCAGCCGGGGCGTTGCCACGCCCTGGGAGCCGATTCCCATTTCAATGGGAGTGTTTCTGCTCTTGTTGTTGGGCGGCGTGGTGTTGCGTGCTCAAAACGGCTACGGGGGCGTGCTGGAGTTGGTGCTGTGGCTGGTTGCGCCGGTTCTGGCTGTCTATTTCATCTCGCTGGGCATGCCGATCTTTACCGACCGGTATCTGATCTACGTGGCGCCAGCCTATGCTCTGCTCCTGGCGAGGGGTCTGGTAGCGATAGGACAGCGGTGGCGGCTCGCACAGATTGTGGTCGCTGTCTTGTTGGTTATCTTTTTAGCGCAGGGTTGGTGGACGCAGGCCACCCAGCCCATCAAGTCTGATTTTCGAGGTGCGGCGCGCCTGGTGGGGGAGCACTACCAGCCTGGTGACCTGATCGTCTTCCAGATTCCCTATGGACGTTACACCTTTGAGTATTACTACCGCCAGCCGTTCGAGGGGGTCGAAGGATTGTACACCAACCACGGCATGAGCCAGGCGGAAGCCGACCAGCATATGCAGGCCATGACAACCGGCCGGCGGACAGTGTGGCTGGTCGGCACTGAGATGGAGATGTGGGACCAGCGGCACCTGGTTTTGCAGTGGCTCCAGGCTCACGGTCAGCAGACGCACGAGAACGGCTTTGCCCGGGTGACGCTGTGGCGGTTCGAGTTGCCAGCCATCGAATGAATTCGGGGGTTGCCTGCAGGAGCATACACCCATTCGCGTGGCAAGACAAGCACCGCTTCCCACCCCCCGTTGCCGCGATTTCCAATTTGCTTTAACCCATCCTTTGTGCTACACTTTGAGTGCAATGGAAAGGACGACAGAATAGCAGGATACTTGACGAGCTGACCGCAAGCCTCCGGCCCGTCCGTGTGCATTCTCGTGATAAGAGAGAAGGCGCTACATCGTCTGGCCGAAGCGTTGGGAGCGTTTGAAGAATCACCCTACAACATTTGCGCTGTTCGCGAGGACCTTGTGGGACGAGATGCCATCTCGTCTCACGTCGGTTGCAGTTGGAGCCGCGTTATGCTACACTTGCGTCTTCAGTCACCATTTTCCGGTTCCTGGCCTCGCATTCCAAGAGAGTAACTCGCCATGCCTCTCGTCTACCTCAGCGCCGCCTGGCTGACCGGCATTGCCCTCGCCAAACTGCTCCAGCCGCCGGGCACTCTGGTGGCCCTGGCGACGATCTTGCCTCTGGCTACTTTTTTTCTCTGGCGCGACGACCGCCGCGTGCGATTGTTGGCCGGCTGTGGATTGTTCCTCCTTCTCGGCGCCGGGCGCTACCTGCTGGCCGTTCCCCACTTTGACCAACACACCCTGGCCACCTACAACGACCAGGGCTGGATCACCCTGCAAGGCGTGGTCATCGGTGAGCCGGACGTGCGCGGCACTCATGCCGACCTCCGGCTGCGCGTGGAAAATCTCTTGAGCGACAACGCCTCCCACGCTGTCGAGGGCCTGGCCCTGGTGCGCGTACCGCGCTATTTCGACTGTCGCTACGGCGACCGGCTGGAGGTTTCTGGCTTGCTGGAGACCCCGCCCGAGTTCGAGGGCTTTTCTTACCGGGACTATCTGGCACGGCAGGGCGTCTATTCGCTGATGCGGCGGGCCCAGGTGACGTTGCTGGCCCGTGATGAGGGCAGTCCTTTCTGGCGGGCGATCTATGCTTTCAAGGCTCGTGCCCAGCGCACCATCGCTGAAATTCTGCACGAACCGCAAGCCTCGCTGCTCACCGGCATCTTACTGGGCGTGGAGACCGGCATCCCCCGCGATCTGATGGCCGATTTCTCCACCACCGGCACGACGCACATCATTGTCATATCGGGCTTTAACTTTGTTATCATCGCCGGCTTGCTCAGCGCACTGGGCACGCGACTTTTTGGTCGGGCGCGATCGTTCTACTTTGCACTGGCTGGCATCGTGCTTTACACGCTCTTTGTGGGCCCATCGGGGGCGGTGGTGCGGGCAGCGGTGATGGGCGGGCTGTACGCCTGGGGCGTCCACCTGGGCCGCCAGACCGACGCGTTCAACTCGACCCTGGCGGCGGCTTTGTTGATGACGATCTGGAATCCAAACTTGCTGTGGGATCTCGGCTTCCAACTTTCCTTCTTTGCCACGCTGGGCCTGGTGTGGTTCACCGACCCTCTCCAGCACCGTTTCGAGGGCCTGTTAGCCCGGTTGCTCCCGCAAGCGTGGGAAAGGCCGGCCTCGGCCTTTCTGAACGAGGCTCTGGTTGTGACGACGGCGGCGCAGATCACCACCCTGCCCATCATCCTCTACAACTTTGGGCAGCTCTCGCTGGTTACGCTGGTCACCAACCTACTCATCCTGCCGGTCCAGCCAGCGGTGATGCTATGCGGTGGTGTGGCTACAATCGGTGGGCTGATCTGGTCGCCGCTGGGACACGCCTTGGGCTGGGTAGCGTGGCTCTTTCTCACTTATACCATCGAGATGGTGAAACTAACCGCTATTGTACCGTATGCTTCCGTCAGCCTGGGACGGGTGAGTGCTGGGTCGGTGTGGGCTTGTTATGGTCTGCTTCTGGTGGGGGTGTGGATCATGAATCAAGACGAGGAAAAGCGCAAGGCTTGGTGGAACAAACTGACGCACCGTCTGCCGACCAAGGCATTGGTGGGTGGTCTGGTCATCATTCTGAGCCTGGTCTGGATCGCGGTCGCCAGCCAACCCGATGGCAAGCTGCACGTTGTCTTTTTCGACGTGGGCCAGGGGGACGCGATTTTCATCCAGAGCCCCACAGGCCAGCAGGTGCTCGTGGATGGCGGTCCCGATCCGACGACCCTTTTAGCCCGCCTGGGAGAACAGATGCCTTTTTGGGATCGCTCGCTGGATCTGGTGATCCTCACCCACCCGGACGCCGACCATCTAGCGGGATTAGTGCCGGTGCTGGAACGGTACCGCGTGGCGCAAGTCTTTGACACTGGCCAGCCGTCTGACACGCCGGCCTTTGCCCGGTGGCAGGAACTGCTGGCCGAGGAAAAAGTCCACGTTCTGGACAGCCGGGCCGGGACGCAAGTGGCGCTGGGCGGTGATGTGACGCTCACCGTCCTTCACCCTGGCCCCAACCTGATGATGGGTGGCGCGGCGGACAGCAACAACAACTCTATCGTCACCCGGCTGGTTATGGGACAGGTCTCTGTGCTGTTGCCGGGCGACATTGAAGCCGAGGTGGAGCACGAATTGATCCGCTCTGGGCAACCGTTGCCCAGCACGGTGCTCAAAGCGCCTCATCACGGCTCAGACACCTCTTCGGCGCCAGCTTTTCTCGAGGCCGTGAATCCGCAGTTAGTGGTCATCTCTGTGGGCCAGGACAACCGTTTTGGGCATCCTTCGCCAGAGGTGCTAGCGCGGCTGGCGTTATACACGGTGCTCCGCACCGACGAGCAGGGGAACGTCGAGGTCATCACCGACGGACAGCGTCTCTGGGTCAAGACACAGCACTGAATCGCAAGCCATGATAGACAAACACAAGCCATTGTTGTTCATCGTAATGTGTTACACTGTCGTAGCACAAAATTTACGCAGAATTTACACATAAAAGAAGGATTTTCTGGTATAATCACACAAGGAGCATAATTGCCGGTTGGAGGAGTCTCTCCATCCAACTCAGGAGGTCGCAGTGGCAAACGAACGAGTGCTTGTGGTGGACGACAGTCTGGAGAACCGCAGCTTTATCGCTAATTATGTTCTGGAACCCAACGGCTATCAACCACTGACCGCCAGCGATGGCGAAAGGGGACTTGAACTCGCCTTGCAGGAATCGCCTGATCTGATCTTGCTGGACATGCAAATGCCCAAGATGGACGGCGTCCAGGTGTTGGAGGCACTCCACGACAAGGGCAGCGACATCCCGGTCATTCTCATGACCTTTCACGGCTCCGAGGAGTTGGCCGTGCAGGTCTTCCGCATGGGGGTGAAAGACTATGTTATCAAGCCGTTTGAAGTAGATGAACTGCTGGCCGTGATGGAGCGGGCCTTGACCGAGGTACGCCTGCGGCGGGAAAGAGATGCTCTCACCCAACAGTTGATACGAGTGAACCGGCAATTGGAGCGGGGCGTCGAGGAGCTCAACACTCTCTACAAGATCGGCAAATCGGTTACGGCGTTGTTGGATCTGGGACAACTGTTAAATCGGCTGGTAGAGGCAGCGGTCTATATCTCTGGCGCGGAAGAAGGCTTTCTGCTACTGGTGGACGATGAAACCAACGAACTCTACGTCCGCGCAGCCCAGGGCATCGAGGAAAAAACGTCCCGCAATCTGCGCCTCAAGGTGCAGGATTCCCTGGCCGGCCAGGTGGTGCGGACCGGCAAACCGGTGACTGTCGGTGGCAAAGTTCTCAAAATCCAGACAGCTTATCTGGTCAAGGCGTTGATCAACGTACCGATTACGGTCCAGGATCGTGTCGTCGGCGTGCTGGGGGTGGACAACAAAGTTTCAGACAAGCCGTTCGGGCCCCACGAACTGGAGATGCTCTCTGCGCTGGCCGACTATGCTGCCATTGCTATCGAAAACGCCCGGCTCTTTGGCGTTGTAGAAGAGGAGCGCCGGAAACTGGAAGCGGTGTTGGCCAACACCGAAGATGCCGTTATCCTGCTCGAAGAGGGCGATGCAGGACGGGTAATGTTGGCCAATCGGGCCGCCCGCCAGGCCTTCAATATAGCCGGCGACGTCATGGGGCGTCCTCTGGCAGAGACCATCCACAGTGAAAGTCTACTCGATCTCTTTCACCGGGCGAGGGTCGGGGCACAGTCTACCCACGCCGAGATCCCCTTGCCGGATGGTCGCACGCTCAACGCGCACGTTACGCCCATTCGGGGCGTGGGCCAGGTGGCCGTCATGCAAGACATCACCCATCTGAAGGAATTGGATCGGATGAAGTCCGAGTTTGTCTCCACCGTGTCGCACGACTTGCGTTCTCCCCTGACGTCTGTAAAAGGCTTTGCCGACCTTCTTCCGGTCGCAGGGCCGCTCAACGAGCAGCAGCAGGACTTTCTGGGCAAGATTCAACGCGGCGTCGGGACCATTACCGAACTGATCTCCGACTTGCTGGACCTGGGCCGCATCGAGGCGGGGGTGAACCTGGAGATGGAGCGGTGCGACCTGGGCCTGATCGTCGAGAAAGCAATGACGAGCCTTGATAGTCAGGCTAACCTGAAAAAACAATCGCTCCACTGGCACATCACCCCAGGTCTGCCGCCAGTGCTCGGCAACCCCCTGCGACTGGGACAAACTGTATCCAACCTGGTCGGCAACGCTATAAAATACACGCCGGAGGGCGGGCAGGTCTCGGTTTCCGTTACCAAGAAGGATGGTCGAATAGTGCTGACAGTGGAGGACAATGGTTTTGGCATCCCGCCGGCTGATCTGCCGTATGTCTTTGACAAGTTCTATCGCGTCCACGCCAAAGAGACGGAGGACATCGTCGGCAGCGGGCTGGGCCTGTCCATCGTCAAATCCATCGTCGAAAAGCACAAGGGCCGCATCTGGGTTCGCAGCCAGGCGGGCATGGGCAGTACCTTTACCTTTGTGTTGCCGGCCGCCCCTTGACGCCCTGAAACGAGAGACAAAGAAGTTGACACAGAATACCATTTCTGACACAGAACCAAATGAGGGACATGGGATACCGAGGGCAAAGAGGCGCTCTTACCCCTACAATGATCCTCCGGCACACGAGGAGAACCATCTGCCGCCTGGTATGATAAAGACCATACAAGAAACCCTGTCCAGGATCGCTGCCTCATTGGACCTCCAGGAGGTGCTGCGTACGATCACGGAAAATGCCCGGCGGCTGGCTGGTTCTGACATGGCGCAGATCAACCTCTATGACCGGGAAACAGACCGGGCATGGGTGGGCGTCAGGGATGAGGGCCGGCCAGAAAAGGGCAAAGAGGTGCCTTTGCCCCTACCCCCGCCCACCCCTCCCCGGCCCGAAGGTTTGACCATGCAAGTCATCCGGCAGGGCGCGCCGGTCATCGTCAACGACGTCCTCAGTCATCCCCTGTTTGCGAACTATCAGCCAGCGCGGGAGTGGGGCATACGAACCTGGGCCGGCTTTCCCATCAAACGGGAAGAGGTTGTGGTGGGGGTACTCATGGTGGCTTTTGTCCAGCCCCACCGCCTCGACCAGCGGGAGAGGAACGCCCTCGAGTTGCTGGCCATCCAGGCCGCTGTGGCCATCGAGAACGCCCGGCTCTTCAAAGCCGAACGGGAACGGCGACAGATGGCCGACGCACTCGCCGAGGTGTCCCGTATCCTCAGCGCCACCCTCGATCTGTCTGATCTTCTTGACCTTACCCTGGAGCAGTTGGGCCAGGTAATTCCCTACGACAGTTGCTCCATTTCGCTGCTCCAAGGGCACGAACAAATGAGGGTGGTGGCCGGGCGGGGCTTTCCTGACCTGGGAAAAATTCTCCAACTGAGTTTCAACTTGTCCGGGAGTCTCGTGTCGGACAAGGTAGTGCGGGATAGAGCGGTCGTGGTGATACCGGATGCCCGGCAGGAACCTCGCTGGCGACCCAAAGGAGAGTACGCCCAGCGGATCATGAGCTGGATCGGCGTGCCGCTGATAGCCAGGGGAAAAGTGCTAGGCGTGTTGGCGGTGGACAGCCTGACGCCGGGCGTGTACAGCGCCGCCGACGCAGAAAAAGTCGCCGCCTTTGCCCACCACGCCGCCGTCGCTATCGAGCGGGCGCGACTCTTTGAGGCCGAGCAAGAACGGCGCCGCATCGCGGAAGCGCTCAGCCGGACGGCCTCTATCCTGACTTCGACGCTGGACCCGGGCGAGGTATTGGAGTTGGTTCTGGACAGCCTGCGGAGTGTGGTGGCCTATGACAGCAGCGCCATCTTTTTGCGCCAGGGCGACCGCCTGGTGCTGACGGCCGGGCGAGGCTTTCCCGAATCGGCCAAGACCGATGACTTTTCCTTCGACATCAACGACAGTGCGTTGGAGCCCATTCTGACGGAAAAAGGTCAACCGATGATCATTTCCGACGTGTTGGCGTCGGAGCGATTTCGTCTGGCGGAAGGATCAGAGTACATTCGGGGTTGGATTGGTGCACCGCTCTGGGCCAGGGGCAAACTGGTCGGCCTTCTGACGGTGGACCATTCGCGGCCGGGGATGTATAGCGAGAAGGACTCCAAAAAGGTAATGGACTTTGCCAACCAGGCAGCTATCGCTATTGAGAACGCCCGCCTGCACGTCTCCGTCCAGGTTCACGCCGAAGAACTCCAGTGGCGGGTGGAAGATCGGACGGCAGAACTGCGCCGCGAGAAAGAGAAAACCGAAGCCATCCTGCGCAGCGTGGCCGACGGCGTTGTCGTCACCGGGCTGGATGGGGAGATATTGCTGGCCAATCCGGTGGCCACACGTTGGCTAACCGTCAAAGCCAATGGGCAGCCAGTGCCCAATCGTCCCTTGCGACAGTTCATCGTCCAGCTGGCGCAAGTCACAGAGGTGGGGAATGTCCAGCGCGGCGAGTTTCCCCTTGGCCCCAACACAGTCATCCTGGAGGCCCATGCCGCCCGACTGTTCGAGGACGACGTCGCTTTGGGCATCGTCATCGTCTTACGCGACGTGACCCGCCAGCAAGAACTGGAGCGATTAAAGTCACAATTCATTACCAGCATATCTCATGAATTGCGAACACCTCTAGCCAACGTCAAGCTTTACCTATCCCTCCTCCAGCGGGGCAAGGAGGAAAAGCGGGCGCGTTATCTGGAAGTGGCCACCAGAGAGACGAACCGCCTGGAGGAATTGATTCAGGATCTGCTGGACTTTTCCCAACTGGACGCGGCCTCAGACAAGGCAAGTTACGAGCCTCTCCACCTGAAGGAAATCGTCCGCCAGGTGGTGCCCCCTTACCACTCTCGCGCCAATGGCAAGGACGTTGTTATGGCCGAGCACTTTGCTCCCGGCCTGCCGCCGGTGTTGGGTGACCGTCATCAACTTTCGCGTGTGTTTGGCAATCTACTGGACAATGCCCTGAATTACACGCCGGCTGGCGGACAAGTGACCGTGGAGATCCGACCGCTGGTGGTAAAGGCTGGCCATCTGATTTCGGATCTCGGATTTGAGATTTCGGATTCGCTGCCAGTGCCCGACGTGCCGGACAGTGAGTGGGTGGGCGTGATCGTGGCTGACACAGGCATCGGCATTTTACCTGAGGACTTGCCTTATATTTTTGAGCGATTCTATCGCGGCGGACAGGCCGAGACGATGAGCTTGCCGGGCACTGGCCTCGGCCTGCCTGTGGTTTGGGAGATCCTGAACCAGCACGGGGGGCACATTGCTGTGGGCAGCGTGGTCGGTCAGGGGAGCCAGTTTGCCGTCTTTTTGCCCAGCCATGTCGCAGAAGCGTCAGCAGAAGCCGTGGACGCGTAGGAGGTATCGAATGCAGACAAACATCCTGACGGTGAGCGAACTGGCTGAATACCTCAAGTTGAGCCGGGCCAAGGTCTACCAAATGGCCCAGCGCGGTGAACTGCCGGGCACCAAATTGGGCACCCATTGGCGCTTTCGCAAAGACCTGATTGACCGCTGGCTGGAAGAACAGATGATTCACAACCGTCAAGGGCTCAACGCCGATTCATCGGTCCGTGGCACGCCTTAGGGCGAGGCACAAGAGACGTGTCAAGTAGGGGCAACACGAGTGGTGGCCCCCTAATCACCCTGGTGGGCGCTGACTTGCCAGATCGCCTGCTGACATTGAGACTTGAACCAACAGAACCATAGCTAGGAGTCAAGTATTATGATGCAGAAGACCATCTTGGTTGTGGAAGACAACCCGACCATGGCAGAAGGCATTTGTGACGTACTGGAAATGCAGGGCTACGCAGTAATCAGCGCTCTCAACGGCGTTGAGGCACTCTCCCGCATGGAAGAGAGCCATGTGGACCTCATCCTGGCTGACATCATGATGCCACTCATGGACGGCTATGACCTTTACAGAAAAGTCCGCGAACGTTCCGAATGGACAACTATTCCCTTTGTTTTTCTCACGGCCAGAGGACAAAAGGAGGACATTCGTCTGGGGAAACAACTGGGCGCCGACGACTATCTGCCCAAGCCCTTCGACCCGGACGATCTGGCCGTGGTGGTGGAAGCCAAGTTGCGCCGGGCAGAAGAGGTACGAGAGGCCGCTGAGCAAAAAGTTGACGATCTGAAGCAAGGTATCCTGAATGCTCTCTCTCACGAGTTCCGCACGCCGCTCACTTACATCCAGGGCTACACCGACCTTCTTCTCGACGGCGACCCAGCCAGCGAACCGCAGATTTTCAAAGACTTCCTGGAGCGCATCCGGGCTGGCAGCAGGCGGATTCACAGCCTGGTGGAGGATTTTATCTTTCTGGTATCTCTGGAATCGGGAGAAATCGCCAGCGCGATCTCTGAGGGGGGGCTTGTGACCGATTTGATGCCTACTCTGCGTGCCACAATCTCGGCGTTCGAGCAAGTCATGTCCGACAAGGGCATCACCTTGCACACCGAATGGCCCTCTGGGCTGCCTCCGGTGTTTGCCTATGCGCCGTTGATTTCGGATGCGCTGGGTCGGTTGTTGGACAACGCCATCAAGTTCGCTCCCAAAAGCGAGGGAGAGATCTGGGTGAGTGCAAAAGAGATAGATAGCCAGGTGCGGATTACCTTTCGTGACAACGGCATCGGAATTCCAGCCGAAGAGCAAACCCGCATCTTTGACCGTTTTTACCAGGTGAACCGCTCCCTCTACGAACAGCAGGGCGTAGGATTGGGGCTACCTATCGCCCAAAGTATCGTCGAGTTGCACCAGGGAACGATAAAAGTAGAGAGCGCCCTGGGCAAGGGAAGCTCGTTTACCATCGTCCTGCCGGTGGCAGAGTAACACCGTAGGGCCATCCCCTGGCCTAACGCAGGTCTAGGGCGGTATGGTTGGTCAACTCTAGTCTCACTTTGTGAAATGCAGACAAACACTAGTTCCAGACCCAATTTACCTATCGTCAAAGATGACGAGGACATGGCAACCGTGTGGCCGGCCGTCTTTGAGAGCATCGGCGAAGGGGCATTCATCGTGGACGAGGCTGGGCACATCCTCAAGGCCAACGCCGGGTTCTGCAATCTGAGCGGGTATTC
>CAYVPU010000020.1:0-23182 GCA_964453885.1 uncultured Anaerolineae bacterium | reverse complement strand
TGACAGAGGTCAGGGTAACCCCAGTTCCTCCACAGGCGTGTCCCGGTGCTTGTCGCCTTCCTCAATGAGCATAATAGGAATGTCATCGCGGATGGGGTATTTGCGCTCGCACCCTTTTTCCTGGCAAACCAGCCACACGCCGTTTAACAACTCCAGACGACCGGGGTCGGGGCCTTCCCGACGGGTGGGGCCGCTGACGCAAGCGGGGCAACGCAGAATGTCCAACAATTCCTGGTTGATCATTCACTCCTCCCAACACCAATACCTTAAAAATAAGCCTTCGTTTCCTGCGCTCCCGGCAGGCCACTGACCCGCCGGAGCCATTATTTGAGACGTATTGCTCCTGGCACTACAACGAGGCTGTGCAATCCTGTGTCATTCTGGGCGACCGAAGACTTGTCCTGAGCAAAGTATAGCATAGAACCACGATAACCTCAAGTGCAAAGTCTGATCATGGAGCGAGCCGATCACAGCATCTAGTGTCTCTGCGTAAAGCTGTCCCCGTCTGTGGTGTCGGTTGTGTTGTGCTGGGTGCCAAAACCTTGACTATATTTGCTCCCTGTGATATAATGCGCCCAACTGGTGTTGACGTCGTCATCAAAGGGCGGGTCCAGTTGGGGTGGCTGGGGTATCTTTTAGGGTCGCGTTCATGGATGTGGATCGTCATTCATCAACTTTCTTCTGACCTAATGCCCCAGCTCGGTCTGGGTAGGTCATCCCCTGGTGGTTTTTCCTCCTCAATTGCGCCCTGAAAGATGGCTGTGACTCCATCAACTACGCACTTATGTTCTTTGAGTTGATCGCCCACGGAGGCGACGGAAGGGAGGTGAAGCCTATCACACGTTCGATACTGCCAACAGTCGTCTCGAGCGACGGGGCATTTTTGCCTGGATGAATGTGACAAATCTTGACACGGAAGGAGAAGAATGATGAAAAAGTTAATGATTACGTTGTCTCTGCTACTGGTGGTGGCTTTTGTGGTTGCTTCCTGTGCCACACCTGCTGAGGAGCCGACACCGACAAAGGCGGCCGAGAAGGCCACTGAGGCTCCTGCAGAGAAAGGACCCCTTGTCCTCAAGATGGTGGCCATGAGCGACGAAGACCAGATCAACGCCTGGATGGAGCAGATCGAGGTATTCCAAAAGCTCAATGGCGGCAAGTGGAGCCACGTCAGCATGGAGGTTGACGCTGTACCGTTCCGCGACTTGTTCCCCAAGATCGAAACCTCGGTGGCGGTGGGCGCCGACTTTGATGTCCTTCAGGCCGATGGGCCAGACATGAAGCACTATGCCTGGAATGAGGTGTTGGTAGACCTGACCGAATACTTTACCGAGGCAGAGATGAAGCAGTGGGCGCCCCAGTCCGTCGAAGAAGGCAGCTACAGAGGTCACTTTTATGGGCCGCCCATGATGCAGTCTTGCTCGCTGATGTTCTACAACTCGGATTACACCGACGAGGCCGGGGTCAAGCCGCCAAATGACCTGGCCGATAGCTGGACGATGGACGAGGCGCTGGAGGCCTGGCAAAAGACCACGGTGGACGCAGACGGCGACGGCGTGCCTGAAGTGTGGGGCGTGCGCTGGGGCCAGGGCACCTGGACGGGCGACTATGAGCACGGCATCATTCCACGCTCGGCCGGCGCGAAGGGCAGCAACACTTACAACTTTATGGGCGACGACGGCATCAGCTTTGTGGGCTACTTTGACACTCCAGAGGCCATTGAGGCCATGCAGTTCTACCAGGACATGCACCAGACCTGGAAGGTGACACCCATTGAGTCGTTGCCCCAGCCTTTCTCCAGTGGCGAGCACGCCTTTATGATCACACCGGATAACCGCATCGGCGAGATCAACCGGCTTTACCCCGATGGTAGTTTCCAATATGGTGTGACCGGCATCCCCTACTTTGCGACGCAGCTCTGCCACACCGGTTCCTGGCACTGGGGCATCTCGGCCAACATCCCGGAGGAAAAGCTTGAAGCTGCTTTGGCCTTCATCAAGTTTGCTGCTGGCAAAGAAGGGTCCAGGATCTATTACAACCACGTGCGCCAGTTGCCGGCTCACGTGGAACTGTATAACGAGTTGCCCGAGTACAACGAGTACCCGCAACAGATGTTCTCCGACGGTCTGGCCCAGTTCGGTATCCCGCGCATCCAGACGCCCGGCTACACCGAGTACCAGCAGGTGGCAGCCGAGGTCTTTGCCGACATCGCCCTGGGCGGCGATCCGGCGGAGTTGATGAAAGAAGGCGCTGAGCGTATTGAGGCAGCCGTCAAAAAGTACGAGGGCTGGAACAAATAGTTTCCGCTTGTCTTGGGGTCAGGCCAGGCCATCTGGCCTGACCCTTCTTGCTATCATTTTTGTAAGCGTTCACGGGGTAGCGCCGGCTGAGTGCCCTTGAGCGGAGTGAAAGGGTGTATCGAAGCCAAGCGGCTCTGCAAAGCCAATCTTCCGCCTGCAAAAGCCGCTTGGTTTCGATACGCTTCTCCGCTGACGCTACGAAGCTACTCAACCAGCGCTCGCAGACAACAGGCTGAACGCTTGCTCATTTTTCTTTGATTGGAGGGCAGATGTGGCTTCTGTAACCTCTCATCACGCCTCTTCTTTTTGGGGCAAAGTTTGGAATCGCAGGAATCGGAACTATTTTGTGGCCTTCCTGTTTGTCTTGCCGGCGCTGATCAACTTTGCCGTTTTTCGTTACTATCCCATTATTTCGGCCGCGTGGACGAGCTTGTGGGAGTACAGCCTCCTGGGTGGCTATGGTGATTTCGTTGGCCTGCAGCATTACGTGGATGCAATTGGCGATCCCGGCTTTTATCCGCTGCTGCTGCTCGGCCTTGTTCCCGTCTTGTTAGTCTACCTCGTCTTTCGGCTCCCTGCGTTCGAAAAAAGTCAAGCGAGCAAAATCGCCCGCGGGGTATTGGCTGTTGGCTTGGCTATAGCTGCCTTCCTTGCCTGGCGACGAGCCTACTTTAGCCTGGTGGAAACAGGCGACAAGTACTTTTGGAACTCGCTGTGGGTCACCCTCAAGTTTGCGGTCATGAAGGTGCCCCTCCAGGTTGCCCTCTCGCTGTTGCTGGCGGTGATGGTGCAGCGTGAGGTGCAGGGCATGGGCGTGGTGCGATCGGCCATTTTCACACCGGTCGTCACCTCCATGATCGTCGTCGCCATCCTGTGGAGCATGATGTACCACGTTCAGCAAGGTCTCATCAACAGCATGATAGCCTCCCTGGGTTTCCAGCGCGTGGCCTTTCTCTCTGATACCAGGCGGGCATTGCCGTCTATGACGGTGATGACCATCTGGAAAGACGTGGGTTTTACCATGATCATCCTGATGGCCGGCCTCAAGGGCATTCCTGGCGTTTACTACGAGGCCGCACTGGTGGACGGCGCCAACCGCTGGCAAATGTTCTGGCGCATCACCATGCCGCTGTTGCAGCGGGTGCTGCTATTTGTCATTGTCACGCAGACCATTTTCTCCTTCCAGGTCTTTGTGCCGGTCTATGCCATGATGCGACCACCCGGTGGGCCGCTCCATACCACCGAGGCGATCGTCTACTATATCTACAAAAACGGCTTCCGCCTCCAGCGGATGGACTATGCCAGCGCTCTGGCGGTGATCCTGTCGTTCATTATCCTGATCATTAGCCTTGTCGAGATGCGTCTTATGCGTTCGGAAGTCGAGTATTAGGCACACCTTGGGGAGGGTTGTTCCATGTCAGTAATCAGTTCCAGGGCCGCACCGCGCTCTACCACCTGGTGGAAAAGCCCCGCCGGGCGAGTGATTTCCCGCGTTGCCACTCTCCTCTTTTTTGCCCTTGTGGTTCTAATCTTTATCATCCCATTTGCCTGGATGATCCTGGGCAGTCTGCGCGTCGAGGCCGAGATATTCCGGTATCTTTACCCCCTCAGTTGGAAGACTTTTATCCCGGTCGAGTGGAGTCTGGATAGTTACCTGGCTATCTTGGGACTCAGCGAAGCCGGTCGGGACGTTGGCCTGAACTTTGATCGCTACCTGCTCAACAGCGCCATCGTCGCTTGTGGTGTGGTGTTCAGTTCGCTGCTTTTTAACACCCTGGGGGCCTACTTTTTCGCCCGGCTGGATTTTCCGGCCAAAGAGGCTCTTTTCGTGTTCGTCATTGCCACCATGTTGGTGCCCCGCCAGGCGACCATCGTGCCTCTTTACCTGGTCGTCAAGAAGCTGGGTATGACCGACTGGCCCGGTTCGCTCTCCCTCGCCACGCTGATCATCCCGTGGTATGCCAGTCCCTTTGTCATCTTTTCATTGCGACAGTTCTTTGCCGAGATACCTAAAGAACTAGACGAAGCAGCGATCATTGATGGCGCCGGTTATTGGGGCATCCTGTGGCGCGTCATTGTACCCAACTCGCTGCCCGGAATCATTACCAACGCCTTGCTCGAGTTTCAGTTCATCTGGAACCTCTTTTTCTGGCCGCTTATTGCTACATCCAGAAAGGATCTCCGCGTCATCCAGGTCGCCATCCAGGCTCAGACCACGCAGACGCAGGTTTTCTGGGGGCGGACTTTTGCCGGGTGCTCTCTGGCTTCGGTGCCGGTTATCATTCTTTTCCTGCTGATGCAGCGTTACTACGTCCAGGGCGTGGCGACAACGGGACTGAAGGGATAAGACACGGACGCACAAAACCACGAACACGAAAGACGTGAGAAATCGGCAAGGACGAGCGAGGCTCCTGGCGTTGGTGGCAAAAACCATGGGCTATCAGCGGAGACAGGAGCCTTTGTTCCTTCTCCACATTCTCGGTTGCTCACAGGGCCTTATCTGATCCTCATCGTCGCTACGCTGGCGCTGTTCGGCTCTATGCAGATGTTGATGGGCGTCATGCCCCAGTACATCGTCTCTCTGGGGGCAGGCCAGCGATGGGTGGGCACCGTCGTCGGTTTCTTTCCCCTGGCGGCCCTGGTAACCCGTCCGTTCGTTGGGCGATTGACGGTCACCTGGGGGCGGGGAGCGGTGTTACGCCTTGGCGCGTTGATTTTTATGCTGGCGCCGCTGCTGTACATCGCTTGCCGGAATGTCTTCCAGTTCTCGCTGGCCCGTGTCTGGCATGGGATCGGCTTCGGTCTGTTCACTACGGCCTCGCTCACACTGGCCGCGGACATGTCGCCAGAGGAGCGGCGTGGGGAGGCGCTAGCCCTTGTTCAAATGAGCTCACGGCTGGCTTTTGCCGTGGCGCCGGCGGCTGGGACGGCTTTGTTGGCGGCTGTGGGATACTCACCGGTGTTTGCCATCTCTGCGACTGTGGCCTCGGTGGCATTGTGGAGTGGGTTGTTGCTGAAACCACCGCCGGCCCAAAATCTCCGAACGGCTGGCGGTGGCTATCGGGAGACCCTCCGGCGGCGCACAATGATCGCCTCACTCATCGTCCTTACGCCCGCCAGCATCGCCTTTGGCGTACTCATGTCCTATGCGGCCCTTTTGGCCCCCGCGCGGGGCATGGCCGACTCGGGACCTCTGTTCAGCGGATTTGCCATTTCCCTCATCATTGGGCTGGGCATTGGCGGAAAGGTGATGGATCGTTATGGTCCGCGCTGGCTCGTGGTATCCGGCCTGGCGCTCATGGGCCTGGGCTTTGCGGGCCTGGCGCGTTTGTGGGGCGCGACTGCGCTCGTTGCAGCGGTCGGCGTCTTTGGTCTGGGTCATGGGCTGGCAATAGTGGCGGCCAACACACTGGCCGCGGCGGGCACCACCTGGGACGACCGAGGGCGCGCCATGGCGGTCTATGCCGGCTACCTGGACCTGGGGATTATGCTTGGTCCCTCGGTGCTGGGTTACCTGCTTGGCGAAGGCTTGCCACGTCTCTTCCTGGTGACGGCAACGTTGTACCTTCCAGGATTGCTGTTGTATCTGCTGTGGGAGAGTAGATGAAAAAACCTAAAGTTCTTCTCGACGTGGACACCGGCGTAGACGACGCTCAAGCCCTGTTGTTGGCGCTGCGGTCGCCGGACCTGGAGGTGGTAGGCATCACCACCGTGGCCGGCAACGTGGACGTGGACCAGGTGACGGCCAACACGCTCAAGGTGTTGGACATTGCCGGTGTACCCGAGATCCCTGTGGCCAAGGGCATGTCGCACCCGCTGGTGGAACCCACCCGCTATGTGCCCGAGATCCACGGTCAGAACGGCCTGGGCAATCTCAACCCGCCACCCTCCAGTCGCAGTCTGGCTGACGTTCACGCCGTCGAATTCCTTATTGAGACTTTGATGGCCGCCGACGAGCCGATCACCCTCGTCCCCCTGGCTCCCCTGACCAACGTCGGTGTGGCGCTGCGCGTGGAACCGCGCATCAAGGAAAAGATCGAGCAGGTCGTGCTTATGGGGGGATCGGCCTTTGCCGGTGGCAACGCCACGCAGTGGGCCGAGGCGAACATCTTTTACGACCCCGAGGCGGCCCACATCCTCTTTACCAGCGGCCTGCCCATCGTCATGTATGGCTGGGACGTGTACGTGCAGGTTGGGTTCGCTCGCCACGAGGTACAGGCTTTTGTGGACTCGCCCAATCCCTGGGCGCAGTTCGCCGCCCGGTTGATGCAATTTGAACTGGACAACTTTGGCCTGGGGGTTGCCTACATCGGCGATGCCGGCGCTGTGGCGGCGGTCATTCAGCCAGAGGGCCTGACCACTCGCCACATGCACGTGGCCGTGGAGCTACAGGGTGCGCAGACGCGCGGCATGACGGTGGTGGACCCCCGGGGACTGGTGATCGCGCCCGACAAGTTGCCAGAACCGCCCAACGTTCACGTTGGCGTGGCGGTGGATGTGGAAGCGTATAAGCGGCTGTTCCGAGAGACTCTGCTGGCTTGATTGACAGTAGTAGAGGCTCCCCGGCTGGTCACTGACCCGCCGGGAGCGGGGGGAACAAGGAAATCTCAGATGTCTTGGGAGGGATTGCTGTGTTACTGGAAGGGTTGGGCGAACGAAAAATCATTATCGGCATGGTACACCTGCTGGCACTACCCGGATCGCCTGAGTTTGGCGGCTCGTTTCAGGCCGTGCGTGACAAGGCGCTGCGCGATGCCCGCGCCCTGGCCGAGGGCGGCATAGATGGCATGTTGGTGCAGAACCGGGGCGACCGGGCCTTTCCCCTGGATCGCGCCTACCCGGAGACAATTGCTGCCATGACGCTCATCGTGGACGAGGTCGTCCATGCCGTGCGTGATGCCGGCGTGGCGGTGGGCGTGCAACTGCTCCGTTACGACGTCCCGGCGTCCCTGGCCGTGGCCCGCATCTGCGGCGCTGACTTTATCCGGGCCGGGGCGTTGGTCGGCAGTACCTATTCGGCGCAGGGCGTCATGCACGCCCGCCCGGCCGAGTGGTGGCACTACCGCCAGCGCATCGGCGCGGAGGACATCATGACGATTGCCGAGATCGCCTCGATGCACTTTAGCTCGATCGTAGACATTCCTTTGGGTACATTGGCTGCCGATGCTGTCTATCAAGGTCGTGCCGACGCTGTGGGCATCGCTGACCCGGACGTGGACAAGATGCTGCGTTGGACAAAAGAGATCAAGGCTGTCTCGCCGGGCACGCCGGTCATCCTGGGTGGTTACACCAACCAGGCGAATGTTGCCCGCCTGCTGACGGTGGCCGACGGGGCCATCGTCGGCAGCGCCTTTGAGCGCGGCGGGCGTGGCGGTGAGATCAATGTCGAGGCGGTGAAAGCGTACATGGCCATCGTGCGGACGATGGGTACCGATCATTGACAAGGAGTTCCTGTGGCGGTTTTTCCGTGAGGAGGTAGAACAAATGCGTGAGGGAACATTTATCGAAGAGTGGTTAAACGAAAAGCTGGAGCAAGGACTGCAACAAGGACTGCGACAAGGTGAAAGACGCCAAAGTGAGGCAATCTTGACCCGCATTCTGGCCCGGCGCTTTGGCCGATTGCCACCCGGCCTGGTCAAGCGGTTGGCCCTGCTCACGGTGGTTCAAATGGAGGCCCTCGTTGACGCTGCCCTCGACGCTCAGGACCTGGCCGCTTTTGAGAGGGCTTGGGCCAGTATGGAAACGGCAAACTGGGTGGGAATCGTGGCCCAGAGGGAAAACTGAGCATGCCCCGTCGTTTCCTTTTTGACACCGACACCGGCATAGACGACGCTATGGCGCTCCTTTTCCTCCTCCGCTGCTCCGAACTGGCGCTGGAGGGGGTCACGACCGTTTTTGGCAACTCGACCGTGGACAACTGCACCCGCAACGCGCTGGCGGTGCTGGAACTCGGCGGCCGGCCCGGCGTCCCGGTGGCGCGCGGGGCCGACCGTCCCCTGCTGCGGCCTTATCGCGGTCGGGGCTATACTGTCCACGGCGAGAATGGCCTGGGCAACGTGGCGGTGCCGCCGCCGCAAGCCCGTCCGCTGGACGTGCCCGCCGCACAGTTTATCGTCGAACGGGTTATGGCCGCGCCGGGAGAGATGGGTCTCATTGCCGTGGGACCGCTGACCAATCTGGCTCTGGCCCTGCGCCTGGAACCTCGCATTGCCCAGGCGACCCGCCAGGTGATCATCATGGGCGGTGCGGCGACCGTGGGCGGCAACGCCAGCCCTGCTGCCGAGTCCAATATCTACAACGACCCCGAATCGGCCAGCATTGTCTTTTCCGCTGGCTGGCCGTTGACTATGGTCGGACTGGATGTGACCTTGCAGGTGATGATGGACGAGAGTTACCTGGCTCGTTTGCAAGCAGCACAAACCCCGTTGACTGATTTCATCACCGCCATCACGGATTTTTATAGCCAAGGCTATTTCCAGCGTTATGGGATCAAGGGCTTTTTCGTCCATGATTCGTCGGCCGTGGCCTATGCCGTGGACTCGACGCTCTTTGAAACGCGGATGCTTCATATCGTCGTGGACACCACCGACGGTCCCAGCAGTGGCCGCACCGTGGCTGACCTGCGCCACCAACCGGCGCAAGAGCCGAACGTCAACGTTTGCCTGGAGGTGGACAAAGCCCGCTTTCTGAAACTCTATTTTGATCGCGTCGCTGGAAGGCTGGAAGATTGGAAGGCTGGAGGATTGGAAGAATAGAGAGAGCCGATATGCCAGCCTTCCAACGGCTCGACTGAGCTCAAAGTCCTTCCATCTTTCCAACATGACAAAGACAGGAGACTCGCTCATGAACGTATCCCGCGAACATCTTTACGACCGCATCCTTGGCAGCCTGGTCACAGCCGGGCTGGGCGATGCCATGGGGGCTGCCACGGAGCAGTGGCGCACCGGCGAAATCATTCAGGCCCACGGTGGGCTGCTGCGCACGCTGGTCAAACCGCCGGTGGACACCTTCTCGGCGGGCAACAAAGCTGGCCAGGTTACCGATGACACCAGCCAGGCTTTCTACCTGGCCCAGGCACTCATCGAAAACGACGGTGTGATAACGCCGGATATTTGGAAGCAAACGCTAATTGGTTGGGCAGAGGAATCACCGCATCGGACAGCCATGGGGCCGACGACTCGCCTCATGGTCGAGGCGTGGCAAAAGGGCGAGGACACGTCTCACATGGCCACCGTTGGCCAATCCACCCGCAAGCTCAACAGTTTTGGCACGACCAACGGTGCGGCCATGCGGATCGCGCCTGTTGGATTGGTGCATCCGGGCGATGTGGAGGGAGCTTGCCAGACGGCTCTAGCGACCTGTCTGCCCACCCACGACACCCAGATCGCAGTCGCTGGGGCATGTGCGATTGCCGCTGGGGTGGCCGAGGCCCTCCGGCCTGATGCCGATGTCCTTTCCGTGACCCGCGCTTGTCTGGAGGGCGCTCGCCGGGGCGAGGAGTTGGGCAAAGAACACGCCCGCTGGGTGCCCGGCCCGAGCATTCCCTTCCGCATTGAGCTGGCCATTGAGCTGGTGCTCAAGGCCCGCACCTTAGAGGAAGCCCTGACGCTGCTGGAAGGCTACATCGGCAACGGTGTGTTTATGGCCGACTCAGCACCCACCGCCGTGGGGCTGTTTGTCTTTGCCGGTGGCGATCCACTGGACAGCATCGTCGGTGGGACCAACGTCGGCAGTGACACCGATACCATCGCTGCTATGTCTGGCGCGCTGGCCGGTGCCCTGCGGGGCTTTCGGGCTGTGCCGCTCGACCTGTGGGCCACCCTCCGCGACGCCAATCCAGAGTTCGATCTGGTGAGTCTGGCTCAAGGACTGACCGATATTGCCTGGAAGAGGGTAACCAGTAACCAGTAACCAGTAACCAGTAATCAGTGAAGAGGGGTTGCCTATGCTGCGCAAAATCATCCTCGACGTAGACCCTGGCCACGACGATGCCATCGCCATCCTGCTGGCTGCCCGGCACCTGGACGTGCTGGGGATCACTACCGTTTCCGGCAATCAGACAATAGAGAAAGTGACGACCAACGCCCTAAAAGTCCTCGAATTGGCCGGGCTGACCGATGTTCCGGTGGCGAAGGGCATGGCCGGCCCGCTGATCAGTGAACCGCTCCACGCGGCGATCATCCACGGTGAGACGGGGCTGGACGGCGCAGACCTGCCAGAGCCGACGACGCCCTTGGACCCGCGCCATGCTGTGGAATTTATCGTCGAAACGGTGCGCAGTCAAGGTGGCGTCACGCTGGTGCCCACCGGTCCCTTGAGCAATATTGGATCGGTCTTGCGCCGCGCGCCCGACATTGTGGACTGCATCCAGGAGATCAGCCTGATGGGTGGCAGCATGGTAGGGGGCAATGTCACTGCCGCCGCCGAGTTCAACATCTACTGCGACCCGGAAGCGGCCCATATCGTCTTTAGCAGCGGCGTTCCCATCAAAATGTCTGGCCTGAACATCACCTGGCAGGCGGCAGCCACAGCGGAACGGCGTGAGCGCATCCGCAACCTGGGCAATCACACCGGGCAGGTGGCTGCCGCGTGGCTGGACTTTTTTAGCGGGCAAGTCAAGGCAGTATTCAATCTTGACGGGGGATCGCTCCATGATGCCGTGGCCGTGGCCTGGCTGATAGACCCCACGCTGATTGGGTCGCAGAGGATGCACGTGGCGGTGGAACTGAAAGGCGATCTCACGCGCGGCATGACGGTTTGCGACCAGCGTTGTCCGGTCCACAGCGGCGAAGGGGTGCTCCACCGCCATCCGCCCAACGTTGAGGTCGGCCTGGAGTTGGATGTGGAGCGGTTCTTTGAGTTGTTGTACGATACGCTGGCAACCTATCCATAGAGGCGTCGAAACGAACGGATACCAGTCCCCAACCAATACCTAATATCTGATCTAAAAGTCTGCCCAAGGAGAATCATCTATGACCCCAAACGGACGAGTGGCCGTCGTTGCTATCGGCGGCAACTCTCTCATCAAGGACAAGCAGCACCGGACGGTGCCCGATCAGTACGAGGCTGCCCGCGAGACCTGCGTCCACGTCGCTGGTATGATCGAGCAGGGTTGGAACGTGGCCATAGGCCACGGCAATGGCCCTCAAGTCGGCTTTATCCTGCGTCGCTCCGAGTTGGCGCGCCACGAGTTGCACGAAGTGCCGCTAGACTTTTGTGGAGCCGACACACAGGGTGCTATCGGCTACATGCTGCAACAGAATCTCTACAACGAATTCCGGCGACGGGACATTAAGAAGCAGGCCACCACCATCGTCACGCAGGTGCTGGTGGACAGAGACGACCCTGCCTTCCAGAACCCCACCAAGCCCATCGGCACATTCATGGACGAGGTCGAGGCAGTGCGTCGTACCGAGACGGAAGGCTGGAACGTGGTAGAAGACGCCGGGCGCGGCTGGCGGCGGGTGGTGGCATCGCCCCTGCCCCAGCGCGTCATTGAGCGCGACGCCGTCAAAGAATTGCTGGACGCTGGATTTGTCGTCATCACTGTCGGCGGGGGTGGCATCCCGGTGGTGAAAGATGACGGCGGGAACCTGGTGGGCATGGCGGCGGTGATTGATAAGGACTTTGCCTCGTCGCTGCTGGGGCAAAGCATCGGCGCTGACTTGTTGCTCATCTCCACTGCGGTCGAAAAAGTGAGTCTCAACTTTGGCAAGCCGAATCAGGAGAACCTGGATCAGATGACCGTGGCCGAGGCAAAGCGGTATATAGAGGAAGGCCACTTTGCGCCGGGCAGCATGTTGCCCAAGATCCAGGCCATCATCTGGTTCCTGGAGACGGGCGGCAAGGAGGCGATCGTCACCAACCCGGAGAACATTGAGCGCGCGCTGGCCGGCGAGACAGGTACGCGCATTGTGCCATAGAGGTTGGCAAGTTGGAAGGTTGAATGATGGCTTTCAATCTTCCAATGTTTGTTGGTGACGGTAGACGTTCTGACATTTTATCGCTATTGCCGCCGGTTTGCTGGATGCTTTCCTGTCGTCTTTCCAGCGATTGCCCTACGCATAGGAGAGAGGTTCTGTTGCTACGGTACAGTGAATTCGGCTACCGGCACCACGGTGAGGCGGAGTATAACCGGCCTGCCCAGCACTTCCTCTAATTGTAGCTGGATGGCCTGGATATCCTCCCGGCTTGGGGTTTCCAACGCGTAGACGGTTGCCCTCACGTGCACACTTTTTCCGGTCAATTGGTGTTCTAGTTTCACCACCTCCGCGCCGCCCAGTTCGTTCCTCAGCGTGGATTCCAGCGTCCAGCCGCGCCACACCTCTTGCGCCGAGCGGGCCAGCAACAGTCCCAAAGGAATGGCGATGACCACCAGCAAGATCAAGGAGAGTGTCAGTCCCCGTTGCAGCAGGGCTCGCCGTTCCCGCTGGTGGAGCTTGGGCCGGATGCCCAGGAGCAAAAAGATCAGGGAGCCGGCCACGCTGATGGCTACAAGGTTGGTCAGAAAGAGCAACGCCGCGCCTCCCGCTATTTTAGGCTGCCGGAGCGCCAGGCCGGTGCCGATAGTGCAGACCGGCGGCATGAGGGCGGCGGCAATGGCCACGCCTGGCAGCGCCGCTGCCACCTCCTTCCGTCCCAGCGCGTAGGCCCCCGCCGCGCCAGAAGCCAGGGCGACAAAGAGATCTAGCAGCGTCGGCCGGGTGCGGGCGACGATTTCCGGCGTCACTTCCACAGCCGGCAGAACGATTGTCAGCAACAAGGCGATGCCCACGGCGGCCAACACACCCCGAATGGCGGATTCTGCTGCCACTCGTAACGTCCGTACGTCCCCCAATACAATGCCCAGGGAAAGGGAGAGGATCGGCGTCATGAGGGGGGCAACCAACATGGCGCCGATGATGATAGCTGCGCTGTTCTGTAGTAAGCCCAAGGTGGCAATGAAGGCTGAGAGAAAGATCAGCATGTAGTAGTTGCGATCGGCGCGAGCGCCCCGGCGCAGCCGGGTGAGAAGTTCTATTTGCTCCCTTTGATCCAGGGTGGGGAACAGGTTGTAGATCGTTTGCCATGCCTTACGTGCCCAGGTTTGCGGCAAGCCGCGATAGCGTTTGACGATGGCCACCGGTTTGCGGGTTCGACTGGCTATTTGTTCCGGCAGCCGTCCAAAGAGCACCTGATCCAGGATGCTTTCCTCCGTAGCACCCAGCAGGATGAGATCGTGATCCTCGGCCGCGGCCAGGATGCCGCTCACTGCGTCGGGGGCCACATCTACGCGCACAGTCACAGTGGCCAGGCTGCCCAGGTCGGCGGCCGTCTGGGCGATGAGGCGTTGCCCTTCCTCGATAGCTGCCTTGTCTGCCCGGTCGCTGCGAACAACGTTGAGCAATGTCACCTGGCCGCCGGCTTCTCGAACCAGGGCCAGTCCCACCTTGGCTGCCAGAGGCGCATGGGGGCCGCCAGCCGTGGGCACCAGGACGCGTTGGATGGCTTCCAACTCGCGTCCCTTGATCACGATCACATCGCACGGCGCTTCGTTGAGTATAGGTCCCATCACTGGCCCCAATCCGGTCCGGTGGGCCAGCGTCGGACCGCGCCAGTTGATGACGATGAGGTCGCAGTCCTCTTCATTGGCCGCACCAGTGATAGTGCGTGCCACGTCGCGAGCCAGTCGAACCACCGGACGGACTGGCACGCTCTCCACTTGATCGGCGATCCGTGCCAGAGCGTCCAGACGGCGCTGAGCCCAGCGTCGGCCCGCTGCCACGTTTACCTGATCCGGCACCTGCACTACCTGGAGGAGGATCACCTCACCCTCCTGCCGGCTGGCCAGGGTGGCGGCCAGGTTGATTGAGGCCATCGCTTGCGCCGGCTCGTTCACCGGCACCAGCACGCGATAACGGCCAGTCGGTTCACGGCGGTGTTCCTCGCGGAACACAGTCGTTCCTTCCTGAATCGCTATCCGCAGACGCCGGACGTACAGAAAGTAGAGACCGACGCCGATCAGCGTCCAGCCGCTTCCCCAGATCAGAGAGGACGCAGAAAAGGCAAATAGTAAGGCCAGGTTCGCCACTATGCCCGAGACGGGGATAAAGGGATGCAGCGGCAGGGCGAACGGTCCCGGCTTGCGTGTGGGGTGTCGGCTCAGGATGGCAGCCAGGTTGACCAGGCTGCCCGTCACCAGCAGGCAAAAGCCGCTCAACCGTGCCAGCGCAGCGATATCTCCCCACAGCGCCAGGCCGAGCATCCCGGCGCCCAACAGCGTCACCGCCACTACCGGCGTCCGCTGGCCGGACGGGATGCGGGTCAAAAAGGAGGGCAAATAACCTTCCTGCCCCTGGGCGTGAACCTGGCGCACGATGGTGACGACGATGCGGTTCAGGCCGAGGGTGCTGAAGAGGATGCCGATGACAGTGACGCTCCACCAGGCCCATGAGCCGCCGGTGGCGCCAGCCCATTCGGAGAGAGTTGTTGTGGCCGGAGAAAGCCCCGTCATCCTGATCCACCGGCTGACGCTCAGGGCCACGACAGCGCCCAGCACCCCGGTGATGGCCGTGGCTGACAGTAGAGCGCGGGGGGTGTTGTGGTGGGGACGACGTATCTCCTCGCGGATGCCGGCGATCACTTCCACACTCCACAGGCTGGCGACGAGTACCCCTGCCCCAATCAACCAACTCTTGCCAGGAGGTGGAGATTCTGTGATGATTTGCTCCGGCCATCCGCGCACGGCCGAGATGGTCACCAGGATCAGCAACAGACCAACCACACCAGCGACCAGGTAGCTCTGAAGCCGCCGGCTGATCCGAATACCCCGGAAATTGAGCGTTGTAATCAACAGAACGATGGGGATGGCTAGCCATTGGGGAGGAAAAGTAAAGGCCGGGAAAAGGGCTTCCAGGGCAGTGGCCAGGTAAGTGGCACTGGTTAAGGCCAGGATGGCGCTGGCGCTGACCTGGCCCAACAGCGAGGCCCAACCGGCGAGAAACGCTCCCAATCCGGGCAGCGTTGGCGCGACCAGACGATAACTGCCGCCTGGCCCGGGGGTTCGCGCCGAGAGTTCCGCGTAGGCCAGAACTGTAGGTAACAGGGCAAGGGCGGTCAACAGAAAGGCGCTGGGTGCGGGCGCACCGGCCAGGCTGATCGCAGGGCCCAGGAGAGCAAGCAACCCCACTGTTATGGAAACTTGGACACCCAGTGCGGCAGCAGGGTAAGCACTCAATGCGCGGAACAGTTGGATGTCCGCCCCGGTGCGGCGTCCTTCGCCGGTATTGTCTGGCATCATAATACAGATTCACTCAAACACGAATGGGGTCAATGCTCGATAGAGACGCGCACCTGGCAGGGTGGGGGGTAGTTGCCTGTGGCATCCACGACGACCAGTTGGAACAAGTACTCGCCCGCGGGCAAAGGGTCTATGTTCCAGGAACCCAGCACGCCGTCAGACACCGGCTGTTCGCTGGTGTAGACGTGGTGCCATTCATCGGCCGTGGATAGGCTCTGGAACTCGAACTTGTAATAGCCAAAGTTTTCGATGGTTGCCGAGCCACGGATCTCCACAGTGCCTGTCAGCACAGCGCTGACGCCGGGAGAGGTGATGCGCACGCCCGGGTTGGGACAGTTGGGCACAATAATGACTTTTTCTGGAGTGGGGGTGTCCGTCGGCTCCTCGACCTCTTGCGGCGTGGGGGGCCGTGGCTGCCGCGTGGCTGTGGGCATGGCAGTTGGTGTCTCTGTGGGCGTGGGGGATGGGCTGGTGGGCGTGGGAAAGAGCAACGACCTCGTAGGGGTGGGTGTGGGTGTCTCGTTCGGTTCGACAATGGTGGGCTCTACGTAGGAGCTGACGTAGTAGGTGCCAGTCGCGATGCCCAACACAAGTACAACGCCGGAAATCGCTCGCCTCAACCGCTTGGTGGCGTTCTCTTTCTCCAGTGGGAAAATGGATTGCCGGTCAAGGCGGGCTCTTTGAATTCCACTTAGAAAGGGTATGAGGAGCAGTCCGCAGATAATGTAGAGGTAATTCGCATAATGGTCTATTAACTTGACCAGAGTCGGCATAATGATTTGTCACCTGCATAGGTTCAAAGACGCAGGAGAATTGTATCGCAAAGCAACCATGCTGTCAAGCGTGGCCATCACCATTCCGTCAGCTCATCGCCGTGAGGACGCCATTGATGATCGTCACCAGGTGGGGCACCATACGCTGGCCGGCTTCCAACACTTCCTCGTGTGTCAATTCTTGCTCAGAGGGCTCCACCTGGATGACGTTGCTGATGCCAGAGAACCCCAACACCCGCATGTCACCGTGGCGGGCCACCGTCACCTCCGGCACCGTGGACATGCCCACCGCGTCGGCGCCGATGAGTTTCAAAAAGCGAATGTCAGCCGGCGTTTCAAAGCTGGGACCGGCCAGGCCGACATAGACACCCTGGTGCAGCGTAATGTTATTCTCTTTCGCCACCCGCAGGGCAAGGTCTCGCAATTCCCGATCGTAGGCTTCTGACATATCGAGGAAGCGCGGCCCGAACTCGTCCAGGTTGGAACCGCGCAGCGGGTTGTTGCCCCCCATGCCGATGAGATTGATGTGGTCGGTGATGAGCATCAACTCGCCTGCTTTAAAGGTAGGATTGATACCGCCGGCAGCGTTGGTGACGATGAGGGTCTTGACCCCCAACAGTTGCATAACTCGGATGGGCAGTGTTACCTCGTCCATAGAGTAACCCTCATAGTAGTGAGCCCGCCCCTGCATGACCATCACCTGGTGCCCAGCCAGTCCTCCGATGACCAGACGACCTGCATGCCCCAGCACCGTCGAAGCCGGAAAGTGTGGGATGTCAGCAAATGGGATGATGTCGGGATCGGGCACTCTGTCGGCCAGCGTGCTGAGGCCCGATCCAAGAATTAGACCGATGATCGGCTGGTAGTGGGTATGGGCGGCAACATAGTCGGCTGCCTCGCGGTAGTCATCTATGGTGAGGAACTTTTTCATTTAAGCATTTTCCTTTCAGTCGAACCGCTCAAGATGCTTCCGCTCGCCGACCTGAACAGGTGGCCGGTAAACGAAGGCAGGCATCCTGGCTAAATCTGATCCAACAACTGTTGTTTCTTGGCCTCGAATTCTTCGTCGGTGAGAACACTGCGCTGGCGGAGGTCGTCCAGTTGGGCCAGCAGTTCTGGCACGTCCTCCTGGCTGTCCGAGGACGTCTCGCTCAGACCTTCTTTCTGGTTGAGCATTTCTCGCTTAAAATACACCGGCCGGGTAATGCGCTGGAAGAGATTGACGCCGATGTCAGAGCCGGTGATGATCTCGACGTCGCCATAGCCCAGCAGACGGCCAATCACCGATTGCACCAGCACCACATCGTTGACTTTTTCCAACGCCGAGTCACTCACGTGCTTGTTGATGATCCCTTTGATAAGCATTACTCGCCGATTGGTGATGACATAGCGCTCGTTGAACCAGTCCAGGTAAATGCGCACCGTGTTCACCAGAGGAAAGATGGAGATGATCAGGGCAATGATGGCGACCGAGGACCAGGTAGTGGGTACGAGGAGAAGAGCCAGGCTGATGATAAGCAAAAAAACAGCGATGCTCGCTGGCTGCCATATCTCCCGGAACAGCTCACCCCAGCGCTGTCCCCGCACGATGGGAGCCACGATCCGATAGAGGGGCAGGAGTAAGGTGAACAAAACGGTAAAGCCGAGCACTCGCGTGGTGTTCTTGTTGCCTGATCGAACCAGAAGCCACAGGAGCAGAAAAACGAGAAAGGTAAAGAGCGAGCCAAGTATCCGGCTCAACAATACCACCCAATGTTCACGGGTGACGAATTCCATCTCTTCATTACGACCCATCAATTGGTCAATGTACCCCATATTTGCTCGCCTCCTGGCCGTAGTGGTGAAAGCGCTTGTACTCTGCTGTCAGTGGCAGAGTGTGAACGTTGGTAGACCTTCCCGGTCTGGTGTTCGCTGCAAGGGGAAAACTCTGATGGCACATTTGCCAAAGGCGGAGCGCAGACAAACGCTGAGTGCTACAGACATTGTGAACGACACTCGTGTGTGTCCGCATTTCACCTGGCGTCTATGGCGAGGATGCCTGGCAATGGCTATTTTTCCTGCCGAGATATCTGCGCGTAAATCTGGGTGGTCGAGATATTGGAGTGGCCCAGAAGCTTTTGAATCTCGTGCAGGGAGGCCCCCTCTTTCAGCTTGTGAATGGCAAAGGAGTGCCGAATCGTGTGTGGGGTCACTGCAATATCAATGCCAGCTTTGTTCACGTAGGCCTTAATAATGAGCCACAGTCCTTGCCGGGTGAGCCTCTGCCCCCGATGGTTGAGAAACAGCGCTGGCTCTTCGGGATCCCTGACCAGTGGCAACCGCCCTTTCTGGAGGTAGAATTCCAAGGCTTTCTGGGCCCGATCAGATAGGGGCAGGACTCGCTCTTTGCTTTCCTTGCTGCCCCTCACCCGCACAGTGGCCGAAGGCAAGTTGAGGTTCTCAATGTTGAGCGAAACGGCTTCTGTGACTCCCATCCCGGTGGCGTAAAGCAGTTCCAACATAGCGCGGTCCCGCAAGGCTTTGGGGGTGGAAGACTTGGCGGGTTCCGCCAGGAGACGCTCTACCTCGGTAACAGAGATGGTGCGGGGTAGGCGTTTTTTGACCTTGGGGGAGTCGAGAGTAGCTGTGGGATCATCTGGAATCTCTCCCACTGCTACAAGGTGGTGGAAGAAAGATTTGATGGCGGCTACCTTGCGGGCAACGGTGGAGGAAGCGTACTCCCGCTCTTTCATGTACAGGATATAGTCTATGATGAGGTCGCGATCTACCTCGTTCCAATCGGAGGCACGACGTGACAGGAAACTCATAAACTGAGATAGATCGTTGCGGTAGGCGGCTGATGTATTCTCTGAGTAACCCTTTTTTGTTATTAGATGGGTCAAGTAGGCATTTAGTTTCTCTCGCATGCCCTGCTCCTTTTCCCTGAGATATGCACCCTATCAGGGCGGTAACTTTGGCTACATTTCTATTATAGCATAACTTTTCATAAAGTCAAGATTGGTGGAGTCAACCAATCGGCCAGATCCGCTGTAGAGTTGGGGATCGAGTCAGCTATTATAATACATAACGAGAGATCTGTCAACGGTTATTGACAAGTTATAGCGCACAGCACTCTCGCCCTCGAACGACAGACAGCCCCAGGCTTTCCGCCAGGCGCACCGCCGGTCGCACAGGGCTGACGATCTTGTTCACGCCAGCGCGGATGGCCAGTGGGTCCAACTCGGTGCGGTAGTGACCTTTGGGCCTCATGCAGCCCAGGTAGATCGGCTTATCGGGAAAGCGCAGGCGCGCTTTGGCCAGGATGGTGGCCACGTCGGCCACGTTAGGCGGTTGACAGTCGGCATAGCGAGTGCCAGGGGTGGGCATGAGGACGAGAAAGACCAGGCCATCCAGGCCCAGTTCGCTCAGCTTCTCCATCGCTGGGCGCTCATGCCCCAGCTCGCCACCGCGCAAGCCGATGGTGATGTGGGGCAGGACCCTGGTGTACCTCCGCGATGCCTGGTAACTTTTGACGTAATCGGCAACTGTCTTGCCCAGGCCGTAGACCTCTTGGATCGTTTCGTCGTCGCCCACAAAGTCCAGCGAAATCACGTCCGCGTAGGGCGCGATAGCCTTGGCTGCTGCGTCGCTGATCAGGCCCACGTGCCAGTTGAGCCGCCGGCCGGGGTGCAGTGCAGCCACTTCCTCCAGGTGAGTTGTCACCGGTACGCAGCCTTCTAGGTCGCAGCCGCCAGAGATGAGTGCACTGGGGGTGGTCTCTGTTATGCGATCCGCTGCCTCCCAGATGGGGATCATGTGTCGCAGGTAATGTTGCCCGCAATGGGCGCAGTCTAGCGCGCACTGCGTTCCAGTCAGGCTGATGACAGCCGTGTCCACCGGGTAGTCGAACTGAATCGTCATGGGAAAGTTGGCCAACCGTGTCTGCCAGGCGCGATCCAACAGCGTCTGGAGTTGTGGGTTAGCCAGGTTGGACTGCTTATTTGACATAAGGCTTCTATCGTTCTGGGGCACAATTCGGGGAGAAAGAACGAACGGCATCCAGCGTAGGCGCGCCCTTTTGTGCTCCCGTCTGGGTGCATTTGAGGGCCGCTGCTGCAGAGGCAAAATGCCCCGCCTGCTCCAGCCCCCAGCCTTGCAGGCAGTGGGCGTACACGAAAGCGGCGTGGTACACGTCGCCGGCCCCTGTGGTGTCCACGACCTCCACCGGATAGGCCGGTATGACGATGCGCTGCTCGCCGCACCCGATGAGAGAGCCTTCCGCGCCTAGCGTGACGATGACGATCTTGTCTGGATAACAATGGCAGGCCGCGTCCAGCGCTGCCGAGACGTTGGCTATTTCCATCAGTGACGTCAGGCCCTCGCGCGAAGGCACAAAGATGTCGGTATATGGCATCACAGCCCGCACCTTCTCGGCTGTGATGCCCAGTCCCACCGATTGGTCCAGACCTACCTGCATGTCGGTCACCACTGTCTTGCCCTGTTGCCACGCCAGCCGGGCGCCGGCGATGGCCGCGTCGGGCGGTGTCTGGTCGGTAAAGAACACCCTGGCGCGGGCCAGGTAGTTGCCGTGCATTTCGACCTCTTGAGGCCGGAGCGAGAGGATGGTATCCAGGTGGTACAGCACCCCGGTTCGCGTCGCCTGGGGGTCAATGTACACCACGGTATAGGTCGATCCCGTATCCCGTCGGACGTGCATCCGGGAGGTGTCCACGCCTTCTCGTTCAAGGCGATCCCGGATTCGCCGCCCCACGGGATCGTCGCCCAGCGCGGCGATCAGGCCTATCCTTGCCCCCAGGCGAGCCAGGGCCACGGCAAAGTTGGCCGCCATGCCTCCGCCACCTGCGTCCTGACGCAGAGCGACGGCCGCGCCTTCTGGCCCAGGGAGGTTAGTTACCCATACCATTTCATCCCAGGCCACCAGGCCCTGGGCTACGACGTCGAGTTGATCGGCCATCATTTCCACCCTGACTTTAATGGTTCTGGTTCTTTGCCGAGGATGGTCAACGTCGCCCGGGTGTGGATCACGGCCACCCCAGCCATGGTTAGCACCAGTACGGGGCCGGCGAGGGCCACGTTCAGGGCTATCCAGGCCAATACAGCCAAGCCAATGACTCCGCTGTAGAGCGGCTCCGCCAGTGTCATCCGTATGGCGGCCTTGAAAATGGGCACAGGGTTTATCGCACTCGTGCCTTCGGACTGGGTTTCTCCGGATTCGGGTTGCAGCATCAGGGAAAAGAGATAAGTCTGGACGCAAAGCCACAGCAAGAGCAGGTAGAATATGGGGATGGCAATTATCCGCATCCACTCGTTGGCCTGGCCGAGGTAGAAGAAAAAGTTGACCAACAGCGCGGCCAACAGGCCAAGATTCAACGCCGCCAATGCCCAACTGCGGACAAAATATTGCCGAAAGCCAGCAAAGAAGCTAGAGATGGTCGGGTCTTGTCCCCGGACGACAAGGCCGGCAAAGTAATACAACCCTGCCAGTGCAGCCGGCGCTGTAACCACCGGCAGCGAGAGGGCCAGCCACAGCAGGTTGGCGGCAATCAGGGGTCCTATTGCCCGAAACAGATCGTTGAGCGAATGAGCCAGGACTCGAAAAGCGTGGTTCATAGCGGACGACCACTGGTGGAGCGGACTCACCCTCGCAGCAGCCGGTTGACCTCCTCCAGGGTTGGCAGCGAGGGTTGTGCCCCCAGTTTCGTCGTCGCCAGCGCACCGGCCGCGGCGGCAAAGCGCACCGCTTCCCACAACGACTGACCAGAGACCGCAGCCACGGCAAACCCCGCCACAAATGCATCGCCGGCGGCAGTGGTATCTACCACCTCGACCGGGAAGGCTGGCACGTGCTCCTCCTGCCCCTCGGTGATAAGAAATGCCCCCCGCCCCCCCAAGGTCAGCACCACCGTGCCGATGCCCATCTGGCGCAGCGTGTGGACTGCTGCCCGGGCCAAGTCCAAGCTTCGGCGTGAGCACCCAGCCGAACGCTCGGTCACGGGCTGACCGGAGAGGAGTGCCGTCTCGCTCTCGTTGGGGATGAGGTAGGTCACTTGGGCCAGCATTTCCGGCGGCAGGGGGCGGGCCGGGGCCGGGTTGAGCACCACCGGCACGGCGTGCCGGGCGGCCAGTTCGACCGCGCGGGCCACCACCTCGGGCCGGGTCTCGAGTTGCAGAAGCAGCATGTCTGCCCCGGCGATGGCAACCTCGGCGTCGTCCACGTCGGCGGCGCTCATCTGCCAGTTGGCCCCAGAACTGACGACGATGCTGTTCTCGCCGGCGTCGTCCACGGTGATGAGCGCAATGCCGGTGTGGGTTTCTGGGTCTACTTTGACGAACGTGGTGTCCAGACCGTCGGCGATCAGGTTAGTTAGTTGTGCCTGGCCGTAGGCGTCGTCGCCCACGCGGCCCACCATGCTCACCTGGGCGCCCAGCCGGGCAGCGGCGACAGCCTGATTAGCCCCTTTTCCCCCGGCAGCGGTGTGGAATCCGTGGCCAATGATCGTCTCGCCCGGTGCCGGGATGCGGGGCGCGCTGATGATCAGGTCCATGTTCAGGCTGCCAACGACGGCGATCTTGGGCGGCATATTCCCTCCAGAAAGATAATCGTAAGCGTCCAGCAAAGCTTTGCCTCAAACCGACAAGTCAGTGTCGTTCGCCAAAGGTCTGCGACCGAGGCAAAGACGGGCTTGGGGAGAATTATACCCCCAAGCCGGTTCAGCGTCAAGGACTTTACTAATCTCCTGGTTTGTGGTATGATTTCTGCCATTGATTCACCAGTCTCAGTAGATCCAAAATCGCTCCAAGGGGATTGCCAAATCCCCGGTTCTGGCCTG
>CAYVPU010000019.1:8297-23582 GCA_964453885.1 uncultured Anaerolineae bacterium | reverse complement strand
TACGAAGCGCAGCGAAGTAGCGCGGAACCGCACTCCGCTACGCTTCGTGCGTGACCCTGTACCCTGTACTGTCGTCCAGGACAGTGCTACGAACCAAATGTGACATCGTCAAACTATTCGGACTCTCCCTCGTAGCGAGCCTCGCGGCTCTGGCTGAGAGAGTACTCGGCGTCAATTTCCTCCGGCTCCTGTTTCAGCGCATACTGACCGATGACACCCAACTTGAGCAGAAGGACAACGAGGCCGACAATTCCGCCTAGTCCAAGGACGCCCAGGCAGCAGGCCACTCCTAGCAGGGTTAGCAGGTTCACAGGTAAAGCCTCCATGCGACTACCCGCCACCCAGGTTGATGTTAAAGCCTTTGCCGGAACCACTACTGGCCGTCTTGGGCATGAACTGGAGGACCTTTTGTGCCAGCTTCATCATGGGCATGGTTTGCAGCCACACCTTGCCCGGGCCGGTGAGTTTGGCCAGGAAAAGCCCTTCGCCGCCCAGCAGGATATTACGAAAGCCCTTGACCATGCTAATGTCAAAGCCCACTGACGGCTCAATGATGGCCACGTGGCCGGTGTCTACCCTGAGAATCTGACCAGGGTCAAGTTCGATCTCGACCACCTCGCCGTCCAGTTCGGAAAAGACCAGGCCAGGGCCGGTGGCCTTTTGCATAATAAAGCCTTCACCGCCAAAGAACCCTGCGCCCAGCTTCCGGCGGAAGAAAATGTCCAGGTCCACGGACTTTTCGGCGCACATAAAGGCATCTTTTTGCAGAATGAGGCTCTGACCCGCTTCCAGCTTGAAGGGGATGATTTTGCCGGGGAATTCGGAGGCAAAGGCCACTGTGCCAGTACCGCTGTTGACGAAAAAGTCGGTGATAAACAGCGACTCACCAGAGAAGGCGCGCTTGATAAGCTTGCCCAGACCGCCACCGGTGTGGGTCTTCATCTCGACGTTGCCACTCATCCAGGACATGCCACCGCTCTCGGAGTAGATGACTTGACCTGATCGCAGTTCCAGCGTCAACACCTGCAACGTCGTGCCGTCGATCTTGTAGGAAGTGTTGCCCTGGGGAAGATTTTCTACCATTGGACTTTCTCCTGTTTCTAGCTCGATTTTGGCTCCGCAATGGGTACAGAACTTGTGCCAGCGGCGACTTGTGCGCCGCAATTGGGACACTGCATAGTCGGCTCCTTTCTTGCGTCTCAGAGGGCTCCTGGCAAGTATACCACGTCTGTAACAATTCGGCAAAGGTAACTACCAGCCGCAACGCTAGGGTTCGACTGAGAACCACTAAAGATTCGCGTCTTGTGTTACCCCTGGCCTGGATGGTTCGGCTGCGCTCACCACAGGCTTGATAATCCAGACCAAGCGGGATGGTAGTTACCGGCAAAGCCATCCTACTAGGCTCTCCAGTCTTCATCCGCCGGCAAGGTCAGCGAAAGGTAAGGATGGGCCAGCCAGCGCGTTGGACATAGCGGCGCAAGCGAGTGTCAGGATTGACGGCGACCGGATGACCGACAGCGCGGAGCATCGGCAGATCGGAGTGGCTGTCAGTGTAAAAGTAGCTGGCACTGAGATCAATTCCCTCTTCATTGGCGAATTGCCTGGCCCAATAGAGCTTGCCTGAGCCGTAGCAGGCTGGTTCGATCAACCGGCCGGTGAGGACGCCATCTTGAGCTTCCAGGCGGGTGCAGAGAAAGTCATCGTCCAGGCCCAGGTGTTCGGCCAGGGGGCGATTCACGTATTGAGTAGCGGCGGAGAGGAGCACCGGCCGGTGACCCTGCGCCCGGTGATACGCGATGCGCTGGCGGGCGTCCTCGGAGACGGTGTGGACGACCACCTCTTGGAACCAGCGGTCGCAAAAGGCACGGGTCTCTGGCTCGCTCTCGCCAGCAGAGGTGCGGGCCACTCGAGCAATGACCCTGGCAAAATCCAGGATCGCCGTCCGGTAGAGGATCACGTACCAGCCAACGCGCAGCATATCCAGGTGACCAAGCCGTCCATGGCGGCGCATGTACTTTATGTAGAGCACGCTGGAACTGGCATTGAGGACAGTATAGTCCACGTCAAAAAAGGCAGCAATCGTCGGGTGGGAAGTCATGAGATACGATTTTGCTCCTGTTGGGATTCTGTGCTATAATGACAGCATCAAACCATCCATCGGAGTTCATTAAACCACGTCAGGAACGACAAGGAGGAATTAACTATGAACGAGCTTTCGGTCGGCGATGGGTTCAAATTTGGATGTGGCTTTTTCCTTGCGGCGTTTATCGTCTGGATTGTTATGGTTATCATAGGAGTGCTCTTTAGCTTGATCTTTGGTGGCCTGCTAGGAGGGCTGCTAAGCGAATTTGGCGACTTTAGTCAGTTATTACTGCCGCTGCTGGCCATAGTTTAACCCAAAAACGGAATCCAGGCAAGCGACATCGCCCCAGCCGGTCGGCTGGGGCGATGTGTTTTGGGCACGCTGCATCTTGCCATCATAACAACTCCCGTTCCAACTTGGAAAGGGATTCGTCCAGCATCCCCACCAAATCGTCAACCTCTTTTTCGCGGATGATGAGTGGAGGGCAGATGAGAAAAGTGAGCGCCCAACTCGTAGTTGAAACTGATCTCACCGCTAAGAAGCTTGTGCACTTCACAGCGGCGGGCCGAGTTAAAGAGGATGATCCGTTCGCGCTTGCCCAACCCCGACCCCAGATCTATCTGCACATCAAAACGGCTACTCCAGGTGGGGTGACTTTCATCCACGGTCGTTGTGACGTGGGCTTCCAGCCTTTCTACTTGAATGTCTTTGTTAACGGCGACCGCCGCCATGGTCAGGACTATTCAAGCGCCCAGCGAGGCCGCGACCAGTTCAATGGGACAAAACTTGGCGCCGGCCTGATCCACTTTGGTCCGCTCGTCCACGACGAACGTTCGCTCGCCAGCCCGGACCTGCGCGCGTTGATTGCCCAGGTAAGCGACGTTTACCAGGTTGATGTCCATTAGAGTTTCCCTTGTTAGACCAAGACCTCTGAGATCTGAACGTTAAGCGGACAACACGTGCGCCAGATCAGCCGGGGTCACACCGGGTGACTCGATCCCTTCCGCCATGTAAAAGGCAGCGATGGTCTGCTCCACCTCTTTCAGGGCCACGCCGGCCATGGCCGCCTCCAGCACTTCCAGCTTTTCGGCGGGATAGAAGAAAAAATCGCCAGAGAGGGAAACCCAGGTGAGTTGGCCGTTTTTGACTTCAAAGGTGGCCCGGATCAGGCCCCCGGGCGCCTTGTGCAGCCGCTGGAGGACGTTGACGCCGGTGGCGATTTTCACGTCACGGTCCGGCACGCGCTTGCCCCGCTTGTGGAGCCATTCGTCGCTATTGAGCAAGGTCTCCAGCTCCCGTGCCTTGTCATAGACGACCGGTGGCAGGTCGGCTGGCTCCAGAGGTCCCAGTACCTCCTCGAAACGGCTTGCCAATACCGAGGTGATCTCTTCCAGCAGCGGCAAGCGGCCCGTCTCTCGCTTCAGCGTAGTTAAGTTTTCGCGCATGGTCTTGTAGATCTTGTCGCGGAACTTTTCATCGGGCACTTTGAGCACGCGCACCATCGTCTCGTAGTCAAAGTCCATGATGACGTTGCCAACCAGGACGAGGTGGTCGGCGATCTCGGCAGCACCGGTGCCGGAGATCTTGCGCCCGTCGGTAGTGATGACGTCGTTGACCGGCTTATACACAGCGGGCACGCCCAGGTCGCTGTAGGTCTTGGCGACCGGCTCCAACATGCGGCGGTAAAGGTCTATCTTGCTTCCCTGGGCCTGGAGATGATCTTTGTGCAGGACGATCTGGAAAAAGAGTTGCTGGCCGTCGAGGTAGACGCCGCCACCGCCGACCTCTCGGCGGAAGACAGGGATGTCGTTGGCACGACAATAATCCAGGTCTATATCCTGATCCACATCCTGGTGGCGACCGATGCAGAGATAAGGCTCGGCCGGAGCCAGCAAGACCAGGCCCTCCATGCCCAGGCGGGGCAGAGCGTGATATAAAAGTTGTGAGTCGAGCCAGGGCACGTGGCCCAGGTTGTAGAGCTTCATCAGCCTTCCTCTTCACTTTTTTTCAAGAACTGGATTTTGACACGAATCGCCGGTTGCCCACCACGCCCAGGCGTGATCGGTCGGCAACCGACGACTCGCGCTACTTGTCACTTTCTACTTGCCACTTGCTACTTGTCGTACTTTTCCCGCTCGGCGGCGATGAAGGCGGCAAATTCGGGATCCGACGGCTTCATCAGGCCCTCCGGCTCACCGGCCAGCTCTACTTTGGCGAACCAGCCTTCGCCGTAGGGGTCTTCGTTGATGATCGTGCTCTCCCACTCGATCTCTTCGTTGGCCTCGGTAATCTTGGCGCTGACGATGGCCTTGATGCGGCCCACCCACTTGCCCGACTCCAAAGACATGAACGGCTCGCCGAACTTGATCTCGCGGCCCACGCGGGGCACCTCGGCGTAGACGATCTCGCCAGCCAGGTCCTGGCCAAAATCGCTCATGCCAATGGTAACCACGTTCCCTTCGACGCGGGCCCAGTTGTGCTCCCTATCGTACAGCAGGTCGTCGGGAAAGTTGTACTGGTCAATGTTCATGGTATATTTCTCCTTTTCTGTTTTTTGAGTTTCGAGGTGCGAGTTTTATGTTCCCTAACGCAACTCACAACCCACAACCCGCAACTCACCACCGATTACCGCACAGATTCCCACAGCAGCTCGCTGATGTCCAGCGTTCGAATGCGGATCTTGTTCTTGCGCGCCCCGCCCAGCAGCGTTCGCTTGCACTGCTGGCAGGCGGTGATGATGAACTTGGCGCCGGTTTCCTCGGCCTGACGCATCCGAGTGCCGGCGACAGCCCAGGTAGTTTCAGCGTTGGCCATCTCCACATCGCCGCCGCCACCACAGCAGAGCGAGTTCTCCCGGTTGTCTTGCATCTCGACAAAGGTAATGCCGGGAATGGCCTCAATGATCTGGCGCGGCTGGTCATAGATGCCGCTGGTGCGCCCCAGGTCACATGGGTCGTGGTAGGTCACCACCTTGTTCACCGGATTCAGGTCGAACGCGCCGGCCGCTATCAGGTCGGCCAGGAGTTCTGTCTCGTGCAGCACCTCAAAACCAAGGGGTTCGCCCAGGATTTTGGGATAGTCGTGCTTCCAGGTGTGATAGCAGGACGGGCAGGCAGCCACCAGCTTTTTGGCCCCCATAGCGCGGACGGTTTCGACGTTATGGCGTATCATATCGTGGGCGTGCTTGCCCATACCCGCGATGACTAACGGAAAGCCGCAGCAATGTTCTTCACCGCCCATAGTGGTATAGCTGACGCCCGCTTTGCCCAGGAGAGATACAAAGCTCTGCGGCACGCCATAGACCATAGGATAGAAGGGAGCCACACAACCCATAAAATAGACGATTTCTGCGCCTTCTTTGCGATCCAATCCCTCCGGCACGGTGTCCATGTTAGCCGTCCAGCCTAGCCGGTTTTCGTTGGGGTCACCGGAGATGTTGTGGTTTTCGCTCACTGTCTCCAGGAGATGATCAAAGGCCGCCGGGTACTCACCCAACCCTACCAGTTGCTCGCGCATGGCGATCCAGAGTGGACGGGTGTCAATCCCCACCGGGCAGACAACGTTGCAGCGCCCACAGAGGGTGCAGTCAAAGGTGCCCGTGGAAAACGATTTGATAGTTTCCTCCGTGGGGGGACGATGGCCGAACAGCCAGCCGATGAGCGGAGCGGCCTGCCCGCGCGCAAACGAACGCAGGCGCTCGATCTTTATGAGGGGAGTAATCTCTTCGTTCTCGATTTCGACGTAGGTGGGGCATGCTTTGACGCACTCGCCGCAGCGGGTGCACGAATCGAGTTCCACCAACTGTTTGACCGTGAAAAACGATAGATTGAGTTTGGGCATAGGGTCTCTCCAGTGAGCTAGTGCTCTTTTAGAGCCGTATTGACGGCCACCATCAAGGGGCTGATCAGAATGTGGAAGAACTTGCTGAACGGCAGGTAGGCCACAAACGCGACTACCAACACCATGTGGGCGTACCACAGCCAGGGGTACACGGCGGGCCACGACAGCGGGATCAGATCGAACAGCAGCGAGATGGGATAGCCGATGAAGGAAAAAGCAGCCAGCCCAGGGCGCAGGTCGGTGACGACGATGCGCGCGCCCTCGACCACGAACCCTAGCAGGAAAATGCTCCCCAGCAGGGCAATGGCCACAGCGTCCTGCCCGCCGCTGATGAGTTGCTCATCGCGTTTGACGTAGCGCCGGATGAGCGCCAGCGCCGCGCCGACGATGACCAACAGAGCCAACAGATCGTAAAGTAGGGCGATGCCCGGCGCGTTCTTGTTCACCAATGCCTGGGTCAGCGGGCTGACGGGTGCTACCCAGGCCAGCAGCCAGGTGGCCACGCCCAGCAACATCCGCGCGCCAAAGGCCCAGAACATTAGGGCGTGGGTGAGCCAGCGCGAGAGACTTTCGCGCAGCAACCGCCGGTGCAGGAGACCGTCCACCAGGAATGACCAAAGGAATTTGAATAGTCGGATCGAAAAGACAAAGTCGAGCACGGCGAGGATGATGCGCCCGATCCGGCGCGGGAGCGAGACCTGGCCGCGCCCCACGCCGCCCTGCACCCAGATGGAGGCCACCAGCAGCATCCCCAGCCCAAACAAACCTAGCCCAAACCAGGAGAAAGCATCTTTGATCACCAGCGAGGCATCGTGACAGCCCAGGCAGAGAAGGCTGCGCGGTGGCAACTCGGCCGCCGGTGCGCTCACCGGCTTGTCGGAGGCATGGCAGCGAAGGCAATCTACCTCGCGGCCCACCATCGCCAGTTCCGGGCTGTCGGGCGCTTCGCCCGGCGTGTGGGGCAGCAAAACGTGGATGCGCCCGCTGTCGTGATCGCGCTCGACGGTGGCAATTTCGAGGTGGCAGGCGGCGCAGTCCACGCTGGCGTGCGGTGCGGAGCGGCCAATGTGATCGTTCAGGCTGTAGAACCGCTTGTCGGGCCGCGTCGAATGTACATAGCCCTGGAGGTCGTAATGGCAGGCCAGGCAATCCTCGTTGCGGGTGGGCATGAGTTCCAGGTCGTGAGGGTAATGCCCGGCACCCTCGTGACAGTCCACGCAGTCAATCCAGCGATCAGGACCATTGTGCACCGTCTCGGCCAGCACGCTCTCCGGATGGCACGTTCCGCAGCCGATGGGGGACTGGTCGGCGGGGAACTCGTCAGCCACCGGGTGGCAACTCAAACAAGTCTGGCCAAAGTAGATGCCGTGATCATAGTCGGAATCCACGATGCTGGGGATGTCCTCGTATTCTGTCGCTCGCTCGTGACAGCCCCGGCAGTCGGTCCAGCCTTCCACCGGATGGTTCACCAGAGGGGCATCCATCCCCGTGGTAGCGTGACAGTTGCGGCAATCGCCGTTGTCATGCTGGGCGTGGTCGGCGGCCAGGAGCGGCGCGTCATCTATCCCCGCCCGATGGCAGCCCACGCAATCCTCAAACGAGGTGCCATCCTCCTCAATTGGATGCGGGATGGGTGGCTGGGCGCTCGTTGCCAGGGCAACGAACAGGACGAGCACGCCGGCCAGCCCAAGGGCCAGCAGCCAACGGATGTTTGTCGTGGATGATTTCATTGCTCAAGCTCCTCCAATTCCCACACCGAGACGATGGGGAAGAATTTGGCAAACAACACGCAGAGCCGGGTGAAAAAGCAGAACCTGGGTCAGTGAATCCTCTTCATTCTCCTCCGGCGCTACCTCCGGCTTGCGGAAGGCCTGGGCCAGCACAGCGTATAGTTGGCTACGGACATGGGCCTGCCTTCCCGTCAGGCCAACTCGGCCGCCACTGCTGCCGCTATGTCAAGCCATTGGTTCATCACCGAGCTAGCCCTTCTTCTCCGGTTGCATCAGCCAAATCAGCATCAAGAGAAATATGGCGAATGCGACCGCCATCACCACCAAGATAATGATCCCACCTTCTCCCATCGCAGGCCTCCTCTGTTAATCTTCCTTCGGCAACGGACTCGCCGTAGCTCCCGGTATGTACGATCTCACCCGCTCCATTACCTCAGGGATGCTTTGATGCCGGGCCTCGTGCACCTCCCAGACGGCTATGACCGGAAAGAGTTTAGTAAACAACACGTAGAGCAGGATGAAAAAGGCGAAACAGGCAATGGTAATGGCCCACTCGGTCCAGGTGGGCGTGTAACTCCCGATGCCGCCCATCCTCGGTCGCGCCATGGAGGGGATGATAACGATGTAACGCTCCAGCCACATGCCGACATTGACGAAAACGGAGACGACCACCGTGCCAGCGATGGTGCGCGTCTTGGGATTGCTCAGGATGACCACAGGGATCACGAAGCAAAAGACGACCATCAACCAGAACAGGGGCGAGAACTCTTGCCAGAACTTGGCGTTGAAGACAACCATGTGCGCAGGCTCGTTCCCATAGAAGGTGGTAAAGTACTCTGCAAAAGTAAAGTAGAACCACACCAGGGACAAAGAGAGGAGGAACAGAGACATGGCATTGATGTGGACGGGCTTGATATAGTCCTCCAAATGGTAGACGCGCCTCAAGATGACGGTGGTGATGATCACCGCGCCCACCCCGGAGAATATGGCCCCGCACAGGAAATAGGGGCCGATGATGGCGCTGTGCCAGCCGGGGACGATGGTCATCCCAAAGATCCAGGACACCACTGTATGCACGATGACCACCAGTATGGTCAGCCACACGGCCATGATGTTCATCAACCGATCCAGCCGGCGGTACTGGTACTCGGTGCCAGTCCAGTTCAGGGCCAGAAACCTGTAGAGTCTGGCGCGGAGCGGGCCTACGTCCAGCCGGTCGCGGCACATGGCGATGTCCGGGATGAGGGCCAGGTAAAAGTAGAAAACGCTCGACAGCAGGTAAAGTGGAACGCAGGTGACGTCCCAAAGGATAGACGACTGGAAGCGTCCGTGGGAGATCAAGTTCAACAGCCTGTCGGGCCTGCCCATGTCAAGGATGATGCTGAGCGCTCCGAAGGGCAGGCTGAAGACCGTCACCGCTTCGGCGGCACGGGTGAAGGGCCGCCGCCATTCCGCCTTCACGATACGCAGAATGGCCGAGACCAGAGTGCCGGCGTGGCTCAGGCCGATAAAGAAGACAAAGTTGACGATGTACACCCCCCAGAAGACGGGCCTGTTCATACCGGTGACGCCCAGGCCAAGGACCCACTGGCGAACAAGGGCATAAGCACCACAGGCAATGAGGATCACCAGCACGGCCACCGTGATGTAGAATCCCCTGCCGGTGCGAATCAGCGGTTCGAACAGTGTGGCATCTTCCTTGAAGACCTCTTGCTTCATTACCATCTCTCCTCCCCCAGGTAGATCACTTTCGGCTCGGTGCCCAGGTCTTCCAGCAATTTGAAGGCGCGGGGGCTGCGGGCCAGCCGTGATACCGTGCTCTCCGGGTCGTCCAGGTCGCCAAAGTAACGCGCCGAGGCGGGACAGGCCTGGCAGCAGGCCGGCAGCAGCACCAACTCTGAATCGGTGAGTTCGCGCCCTTTGGCCGCCGCCTCATGTTTGGCACGCTCCAGCCGGTGGAAGCAGAATGTGCACTTTTCCACCACCCCCACCGGACGCAGGGGCACTCCTGGAGTAAGGTGCTGTTCGTAGGGCTCGGGGAATTCGGGGGCGTACCAATTATAGTAGCGGATGGTGTAGGGACAGGCGGTGGTACAGTAGCGGCAGCCGATGCAGCGCTGATAGTCCATCCGCACGAGGCCCTCGTCGTCCACGTAGGTCGCACCCACCGGACAGACCTTCACACACGGCGGATCTTCGCAGTGCATACACGGGCGGGGGATGAAACGCACGTAAAGATCGGGGTACTCGCCTTCCTCTTTTACCTCGGCCATCACGTCGTGCCAGTGCTTGGAGCGGCCCAGCGCAGCCTCATCCGGCCCGGCGAAGGGCACGTTGTTCTCGGCCTGGCAGGCAACGGTACACGCCTGGCAGGCGGTACATTTATCCAGGTCAATCACCATTCCCCAACGTGGCATACTATCCTATCCTCCAATCTCGATGGCTCAGGCTTTGTAAACCCGAACTCGGGTAGCGCGATGGACAAGCTCGCCGCTCAGTTGGTCGAATTCGGGGACGAGCAGCTCATTGGGATTCGCGCCGTGGCCCTCGGCGTAGCGTCCTCCGGCGGTGTGGCCCTGTCCTTCGGGGATGCCGACCACGTGCTCGTGAATCCCCGGCCACAGACGCGCTTTCAGTTGGATGCGGCCCACGGGCGATTCCACCCACACCTGGTCTCCATCCTGGATGCCGAGTTCATCGGCGGTGTGGGGGTTGAGTTCGGCCCAATTCTCCCACATGGCGTGCATGTGCAGGCCATAGGTCTCTTGCAGCCAGGGCAGATTGGCGCTCCAGCGCTGCCCGGTGGTCACCAGCGGGAACCTGACCAGGTGCAACGGGTATTCGCCCTCGTCGCCGGCAAAGCGCGGGGGCTGGCAGCGCGGCAGCAGCTTTTCATCGTCACCACTGCCCAGGGCTTGCTTGAGGGTCTGCGAATAGAACTCGAATTTGCCCGAAGGGGTGAGCAACACTTGATCCCACTGACCGGTCTCGTAATCGGGCACGTACCACACCCCCCGCGCCTTGAGCTCGGCCCAGAACTCGTCGAATGTATCGCGCCTGGGCACACCTTGAGCAGAGTCAAAAAGTCCCTTGAGCCGGGTCTGGATCGCGGCCTGAAAACTCGACCACGGAAAGGCGTCGCCCACACTACCGCCCACGGCCTGCGCCAGCGCAATGAGCACGTCGCCGGTGTTGCGCGTGTCGTAGAGCGGCTCGATGGCCGGCCGGCCCAGCGCTACGGCCGGCACGCCGATGCTGGGCGCCAGCGGCTCGTAGAACCACTTTTCGAGAAAGGTGCAATCGGGCAGGAGCAAATCGGCGTGGACACTGGTCTCGTCCAGGTAGGGGGCAAAGCTGACGACGAGCGGGATGCGGGCCAGCGCCTCGTCCCACCCGGCGGTCGGATAGTCGTAGAGTGGGTTGGCGTGATAGAGGAACAGCGCACCGGGAGCCTGCGCCGCCACCGCGATGCCCTGGGCCAATGCCGGGGCCACGTCCTGGGCCAGCGGGAAGCGAACAGTGCCGGAGCCATCCAGTCGAGGCTGGGCCAGGCCAGCGAGCGCGGCCTCGTCGGGTTCGACGGCCAGCCAATCGGCCAGGGGGGGCTGACGCTGCCGCAGCACGCCGCCGGGGGTGTCTATCGAGCCGACGAGTGCGTTCAGGCAGTGGATGGCCCACTGGGCGTAGAGGCTATCGGTGCTGCCGCTCACGTCTCCGGCGGCGACGGCCGGCCGCGCGATGGCAAACTCGCGGGCGATACGGTCAATGGTCTCGGCGGGGATGCCGGTCTCGTGCGCCACGCTGCCCGGCGCGTAATCGCGCAATACTAGCGTGCGAAAGCCGGTGTGGGTCTGCCCGCCGGCGTCCGTCCAATCCTCAAAGCCAAAAGTGTGCTGGCTCACGAACCCGGCGTCGTACAATTCATCGCGCACGATGACGTGGGCCAAACTCAGCGCCAGCGCGCCTTCGGTGCCGGGATTGACACACAGCCACTCGTCGGCTTTGGTGGCAGTGATGGACGCCCGGCTTTCGACCTGCACGATTTTGGCCCGCACGCCGGGGCGACCCCGGCGCAGGCGGGCGTAGGCGCGCAGGGATCGGGGCAGAGGTAACCAGGCTTCCAGGAACGCGCCGCCGAAAAAGATGACATAGTTGGTATTTTCCCAGTCGTAGGCGGCGTGTTCGGCCCAGCCCTGAGTCAGAAGGTGGGCCAGCGGGGAGCCATCGGCGCGGTAAGAGTGCGGCGCGGCTACGTTGTTGGGGGTGCCAAAGACCTGGCAAAAGCGAGCGATGAGATCGGCGGTGGGGCCGCCTTTACCATCGTGGAGAAAGATGAGGCCCTCCGGGTGGCCCGCGGCCCGCATCTCTCCCAGCCTGGCGACCACCTCCGAGAACGCTTCATCCCAGGTGATGGCTTCCCATCCCCCGGAGCCGCGTTCACCTGTGCGACGCATTGGGCCGTGCAGCCGGTCCGGGTCGTAGAGCGCCTGGAGCCCAGCCTGGCCTTTGGGGCAGAGCTTGCCCTCGTTGCTGGGGTGCAGGGGGTTGCCATCAAGCTTGACCACCCGGCCATTCACCACACGCGCCACCAGACCACATCCACCGGGGCACATCCGGCAGACGCCGGGCACCAATGTTTCTTCCGGGAGGACTGGTCCTTGGGTGGTGTGAACCAGAGCGTGGAGGATACCGTACTGGCGCTTGAGCGCATAGAGGGTGGTAGCTGCGGCTCCTGTACCGGCCAGCTTGAGGAACGTCCGTCTGCTGAGCTTGGTCATCTTGAAATCGACTCCTCTCTGAATCGATGTTCCCTTTGTTTCCTGCTGCCTGTTGGGGTGAGGATTGGGGTTCCACCGGGTAATAGGCACTCACCGGTTTCAGGCAAAGTTTCGCTAGTCCGCAAACAAAACTTGGGAGATTATACCATCAGTCACCGAATCTGGCAAATAATGGAAAGAGGGAGACAAAGAAACAGGGGGGCAGGATACACTTTATGAGACTTGTCTTGTTTCCGGTCCCAAAGAGAGTGATCCGTTTTCCGGTATTTGAAGAAGGCCCGTAACCCGCGACTGGCCGGCGGCCGGAAGATCGGACAGGGGGACACTCAGCGTGACACGAGTGCCCCAGCCAGGCTGAGAGTGAATGGCTAGCTCACCACCAACCATTTCGGCTCGCTCGCGCATGTTCAACAACCCCAGGTGACCTTCCTGGGCCTCCAGGACCTCCAGGCGAGACACCTCGAAGCCTTTGCCGTCGTCGCGAATGTCAACCATCAGACGGGCATCCTGCCGGGTCACTTGCAACCACGTGTTGCTGGCCTCAGCGTGCTTTTTGACGTTGGTCAACGCTTCCTGGATGATGGCAAAACAAATTTCTTCGATCCTGGCTGGCAGGCGCTCCGGCCAATCTTCCAGTTCGGCGTGGATTGTCATGCCCTCTGCTTCGCGCAGCCGTCTCACACAAGTGCGCAGCGCAGCGATCAGACCCTGGGTTTGAAGAATAACGGGTCGTAACTCAAAGATCATGTTGCGGATCTGCTGCAGCGCCCTGGAGGCCGTTCCTCGCACCAGAATGACCTCTTCGGCGGCCTGCTCGGGGTTGCGGGTGACCATCTCTCTGATGACGTTGAGATGCATGATAATGGCGGAGAGCATTTGGGCCGGGCCATCGTGGACCTCGCGGGCCAGGTCTTTGCGCACCTGTTCTTCCAGGGCGACGATGCGATCCCGCTCTTCTCGCACCTGCCGGTAGAGCCGCGCGTTCTTGATGGCTACGGCTGCCTGACCTGCCAGGGCCATGAGTAACTCAACGTCTTGCTGGTCGAAAGGCTGCTCCGATGCTTTGTTCAGCACTTCCAGCACGCCGATGGTCTCCCCTTTGGCAACCAGGGGGACCGCCAACAGCGAGCTGGTGTGAAAGCCCAGACTCTCGTCTATGGCACCAAAGAAACGAGGATCCTGCGAGACATTGTGGACAATGGCCGGGCGCTGTCTGGACAGCACCCAACCTGCGATGCCTTTGTAGGCTGGCATACGGCGACCGATCAAGGTCTGTCCGCCGCCACCCTTTGCCACAGCAAAGACCAGATCGTTGTTCAAGGCGTCCCATATCAACAGCGAACCGGCCGATGCTTGCACCACCTCTACGGCAGCCTCGATGATCCGTTCCAGCAGTGTTTCCAGGTCCAACTCTGCTGCCAGGTTTTGGGCTATCTCTCGGAGTGCCAGCAGGGCAGCAATGTGATCTTGGTGGGTGCGTGCATCTTTTGTCTGGGTCATGTTTACTCTGCGTACTACCGTCGGGCTTTTAGCATCAATTGTTCAAACAAGTCGTTGACCAATGCCAATTCCCCCTCAAAGACGTCAGCGCGGTCTCGATGCGCCTGGGCGAGTAATTGCAGGCTATGGTGCAGGTCTTCCTCGGGCATCTCGAGTTCCCTGGCCACCGTCAGGCCGCCCAATATCAAGGGCAGGTAGAGAAACTCTGGCGGCAGCGTTCCTTGGCCCTGGCAGACTGTGTTAGACAGCAGGTCTATGACACCCCGTTGCTCCTCGTTGGTCCACGCCTCGCGGCCCAGGGCCCGGTCTATCAATCCAAAACTCGTAGCTGCGCTCAACCGCAAAAGATGCTCGTAGCCTACCTGGGTCACGACCCAAAGTGCATCGCCGGTAGGCAGATCGTCGCGACTCGCCGCCATCCACATGGGTACCAGTAGAGCATCATACCAGTCCCCTTTGTTAAGAAACGTTATGGCAGTATGAGTGAGAATTCTGACCAAAAAGATGGCTTCACCCACCCGCAACGGCAAGCCGGCGTCTTTAAACAACGACTGGCTTTCCTGCCACAATGTTGCATAGAGGGCGTCGGCCGACAGCTTGGATAGAATGTAGGGGCGCCGATCTGACACCTCACGATGGGCCGTGTGTTGACATCGCATCTCCTCGGGCGTCCACAGGGTGTCAAAGCTGGGTGAAAGGTCTACTTTTTCTGTCTCTGGATCCCCCACCACTTCCAGCTGGAAGGACTGGCGCGTCTGGGGCTCGGCCACGTAACCCACGCCAATGACTGGCGCTATTCCCAGGCCTACCGGATCGCGGATTAGCGATTTGCCAAGCCGCCCATGTCTGCGGGTAGAGCGAACAAACTGGCCTGGGCCGCTGTCCACGGCTTTGAATGTCGCTTTGATGTCATATTTTCCGTTCGGTGTATCGGGCGCGCACGTCAGGGGGACGTGCAGCAAGCCCACCTCGCCCGCGGCGAAATTGACGCGGAGCTCCGGCTGGGTCATCCTAAATTCAACAGATCGCCCCAAACGACCGGTGCGAGCCGGTAAATCCACTCGAAGGGCAGCTTCCAGCGACACGTCCAAAGCCGACTGCACCAGGAAAAGGAGTTCTGTCCTTCCGCCCGGTGGAATGGTGACAGGCTCCAGGGTGCAGATGTAGTGCAGTCCACCAATATCGAACCGCTGCCGGGCATCTATATAGTCGCCCATAATATCAGGATACTCGATAGCCATTGATCCTCTCCTGTGTACAACTCAAGGCGTAGCCGTAGGCGTGTTAGTAGGCAGCGCTGGTGTGTCTGTAGACGTGGCCGTGGGCGTGTCGGTAGGCAGCGCCGGTGTGTCTG
>CAYVPU010000019.1:0-8197 GCA_964453885.1 uncultured Anaerolineae bacterium | reverse complement strand
GGTGTGTCTGTAGACGTGGCCGTGGGCGTGTCGGTAGGCAGCGCCGGTGTGTCTGTAGACGTGGCCGTGGGCGTGCCGGTAGGCAGCGCCGGTGTGTCTGTAGATGTAGCCGTGGGCGTGTCGGTAGGCAACGTTGGTGTGTCTGTGGGCGTGGCCGTAGGCGTGCCGGTGGGTGTCGGTAGCGGCGAGACTTCGCTGGTATCGGTAGGTGTCGGCATGGGTGTCTCGGTTGGCGTAGCCGTTCGAGTCAGCATAGGTGTCCCTGTCGGCGTGAAGGTAGGCGTCACCGTAGGCCACGGCGTCGCAGTGACAGGCAAGCACGGCAGCCATAGTCTTTGCCCCGCAACGATGATGTTGCTGGTGAGGCAGTTGGCTTGCTTGATGGCCAGCACGGTGGTGTGACAGTACTGCGCCAGCGAGTAGAGCGTGTCTCCCTGCTGAACGGTGTATTGTTTCCAGCCCACCGGCGGCCCGCAGGAAGTAGGTAGCACAGTATGGGTCGGTGTCACGTAAGGGGGCGGCACCCAGATAACCTGGCCTGGCAGAATCGTCTGGCTGTCCAGGCAGTTAGCCTGTACCAGGAATTGGACAGAAATGCCGTGGCGTAGGGCCAGGCTCTGCAAGGTATCCCCTTCCAGCACGGCATAGAGTAGCCAGTTGGCGGGATGGACACACAGTGCGGTGGGGGTAACCGTCGGCCGGGGTGTGGGCGTGGCTGTAAGGGAAGGGGGCATCGGTGACCGGGTGGCAGTGGGCGTCGGGCTTGTCCCAGCAACAGGAGGTGACGTCGGACTTTTGATGGGACCGTGGGTGGGCGTATCCACCACTACAACTGTTGGCCTCGGCGGCCGGTCGAGGAGAGTCAGAATACTGGCGGCCAGCACCGTGACGACCACGACCAGCACCGTCAAGATCGTCACTAGAACGCGGCGGGGAGAGCTGGTTCGTTGGGCCTGAGGGCCGTTGGCGTTGGACATGACTACACCTCCTCTTACCCCCCCGGTAATGGCAAGAGTTCGTTCTCCACCGACACATCTTGTGGGAAAGCAGCGGCGGGGAGGGCAAAGGCAAAAGTGCTGCCCCGACCCATCTCGCTCTCTAGCCAGACCTGGCCGTTGTGCGCTTCGACCAGGGCTTTGACGATGGAGAGACCCACGCCAGTCTCACCCAGACCGGCAATCAGGGCCTGCTCAGCCCGATAGAAGCGGTCAAAGACGCGGGGCTGATCCTGCAGCGCAATGCCCCCTCCCAAATCGGTGACCGAAATCACCAGGCGCGCCACTCCCGTGGCATGATCCTCAACCCGGTAATTTGCCTTGATGCCTATTTCACTGCTGGCAGGCGATACTTTGCAAGCGTTGCTGATCAGATTACCCACGATCTGTTGAAAGGCATTGGGATCCACTTCGACGGTTCCCACATCTAGCTCCAGGCCCAGTTTCAGGGTGAGGTCCTTTTCTTCCACCTGGGCCCGAGCACCGACAATGGCCTCCTGGATGGCGTCCTCCAAATCTATCAATTCTGGCTCGAGGTAAAGCTGACCGCTATCAATAGCGGTCACACCGATGAGATCGTTGAGCATGGCCCCCATGCGTTCGATATTGGCTTTGACACGTTGCAAGAACTTGCGTTGCATTTCGCCGATAACGCCCACCGACTCGCCCAGCAACAGATCGATGTAACCGGTAATGGAGGTCATGGGCGTGCGAAGCTCCTGCGCCAACGCGCCCAGGAACCTGTCTCTGGCTTGCCGTGCGTCTTTGGCTTCTATCGGCTCCCCCAGCACGGCTATGACGCCAGCAAATGTTCCATTTTCGCTGTGCAGGACCCGCAGACTCACCGCCAACGGATGGCCTTCCCTATCCATAGTGAGGGAAACGTCTGGCTTTGCTTCAGAAGTGGCTGTCTGACCGCCGAAAAGTTGCTCGAGTCCGTCTCTCCAGCGAACGTCATCGCAGATTTCACCGATGGGCCGGCCCACCATTCGCTGCACCGGCTGCGCCAGGAGTTGCCCAGCGACAGCATTGACCTCTTTAATGCGGCCGTCTTTGTCGGTAATCAAGAACCCGACCGAGAGTGCATCGAGCACAACATCGGCCACGGAGATGCGGCTTTGCTGCTGGCGCAGTCTCAGGGCCATCTGAGAGATCTGGTCACTGGCCCGGGCCAGCTGGGTCTCCAATACCGCGCGAGCGCCCGGGCCATCAGCCACCTGCTGTTGCAGGGAATGGAATTCCTGGCGGGCCCGGCTTACTTGCGCTTCGAGCTGAGCGCGCTCCTCTTCAACCTGTTGAAGTTGCTTGGCCAGGCTCTCTGCGCTCTGTCGCTCTCGCTTGATGTGGCCCGTCATCTCGTCTAGCCGACGGGCAAAGTGGGTGGCATCTTCTTTGCTCTGCTGAAGCTGGGATTTCAGTGCCGCTTGAATTCGCTGGTGCCCTTTCTGACGTTCTTGGAGTTGGACCTTTAGTGTTTCCAGTGCAGCCTGGCTGGCCTGGTAGCGACGGGCATTCTCGATGGCCACTGCCACCTGACGGCTCAGAGCCTGGCACAACTTTTGTTGGCTGCTGGTGAATTGCCTCCGGGAAGAGGGGTTGCCCAGCAGCAATACGCCAATGACCGTGCTGTTACAGAGTAGTGGCTGGACAAGTAGCGGGCCGACGTCGATGCTGCCCATAAGAACGTATAGCCCCGTCACATGGGCGTGATTGGCCGTTCCATCTATCGCGATTTGCTTCTTGCGTTTAATGGCGTGCTCTAGCGCTGGATGCTCCGCCAGTCTAAACTTGACGACGTTAGCTGTGCCCTGGCTTTGCGGGTCGTAAACAGCCGCCAGACTGGCTCTGCCCAGCGCATCGTCCACCGGGAAGATCAATCCACAGATGTCCACCTTGAGGATGCGCACGACCTCTCGCACTGCGCGGGCCAAAACATCCGCCATATCCAGCGAGGCCACCGTCCGTTGGCCGCTCTCGATCAGATAGATCAGCCCGGCAATCTGGCTCAAGGAATCATGGCTGACTTGTTCCAACTCGCGGGCTCGCCAGCTCAGATCACCTATCACGCGGCGATAAATGGCCACGGCCAGCAGGGGAAAGGCTATCAATTGAGCCAGGCGCTCCCATCCAGCCACATGGACGGTGAGGTCTGGCGACAGCAATTGCAGAACGTGACCAGCAGCCAGGAACAACAACACGGCTAACGGCAGGCCCCACTCCCGGCCTCGTCGCCAAAGCAGGCCCATCACAGCAAGCCCTAACAAAACCAGTTGCGCCACGATCCAAATGGCTTCTTGCCAGCTACCGTTGTAGACCAGTGACGGATTGGCGACCAAGTCGCCCTGCCAGGTGGGGAGGAACAAGACAAAAGCGATGGCCGTGCCCGCAAGGCCCAGGCATGGAAAGAGCCACGACAGGTTCCGGGAGCGTCCCCACGGCAGCAAGGCCCATACCAGAAACACTGTGACCGCTGTGTTCAGCGCCCGCTCCAGGAGGGGGATGACACCCACAGTTGAACGTGTTTCCGACAAACCGGCCAGCGCCACGGTGATCAGAACCAACCGGGCCAGCAGTATCCCTACCGCAGCCGCGACAAAGACGCCAGAGATCTCCTCTGGCTCTCCAGCGCGGCGACGTTGCCAGGCCCCCACGGCCATGCCTAGAATTGCTTCCAGGGCAAAGAGGACCAGAAGGTGATAGACCAGTCCACCTGGGGGCGCCAGAAGCAGTTTGATCGTCTCACTCACGACAGTCATTGCTCTCTTGCCACCATATTCTATCGTAAGTCCCATGAATAATTGACGATAACATTATACCATCTTTGAGGACTTAATGCAATAGGCCACGGGCGTGACTGACCATCACAGAGGTTTCATTTGGGATACAGTTTCGCAATGAAGGCTCAAGAGCCTGACTGGTAGATCTGACGATAAAGGGTGTGATGCTGGTAGATCAACTGAACATAATGAAGCGTCTGCGAGTAGTCAATGGTTTCCACAAAAAGGTCAGGATCGCCATCGGCGACATCCAGCCAGCGGCCAGGCGCAGCGAGGCCAGCATTGTAAGCCGCCAGAGCGGCAAAGACATCCCCCTGAAAAGTGTCAAGTCCCTGGGCCAGAAACCACGTTCCAAAGTGCACGTTGAGGTAGGGCCGCGTCAGGTGGGCCGGCCCAAAGTCGTCCCACCCCAGGCGGAGGGCGATCCACTCGCCGGTGGAAGGAATGATTTGCATCAACCCAACGGCCGCGGCATAGGAGCGTACTCCTGGTTCAAACAGGCTCTCCTGCCGGATCAAAGCAAAGACCAGTAGCGGATCGAGGTTGTGGGTCGCTGCCTCGGCCAGCACGAGGTCGTCAAAATAAATCGGATAGGCCAGATATTGAAGAAAGCGAGGTGCGTCGCCGACGGTGCGCCCAGGTGCAAGGTGCACGACCCGGAGCGCACAGAGGATGGAGGTCTGGTAGACGCCCAACTCTCGGGTCGCGAGCGCCAGCCCGTACATGACCAACGGCTCGTCCTCGCGGGCCACTCGCATGATCTTGAATTCATCCAGCGCCGCTGAGCCAAGCCCGAGGGTCAGGTACTCCACGCCGCGTTGATAGCGTGGGTCCTGGGCCAGGATGCCGAGAGCGTCTACCTCCCCGACGGGGTCGGCCCAAGTCAGCAACCAGGCTTCGGCCTCAGCCTGGGCAGCCGATTCGTCGAAAGCCAGCAGGAGATTTGGTTGAGCGGAAGGCCAGCCTTCGACAGAGAGACTGGCCCCTGCCTCGGTCCTGGAGGCCGCCAGGCGATGGCGGGCGCGGAGGGTGTAGTAATCGGGCAAAAAGGAAGATGATTTTGCTGTTAATTCCAGCAATTTGTCCGCCTGAACGTCGTCGCCCAGAGCGCTGTACGCTTTGCCCAACCAGTACCGCGCTGCGGAAAGGCGGTCCGAAGTGGCATATTCTGCGGCGAGTGCCTGCCAGTCCTCAATGGCGGCCTGGTAATCGGCCAGACGAAAGTGGCTCAGGCCAGCGCGGAACAGCGACTCGCCGGCGCGATCGCTGGCCGGATAGTTCTGTTGCAGTTGGCGATAGGCGACCGCCGCGTCAGCCCAGGTGGTCATGTCCTCGTGCAATTGTGCCGCACTCCACAGGGCATCGGGGACCAGTTCATGTTCGGGCCGTGCTTTGACGAACGCTTGCAGTACCTCTATTGCGTCGCCGGTACGGCCCTGCGCGTCCAGCGAACGGGCTTTCTCCAGCCAGGCATCGGCAGCCACGGGGCTGTTGGGGTAGGCGGCAATGAGGGTATCGTACTCGTTTATGGCCAGACGATAGTTGCCCGAGAGATGATAGGCTCGCCCAATGTAGTAACGGGCCTCCTGGCGGCGCTCAGTGGCATCCGATTCCAGGTAGCGATAGAGGGCCTGCACCGCCGCCCCGTAGACACCGGCGTAATAGTCTACCATACCTCGCTGGAACTCGTCTACCTCAACGCCGGCGTTGACCAATTCGACCAGCGAGAGGTAGGCGTGGTGTGCTTTGGGGTAGAGGTCCACCGCCCGACCCCAGTGACGGAAGGCAGCGTCGGCGTCGCCCGCCAGAGAAAAAGTCTGTCCCATCAGGTACTCGATCTGGGCGCGGTAGGCGCTCAACTGAGCCGATTCCAGGCTCTTCTCGTATTGGGCGACGGCCAGATCATAAGCTTCGCCGTGGGTGTGGATCTCGGCCACTTTTTTCCGCAGGGCCAGGATCTGATCGAGATAAGGTGCACTGTCCAACGCCTCCTGATAGCTTTGCAGGGCCTGCTCGTCGTCACCGGCTTGCACGTAGGCATCGCCGATCCGCTCGTGGACGACACCGGCGATGACGTCGCGCTCAGCCAGGTAGGCGCGGTAGCCTTTGACAGCGGCCTCCCATTCCCCCAGGGCAGCGTGTGCCTCGGCCAGTTGGAAATGTGCCGCCGGCCGGCGCGAATCGTCGGGGTAGGCATCCAGAAAGCCCTGAAAAGTGACCACTGCGGACGACGGGTCGCCGTTGAGCCAGTAACATTGCGCCAGACGATAGTGCGCTTCCGTCGCCTCGTCGGGTCTTTCCCCCGGATCGGCCAGCAGGGCCTGGAACTGTTCGATGGCGGCCGCATAGATGCCCTGCTTGTAAAAGATGCGGCCCAGTCGTAGACGCGCGTCGGGCAGAGGTGTGGGCGTAGGCGTAGGGGTAGAGGTAGGGGACGGGGATGGAGTCGGCGTTGGCGTTGGCGTGAAAGTAGGCGTGCCAGTAGGCGTAGGCGTTGACGTTGGCGTAGACGTAGGCGTAGGTGTAGGAGACGGCGTGACGGTGTCCTCGGGCACTGTTGGCGTCGGGGTGAGGGTAGCCACGGGTGGAGGCTGGGTTGCAGGCACTAGAGTCGTTGGCGTCGCCGTCGGCGCCACCGGTGTATGGCTGGCACAAGCTGCTACCAGCAGCACGACCAGCGCCAGGCCCAGCAACCACACCCAAACTTTTCGACGGGATCTCATAACCAGCCTTTCTACTACTTGCACCTCTGACGCCCAACCACCTGATTATACCACCATTTTGTTCCTATGTGTAGCGACCGAGGTTTTTAGCAGCAATTCTCATAGAGTTTGCTATCCGATCTGACTTGTGGTAGAATCAGTCACAAAAATCGTATCTTCTCAATAAGTAGGTGTAAACATTTCGTCATCTGTCATCCTCACCACAGAGACACAGAGAACACGGAGAAAAATAAGAAAATTCTGTGCCCTCCGTGTCTCCGTGGTAAAAATTGCCCCGGAATATTGAGATGATACCAAAAATCAGTGGGAAGAGAAAGGACACAGTCATGAGTGAATCCGATCAGACCATGCCCCGTGAGCAATGCGTGCAGGACGTCCGACGGATGGCCCGGCGAACTGCTTTGCTCCATTATTACTTTGTCACCACCCTCATCGAGCATCTGGGCGAGAAAGACGCCAGGGCTCTTACCTCAGAGGCGATACGGCGCTACGGACAGCACGTTGGAAGGTCGGTGCGCCAGGGCGTGAAAGAGATGGGGCTGAGTAATAAAGTCGAGAACTATCACAAATACCCTGAACTGCCCAGTGTCGGATGGGAAGGAACGGTAGCCGAGACGGAGCACGGCCCACGGAGTCGCGTGCTGTACTGTCCCCTTGCTGCTGTGTGGAAAGAACTGGGCGCCGAGGAGTTGGGACGCATGTACTGTTACGTAGACCAGGCCAAGTACCGGGCGTTCAATCCTCGCGCCGAACTGATTCACACCTGCAACGTGCTGGATGGAGATCCGTACTGCGAATTCGAGATTCGACTGGAGGAATAGATCATGACACACATGCAGATCTCGTTGCGCGGAGTATTCACGCCCATCGTCACACCCTTCGACGAGCGCGGACAAGTCGCCCACGACAAGATGGTACTCAACCTCGAAAAGTGGAACCAGACAAGGCTGAGCGGATACATCGTCCTGGGCTCCAACGGCGAGAACGTCTTTCTCAACGAGCGGGAGAAACTCGACGTGCTCGAGACGGCTCGCGGGGCCATTCCCAGCGAAAAACTAATGATCGCCGGCACGGCCCACGAATCAACGCTCAACACGATTGCCTTGACCGAAAAAGCGGCCCGGGTCGGCGCCGACGCGGCCATCATCATCAACCCCAATTACTACAAGAGCCAGATGACCACGCCCGTGTTGGCCAACCACTACCGTGCCATCGCCGACGCCTCGCCCATCCCCATCGTCATTTACAACCTGCCGCCAGCGACGGGCATTGATTTGTCGGCCGATCTGCTGGTTGAACTCTCACACCACCCCAACGTCATTGGCGTCAAGGACACTTCGGGCAACATGCCCAAGATGGGCGAAACAATCCGCCGGGCCGATCCCTCGTTCCAGGTGTTGGCCGGTTCGGCCAACTTTTTCTATCCCTCCCTGGCCATCGGCGTGACGGGGGGCATCCTGGCCCTGGCGAACCTGGCGCCCGACGAGGCGGTAGAATTGTTCGACCTGTTCAATGCCGGAGAGATCGAGAGGGGACGCGATCTCCACTTGCGGATGCTGCCGGTGAACCTGGCGATCACGAGCCGCTTTGGCGTCGGTGGCCTCAAGGCGGCTCTGGACATGGTGGGCTTTTACGGCGGTTCGCCGCGCCTGCCCCTCTTGCCCCTGGACGACAAACGACGCCAGGAGTTGCAGAAGGTCCT
>CAYVPU010000018.1:0-23646 GCA_964453885.1 uncultured Anaerolineae bacterium | reverse complement strand
GTCTAGCGATGTGCATTTCGGACTCTGTGGCACGCGCGTTCCAAGCCGCGCGGGCAAGTCCCCGCGCTGAGAGAGCGAAGCCCCTTCGGGGCTGGATTTTAGCCCGTAGGGCTTTGCTCTTTCAGCCCGGAGGTTTAGCTCCGGGCGGTGGCTCGACGTGAGTCAAATGACGCACTACTTCCCGGACTCAGTAGGGTAAGAGGTTCGCTTACGTAGCGCATCGGCGGCAAGTGCCCCCTGGAACTGGCCGGCTATGACGTCAGCCAGATCCCTATCGCCCGCATCTTGCGAGGCCAGTTACTGGGCTGGCCGCCTGAGATGCTCCGGGAGCTTGTCCCAAATGCTTAACGCTCTCCCCTGTCGCGCTTGCCTTTTCCACTCATGTTTGATATAATCTTTGACAAGAGACATCCTGGTTGGTGCAAAGCTTGAGGCAATGAGTGAGACGGCGATGACGCCTACTAGATCGGAATCGTTCCACAACCCGTCACACCGTTCTGCTTTGCCCTGGGGTGGCGGGTTTCTGTTTTTGGGGAATCGTCCCAGCCACTGACATGACCGGTTCTGAGCAATCGGTACAAGTCTGCCCTCCGGCAGTTGGAACCACTTTTTGGAAGACGAAGGAGACAGGGCGATGAAGCTGTCCCATAGATCCCGAACTCTTTTCAAAGCAGTTGCCGTTTGCCTCCTGGGGAGTATGTTTTTCCTGCTGCCTCTGGCCACGCGGGCCGCGCCAGAGCCATTGTCCCCCGCCAGGGCGGTCCAAGTCGCCTGGGAACGGGTGCACGACATGGGCGCCTACCGGTTCACCACTAAAATCGTGCAAACCACCTATCCCGCGCCGGCCCTGGCCAACGCCGGTCGCAGCCCCCGCCAGGAAACGTTCCACCTCGAAGGCAGCACCGACCTGGCGGTCCGCACCATGCAGATGAGCCTGTGGAAAGGGGAGGGCAGCGTCTCGAACCCTGGCAGCGGGATCGAGGTGCGCATCGAGGGCGAGCACGGCTACGGTCGCCAGGCTGGCGGGCAGTGGCAAGAGCTCGACGATCTGTCAGGGGCTTTTGCACCGGCCAACGATCACATGGCCTACCTGGTCGGCGCCAAAAACGTCAGCGAACTTGGGCGCCGAGACCCGCATCCTTCCGCCTCCCCGCAACCCACAAGACCCGGTCGTGAGGAGCCAGTCCATCTCTTTCACTCGCTACGCTTTCGAGGTGAATGGCCCCGAGTTTGCCCGCCATATTCGCGATCAGTTGGAGCGCCAGCTCTCTGAAAAGGGGGAACTGCCCCTGGGCCTGACCCTGGACGTGGCGCGCCAGTACCGGGACATGACCGGCAGCGGCGAGGTGTGGATTGACAGCCAGGGCTTGCCCTTGCGCCTGACCGTGCACCTGGTCTATCCCGATCAGCCCAACGGCGAGCAGGTCGAGGCCGACCTCCAAACCGATTTCTCCGGCTTTGCACCCCCGGTCACCGAGGGCCGCTTCACCGACGACCCTGTGGCCTGGGCGACCTCCACCCTGGGGCTGTCCGGTGGCGCCCGCGACGGGCAGCGGGCTGCCGTCCACAGCGGGTTCCTGGTCGCCATTTTGGCGGTGCCCCTCCTGGCGGTACGCCATCGCTCTTCCAGGAAGGTCTATGGGATCATTGTGGTGGTCGTGGTCCTGTCCATGATCGTCGCGCCCCTGTTGCAAGCCCAACAGGTACAAGCCTTCTACGAGCGCCAGCAAACCCGGCAGGAGCAACAAGAGCAGCGCCAACGCGAATACGAGGCCACCTGCGACTCCCAGGCGCAGTTACTTGGCTCCGATTGGGACCCCCAACGTCCTCCGCTGGTTGCTCAGCCGGTCGGCACGCTGGCCTCAAGCGACGTGCCGTCTTTGAACTTCCCCCCGGACTTTGGGGCCACAGACGACCCAAGAGCCAAGACCGATTTGGACCAGGACGGCCTGACGGAGGCGCAGGAGAAGGCCCTGGGCACGAGCGACGCCGACGTGGACTGGGACGACGACGGCCTGACCGACGGCCAGGAACTGCTACGCCTGGGCACCGACCCTCTCGATCCAGACAGCGACGGCGATGGCCTCACCGATTACGTGGAGGTCATAGGCTTCGTGGATGCCGCCGGCAAGCATTGGTACACCGACCCGAACAACCCCGACACCAACAACGACGGTCAGCTTGATACCGTCGAGTGCCACGAGCGGGTGCGCCTCTGCAGGGACCTGGACGATCCCAACGACGGCATCCAGGCCGACGAATGCGTCTCCGTGGACGCCTCGCCCTGCTCCGATACCGACCGGGACGGCGTGCCCGATCTCTTTGACCACGACAACGACGGGGATGGCGTCTCCGACCGCGTGGACCTGTCGCCCAATAGCCTGGTGGACCGCAGCGGGACCCGCCACGACGCCGACGACCCCAGCCCTTTCGACGGGGGGCATCCTTTCAGCCTCCGTGTGGATGACCTGACAGCGGGCCTGCCGGTATTCGTAGATTTCCAGCTCCGCCCCATCGCCGACACGCACCTTTCCTACGCCATGAACGTGCTGGACTGGCCCGGTGGGGACGCCGAGGGTCAGATTCAGCGGGTCAAAGATACTACCTTTGCCACCACCGACAACCTGGGGGCTTTGAACGACCAGGACCCGCGCAACGGGAACGGGGACCTGCAGCTCATTCCCATGCTCGAGATCGAAATGAGCGGCGACAGCGTGCCCCTCTCGCTGACCGTGCCGGCCATTAACGTCCCGGTGCGGGGGGCGATTTCGGGCACGCTCTACCTGGAACAGCAAGGGGGCGCCATCGGTTTGACTCCTGACCTGGCGCCCGGCGGCCCCTACGAAATCGGCATCTACGAGGGCTCCTGCGCCTCGCCGGGGGACGAGCTGAAACGCCTCACCGGCGTCGGCAACGGCGTCGCGACGGCGGTCAGTGACCCGTTTGCCCTGCTCGTGGACCTGGCCGACGGGTTGCACGCCTTTAGCATTGCCGATGGGAGCGGGGCGGAGGTCTGCGCCAACATCGGCAACGTGGTCAATGGCCCGTACGATGACTGGATGATCGACCCGCGGCCGCTCCAGCCCTACGGCATCTCGGTCCGGGAGAAGGACCGGGACGGCACGCTGCTGGCTTACCTGCCCCTGAACCTGGTCCCCGACGAGACCGGCGGCGGCAAGGCGGCTTTTTCGACCCGCATGCTCTACCGGATCGGCGCCGAGAGCCTGTGGCAGGAGGCTCAGCAGGTGCGCGTGGTCTGGTCCGTGCAGATGTTGACCGACGGGTGCGACCAGGCGGGCTTCCAACCCTCGGAAGAGGCCGAGTGGGACACAACCAAGTACCAAGAGGAACTGCAATCCTACTGCGCCAAGCCGCGCAACCGCACCGCCGATCGGGTCCAGATCGTACACGCCTACGACGAAGAGTGGGTCCTGACCGGTCTCTCCGTGCGCGAGGATCACGGCCTGGACGTGGCCATCGCCTACGAAGACCCGGCGACCGACGACGATCTCCAGACGGACGATTGGCTCTGGCCGCTGGCGCGAGGCCTGGGGGCCTCGTTCCTGGTCGGGCGGGATTGTGATACGACGGACGAGAACGGGCGCTGCACCGGCGGCAACGGGCTGCGCGACATTGGCGTCGTAAAGGAAAGAGCGGTCAAGCTGGGGGCCACCGAAATCATCACCACCGTGGCCGACTCGACCATCGCCGGGCGTTTTGGTTCGCCGATTTCCAGTACCGTCACCATCACCGACCGATGGGGGATTTCCCTGACCGCGCCCCTGGACGTCGAGACCGTGTCTTTCCCCCACCAGGACTATGTGGCCCACATCGCCATGACCGATACGCTGCAAATCCTGGGGCAATTCCCCACCGACGTCGCCCCCACGCTGCTGTTCGCCCGCGAGGAGCACTATCGCAGCGTCGGCCTGGACATGGATCTGGCGAACTGGAAGCAGGGGGTGCTCGTCGTCAGCGCTGATCCGCAGACACTTCAAGAGGATACGCTCGCTTCGCTGAGCTGGACGCCCTACCGCTACAACAATGACGCTGGCCCCGATGGGCAGGTCATCGGTTGGGAGCCTTACCCCATCGGGGAATATTGGGACCGGATGGAGATCCAGTTCAAGGACCTCTTTCGCCAGCTCCGCCCGGAAGATTCTGAAAACGTCAATTGGGGCTGGATGGTGCTGGCCCGCTCCTACTACTTTTCGCTGCTGAACGGGCTGGCAAACCGGGTGCAGACCGGCTCGGATCTGCTCTGGGTACCCGACCCGGACGGCGCAGACTCGGACGGTTCCCTGGCCCAAAGCGTCTATGCCGTGGGGACCGGCTTTGGCACCAAGATCTATTCCGTGGTCAGCAGCGTGGCGAAGGCCACCTACCAGCACTATGGCTGGAAAGAGCTCCTGGTCAGGATCCGCGGCGGTGACGTGGACTGGGAGCGGGGTTTTGTCAGCGAGTGGGATATCTGGGATCTCAAGTACGAGCACACCGATTTCCTGGATTCCTTGGGCCAATCGATCAAGGATTTTTTCGTCTCGGATTGGGTCACGCTCTGGAAGAGCGGCATAAAGGGCAAAGTGGGCGTGGGTGTGGGCCTGGTCGGCGCGGTGGCCGTCGTGGGCCTCACCATCTACGGCGCGACACAGGCCAGCGGGATCGACATCGCCGCCCAGGTCCTGACCGGCCTGGGTGTGATCATGCAGATCCAGGGGACGATAGGCACTGTCGTCCGGGTGATGAAAGCTGTCGAAAAGGCCGGGTCCCTGAGCAAGGCGGTGTCCGATGGGCTGTCCAATGCCGGCAAATCGATCAGCCAGGGATTCAAGAGCCTGGCTGTCGTCGGTCTGATCGTCGGCGTCCTGGTGACCTGGGGAGCCTTTGCCTTGCAGGTGGGCCTGGCGCACCTTTCGGGCGCTGCGCTCACCACGGCCATCATCTCGGCCGCGGTCAGCACCGTCATCACGGTCCTGATGTTCGTGATCGCCATGATTCCTATCGTGGGCTGGATCATCAGTGCCGTCATTGGCTTGATTGATGCTGTTGTCTCGCTCGTTTGCAGCGTATTCTTGACGGATGAGCAGAAGGAGAGCTGGGGTGCCCAATGGTTCTGTGGGGGCATCACCGGCCTGGTGACCAAAAGCTTGACCAAGGCTATCTTTGGCAGCACCGTCATGGTCGATATGCAGCCCGAATACTATGACCGGCTGCAACTGAGCGACTTTGATCAGGCTCTCCGGAACCCGAACAAAGGGCTCTCGTCCGGGAGCAAGATAATCTACAGCGTCAGCCTGACCAACACTTTGGTCAAGGACTATGATGCCTATTTCGCGAGCGGCTTTGGGGACGAGTACTTTTGGCAGTGGAGCGATGACACGCTGAAAACCTCGACCTTTGCTTACAAGTGGCAGACGGCCGAGAACGACTTTCACGAGGGGCTGGACCGGGAGCAGATGACCGACAGGTGGGCGTCGCTCGAAAATCCCCGTGGCGGATTCTTTGCCCCCTTCCTCACCGAGGTGGTCCGCAGCAACGCCCTCCCACTCTCGGAAGCGGGCATCAACCGCCCGCAGACGCTCTACCTGTCCGAGGCCTGGGCGGTGCCCAAGCAGGTGTGCGTGCTGGGCGTGTGCGACGTCGGCACGGAACGGGGGAGCGAGCACTACGACCTGGGCCAGAACCTCAAATTCGACGTCTTGCCCACCACGCTGGACGGCTTTTACGCCTGGGCGCCCAAGGATGGCGGCTATAGTCTGGCCTGGGGCCAGGAGGGCGATCTCACCTTCCCCGTCCAAAACGACTTTGACGGCGACGGCCTGTTACACGACGCCGATCCGGACGATCACTGGTGGGACACCGACTTTGACGGCCTGTCCGATTCGTTCGAGCTAGAGATCGGTAGCAACCCGGATGACAAGGACAGCGACGGCGATGGCCTGGGCGATTACGAGGAGATCCGGGCCGGGACCAGCCCCGTGCGCCCCGACACCGACGGCGATGGTCTGAAAGACGGCGAAGAAGTCTTTCATCAGGACATTTTTGACCAGGATGGCGACGGCGACGTGGAAGAGTGGGTTGGCGGCTGGCTGTACGCCTACGACCTGGCCGACGACGGCAGTCTGCTGGCCACCTGGGTCACGCCCAATCCCCTGGACGCCGACGCCGATGGCGATGCCCTGAGCGATTTTCAGGAAAGGACGTTTGGCTTCCATCCCCGCTGGCCCAGCGACCCCAGCTTGTTGACCTTTGAGTCGCTGGTCAGGGAAAAGGAGGGAGGCGACTATACGGCCTCGGACGGGTTCGTCAAGCCTGGCGACACGCTCTATTACCAGGCCCGGCTCAAGAACGAGCTGATTAACCGCTGGGCGCAGGGCCTGCTGAGCACCGAGTTTCCCGCCGCGTTGGATAGCGAGAACCTGGTTCCCCAGCCCTTCATCCTCTATCCCCAGGAGGAACAGGTGATCGAGGGCGACGTGCCGCTGTCCGGCGTTGCGGCTACTGGCGCCTACAGCCTCACCCAGGTGGCGGGCGCGCTCATCGCTGACTGGGCCGAGCTGGCCGGCGGCGCGCAACTCTGGTACCAATTCGAGGAGCCGATCACGGCCACGGTCTTTATCGATCGCTCCGGCCACCAGCCCCCCCACGACGGCGCCTGTTCCGATCCCGGCCCCGGCTCCGGCTGCGTCCCGGTGAAAGACGAGGGGGTCTATGGCGGCGCCTTGCGCCTGGATGGCACGGCGCACGTGAGTTCGGCCTACGATGTCTCCAAGGGAAACTATGCCCTCTCGCTGTGGTTCAAAACAACACAGCCCGATGGCGGCCTGTTCGCGGTGGATGCGCCGCCCCTCCCCTCTCCCGGCCTGCAGGTCTACCTGCGCGACGGTAATGTGTGCGGCAGCGTACCGTATCAGCAGGGCGGCGCGAACTGGTACAGCACGATTTGCACCCCGAGTGGCGGGTACAACGACGACCGCTGGCACCACGTCGTCCACGCCTATGGCCGGACAAAGGGCCAGCGCCTGTACGTAAACGGCGCTCTGGCCGGTTCTTTGAGCCCGCCTTCCTCCTGGAGCTTGCCCGGCGACGTCGGCATCAACATCGGCCGCAGTCTGCATCCCGATTCGAACTTTATCAACTGGCTGAACTTTGACGGGTTGATCGACGACGTGCGGGTCTATGGTGAAATCCTGAGCGAAGGCCAGGTCCAGGCCCTGTTCAACCAACCGGTTCTCTATCTCAAGTTCGATGAAAGCGGCGGCTGGCGCGACGCCTCGGCTTTCCAGTCAGACGGTTCGTGCAGCCAGCCCAACTGCCCCAGCCGCAAGACGGGCGTGTCGGGCCAGGCGGCGTCGTTCGACGGCAGCGACTATCTTGAGTTCGGGCCGAGTCCCAACCTGGACCTGAGCAGCGGCCGCTTTACCCTCGCCGCCTGGCTCTACCCCAGGGTCTATCCCCAGGTCGAGCGGTTCTTCGTGGCCCCCAGTGGCCGTTCCGGCAACTGGCGAACGGTGGCCGACCGGCGCACCAACCACCCCCAGGGCATCCTGGGCCGGGACCACGGCCAGGACGACGCCTATCCCACCCTGGAGCGCGTGGGGCGCAAGATCCAGTTTGCGTTCGGCGCCCAGAGCGCCGGCTGGCCCCAGGTCCCCTACCTCAGTGATGACGTCCTGACCCCGGGCGCCTGGAATCACGTGGTCCTGACCTTCGACCGGGGCACGCTCATGCTCTACGTGAACGGCACCGAGGTGGACCAGGACAGTGGTACCTTTCTCGGCCAGGTGCCCAGATCCACCACCAGGCTTGCTATCGGGCGGACGAACGACCGGGCGACGTTGACCCTGGAACGCATGGACCCCCAGACGCCAAGCCAGCTCCCCAGCGGCATCCAGGAGGACAAGTCGGAGTACTGCTGGGCTTTTGCCGGGCAGCAGATACTTCGCAAGGAGGAGATCGGCTGGGGTCCCTCGGCCGGCTTTGACATCGGCCTGGACGTGACTGTGAACGATGCCGGGACCCTCGAATTCTGGGAGGACGACGCCCATATCGGCGCCGTGGAATGTGGTCCGGTCCCCGAGGGCAACGACGAGGACCTGATCCTCGAAAATGTGCGGGAACCGGATTATGGCGATACCGATGGCCAGAACGGCCTCACCTTTTCCACCAACTATGCCAGTATGGATTCGTCCCCCTACTGGTACGACGACGATGGCCAGGGGGGGCGGCCCACAGGAGGCCTCACCTTCAGCCTTGACAACCCCGCCGTCCCCTTTTACGGCAGGATCGACGAGGTTGTGATCTATAACCGTGTGCTGAATGGCGCCGCCGTGGAGGACCTCTATCGCGGCCGTTCTGAGCTGCTGCGCCTGCCGCTGGACGAGCCGCCGGGCGAGACCAGCTTTCAGACCACGGGCATCGCCGGCGAAAAGGGCGCTTGCAGCGGCGACGCCTGTCCCACTTCAGGGCTGACCGGCCGCGTCGGCCAGGCGGCGCTGTTCGACGGCGACGATCACATCACTCTGGCTCACGGCAGCGCCAACGAATTGACAAACGATTTTACGCTCGCGGCCTGGATCCAGCCGCAGGACCTGGCGGGCGATCATCAGATCCTGTCCACGGCCCGCACCCACAGCGCCGATGGCTTTGCCTTTGGCACCCACGGCCAGTGGCTCAACCTCAGAGTCTTTGGAGTTGGAGATTGTTTATACCCCGTGACCACACTCCAGGCGGGGCGTTGGGTTCACGTCGCCGTCTCCGTCCGGCCCGATGGCCAGCCTTATTTCTACGTGAATGGCCGCCGGGACACCCAGGTCGTCTGCGAGCACAGGATCCAGAGCGATGCCGACGACCTGTTGCTCATCGGGGCCACGACAGCGGTGGGCAGCAGCGACCCGGTCCAGACCTTCCACGGCCTCCTGGACGACGTGCGCGTCTACCGCCCGGCCCTCGGCGACGCCCAGATTCAGACGCTCTTCCAGGCCGCGCCGTTGCTGCAGATGCCGCTGGACGAAGCACCCGGCGCGACCCAGTTCACCGATGTGGCCAACTATGGCCGCCAGGGCGCTTGCGACCGCGACGCCGGCGAACCGCCTGCCTACGACTTTTGTCCGATGGCCGGCACCAAGGGCCAGCTCGGGCTGGCCGCCGCGTTCGACGGCGCGGACGACCTGATCACCGTCCCCGACCATGCGGATTTGGATCAGAATCACTTCACCGTCGGTGCCTGGGTGATGCCCACCGCCATCCGGGGCAAGCACCAGCCCCTCGTCGTCAAGGCCAGCGCGGACGGGACCGGGCGCAACTATGCCCTGTTTGTCAAAAAGAACTCGATGCAGGTGCGCTATTCCGTCCACGAGGACGATTGTTCGACAGTGCACGTCCACGACAGCATCGCGCCGCTCATTCAGAATCAGTGGAACCACGTCCTGCTGACCTACGACGGCCAGGCGCTCACGCTCTATCTCAATGGCCACCCGGACAGTTCCCACGCACTCACCGGCGCTGTATGCCAGAACGACGAACCGCTCAGAATCGGCGGCGGGCTGTCGGGATTTGCGCCCTTTGCCGGCCGCCTGGACCAGATCAGCCTCTACGGGCAGGCCCTCTCCCGCCCCGAGGTCGAGGAACTCTTTCTCTACCAGGGCCGGTGGGTCGAAGAGCGTCAGAGCCACAACATTGTCGTGGATGGGGCGCGGCCCACCTCCCAGATGCAACTCGGCGACGAATACTGGCCGCAGCACGACGTGCAACTGTACGTCGAGGCCCACGACGATACGTCCGGCGTGGACCGGGTGCAACTGGCCGTCAACGGCCAGTGGAGCGACGCGCCGTCCTGCCAGGGCGCCGCCGGCGATTCCGCCTGGTGCCCCTGGTTCAGGCCGGACAGCCAGGGTCGCTACGTGCTCCAGACCCGGGCCTTTGACGTGGCCGGCAATGCGCAGGCCGGACCGTACCCCGAATACGTCCTCTACGTGGACGGCACGCCGCCCACGGTGGCGACCGACCTGGCCGATGGTGCCCAGCTCAACGCCCAGCCCCATCCCAGCGTCAAAGGGGCCTGGACCGTGCATCTCGAGGGCACGGTCGTCGATCCGGCGCTTCCGGGCGGTTATGCCGGCAGCGGCGTGGCGGCCCCGGGGGTCGAGGTGAGCCTGCTGGCCGCCGACGGGACTCGCCTGGGGCCAGCGCCCCAGTGGGCGACGGTGGCGGGCGATCAGTGGGCCATTGATTATCGACTCACCGCCGCCAGCCTCGACGGAGCGGCCACCGTCCAGGTCGAGGCTGCCGACCCGGTGGGCAACCAGTCCACCACTGACCTGCTGACGGTCCAGATCGACGCCGCTGCGCCGGCCGCCAACCTGGACCAGGCCAGCCTGCCTGGCGAGCGCATCTCCGGCACCCTCACCTTCAGCGGCACGCTCAGCGAGCAGCCCGTGCCACTCAGGGTCGCCTGGCGACCCGAGGAGGGCGGCGGCGATCAGCTCGGCCTGACCATCCGCTGCAACGGGCTGACGCTGTATTCGGTCGAAGCGGGGCTATTGGCCAGCGAGGCCATGACCTACACCTGGAGCACGCGGGTGCACCGGGGCGCAGCCTGCCAGGTTGACGTCACGGCGGGCAACGCCCGGGGTGCGGTCGAGGTCTGCGGCAGCCAGGTGGCGAGCTGGCCGATGGGCAACACAGGCGTGTCCTTTACGGCGGAAGCCGCCGCCTGCGGCCCAGTCCTGGAAGTGGCCGGGGTGAGCAAAGCCCAGGTGGCCTTTACGCCCAATCTGCCCGGCTCTCCCTTCCACAACCAGCCGCCGCCGGAGGGACAACTACTCCGTCTCCCCTTTGAGGACGGTGTGGCCGAGACGAGCAACCTGCGCTTCCTGGACATTTCCGGATACGGCCACCACGGGACCTGCGCCGGCTCGAGCTGTCCCGCCGTGGGGCAGATCGGGCACAAGGGCCGCGCCGTGCGCTTTGACGGGACAGAAGATCAGGTGCTGATCGCCGACAGCCCCGACTTTGACCTTGGCCCGGGCTCGCTGAGCCTGGCCCTGTGGTTCAAGTCCACAAAGTGGCAGCGCGGCGACCTGCTGAGCTGGAAAAACGACCAGGGCGACGAGTTTAGCCTGCGGCTGACCAAGGACAGAAAGGTCCAGGTCTATCTCCAGGTAAACGGCAGCGGGGGACTGGTCGTCCCCGACGGCGGCTCTTTCAGCCGCAACACCTGGCATCACCTGGCCGTCGTGCGGGACAGCGGAGGCCAGTGGACGACCTACCTGGACGGGCTGGCAACGGGCTCTGGTTCCAGCGCCGCCGATCTCGACCAGGTCGATCCCGGCACACCCATCTGGATTGGCGCCAATCACGACGACGCGGGCAATCCCCGCTTTGGCTTCCGGGGCTGGCTGGACGACCTGCTCCTCGTGGACCACGCGCTCACCGCGACCGAGGTCCACGACCTTTACCTTGGCGCCGGCCCGGTGCTGGACCTGCCCTTCGACGAGCCGTGGCTGACCGACGGCGCGGCCGCCTATGACCGGTCCGGCTGGGCGCACCACGGCGTGCTGTCCACCGGGCCCTACGATCGGATCAACAAGGCTGCGTTTGGCAAGGTCGGGGCCTATGCCCTCCAGCTCGACGGCGTGAACGACGCCCTGTCCGTGCCCGACGACGCGGCCCTGGACCTGGACACCTTTAGTCTCGGCGTCTGGGTGAGACCCCAGGGTGGGAGCGGGATCCAGCCTCTGGTTGTCAAGGGGGATGAGCTGGGTGGGCAACGGAACTATGCCCTCTTCCTCAATCAAGATTTCAGGGTCCGCTACTCATTCCAGGCCGGCGATTGCGCCACCCCCTACGAATCCACCAGCTACGCTCCCCTGGGCAACGGCACCTGGACCCAGGTGATGATGACCTACGACGGGGCTCACCTGAGCCTCTATCTGGACGGCAGCCTGGATTCCAGCCTGGACGTGGTCAGCTCGGTGTGCCACAACGACGAACCGCTCAGAATCGGCGGCGGGCTGCCGGCCTATGCGCCTTTTGCCGGGCGTCTCGACGAGGCGCGCATCTACCCCCGGGCGCTGTCGGCAGCGGAGGTCCAGGCTCTCTACCAGAGCGCCTGGCAGGGAGCGCCGGCCAGCCCCGGCGGCGCGGGCGTGACCCTGGGGACCTGGACAGCCCAGGTACCGGCGGGATTGGAAGGCGCTTACCGCCTTGACCTGCGCGGCCAGGACGTGGCCGGACATCTCGACACCAGCGCCGAGACGCAGGGCTGGTGGCAGGGCGAGGTGGACACCCTGGCGCCGAGGGTCAGCCTGACCCGCCAGGACCTCGGCTCGGCCAACCGCTTTACCACCTCTGCCCAGGATTTCAACCTGGCCGAGGAGGGCTTTAACTCAGCGTGCGGCGCGGGCGTTGTCACCGAGCGCCAGGATTTTGTGGCCCCCTGGTATCTGGCCCTGCAGGGGCAGCAAAGGCTCTTCCAACTGGAGGCCACCTGCGACGTCCCCTATGCCCAGATGCAGGGCGAATTGGGCGCCTACGACACGCCGGGGCTGGCCCAAGGCGTCGCCCTCCTGGGCGGCTACGCCTACGTCGCCGACCGCAACGGCGGCCTGCGGATCGTGGACGTCTCTGACCCCACCCACCCCCAGAGCGTCGGCGCGACCACTATCCCTTATGCCTGGGGCGTGGCCGTCGCGCCAGGTGGGGCCATCTCTCCGTCCAACCTCGTCGTGGAAAGCCTCGTCGTCACACCCACGGCGCCCCTCATCAACCAGCCCTTCACCGTGAGCGTGACCGTCGCCAACCAGGGCGGCGCCCCCGCCTGGGACTTTGAGACAGACGTGTACCTGGACCACGTGCCGACGCCCTGCGACCAGGGTGCCAACCGCTGGCAGCGAGCCAGCATCCCCTACCTGGCGGCCGGCGACTCGACGACGCGGACCTTCACCCACAGCGGCCTGGCCGACACGGCTTCCCACCAGTTCTATGCCCAGGCGGACTCGACGTGCCAGGTCGCGGAATCCGACGAGGGCGACAACATCGCCGGTCCCCAGGCGGTGACACCCGTCGCCGCCGAACTGGCCGTGGATAGCATCCAACTCTCACCCGCCGCGCCGGAGGTCAATGAGCCATTTACCGTCACCGTGACCATCAGCAACACGGGCACGGCTGCTGCGCAGGGCTTTCTGACCTCGGTGTACGTCGATGCCTACGCCCAGCAGTGTGACGCCGGCGTCAACGATTGGGATAGCCGCGAGACCGCCCTCCTGCTGCCGGGCGCTTCGCGGACCATGACCTTTACCCATCCCGGTCTGTCCGCTGCGGGGACGCACTTTGTGGAGGCCCAGGTGGACTCGTCCTGCGTCGTGGACGAAGTGGACGAGCTGAACAACATTTCCGAGCACCTGGCCTTCGAGGTAAGCCCCTCGACGTGGCCCGATCTGGTGCCCACCCTGCTCACAGCCTGGCCCCTGCAACCACTGGTCGGGCAGTCGTTCGTGGTGACCGTCACCGTGGAGAACCAGGGGGACCGCGATGCGGGGCCGTTCGATACGACGGTCTATGAGGATCACGAGCCGTCCTCGTGTGGAGACAGCACCGGCGCCTGGGGCACAGAGCGCACCGCGAGCCTGGGAGCCTTGGCCTCGACAACCATGACCTTCACCCACTCTGGCTTTGGCACGACCGGCTGGCATACCATCCACGCCTTTGCCGATAGCGCCTGTGAGGTCGAGGAGAATGATGAGGGTAACAACGTGTCCTATGCCCTCAATGTCTATGTCACTTCGACAAGCCTGCCGGACCTCATCGTCCTGGGTCTCGCTACCCAGCCTGAAACGCCCGAGGCCGGCGAGTCGGTGGACATTGGCGTGACGATCAAGAACCAGGGGACGGCCAACGCCACAAACGTCGAGACCTGCGTCTATGTCGATCAGATACCGTCCCCCTGTGACGAGGGGTTCCCCGATTGGTACTGTACTCCCGGCGTTGCCCTGGCGGCAGGCGCCTCGACAATGGTCACCTATACACTCGCCACGGGGTTCGAGGCCGGGGGGCAATGGCCTGTCTACGCCCAGGTCGATCCTGCCTGTGCCATTCCAGAGTCGCTGGAGGACAACAATATCTCGGAACCACTGACGGTCACCGTGCTGCCGTCCACCTCTCTCGCCCCGGTGGTGGACGGCATCGCCGAGTCGGACGAGACCAACAACGTCAGCGATCCCTTTACGGTGACGGTCGGCTCGCCGATGAGCACAGCCGCTGCGCCGCTCGCCCCTACGGCGGCCTACACCTACGCCTATGTGGCCGATGCGCCCTTTGGCCTGCGGGTGTTCGACGTCTCCGACCCGGCCAGCCCCACCGAGGTGGGCGCGCTGGCCGTAGGCGGAAGCCCCCGCGCCGTGGCCGTACAGGGCGACCACGTCTACCTGGTCAGCGAGTTCGAAGGCTTGAAAGTCATTGACATTTCCAGTCCCGGCTTCCCGGGCCTGGTCGGCTCGTACAGCACGCTGGACAAGGCCGAGGGGGTAGCCGTCCTGGGCAGCTATGCCTACGTGGCCGATGGCCTGGCCGGCTTGCACGTGGTGGACGTGACCGATCCCAGCCATCCCCTGGGGGTGGGCCTCCTCGACCTGCCCGGCTATGTCTGGGACGTGGCCATCGCCGCCGGGCCAGGGGGACTCTACGCTTACGTGGCAGCCGGCGTGGCGGGCTTGAAGGTGGTGGACGTGGCCGATCCCGCCCACCCGCAGCTCGTGGGCACGACCGATACGCTGCAAGTGGCCATGGGCGTGGCCGTGGATGACCCCTACGCCCTGGTGGCCGACGGCCGTGGCGGCCTCGTCGTTGTTGACGTCGCTGATCCTGCGCATCCGCAGCTCGTGCGGCTGCTGGATACGCCGGGTTATGCCCAGGCCGTGCAGGTGGGCGACAACCTGGCCTACGTGGCCGATGACAGCCAGGGCCTGCGGATTATCAACTATGACGGCATCGTTCCCCAGGCGACGGCGTGCGACACGTTTGGACACTGCACCACCGTGGAGGCGACCCTGCTTGCCGGGCAACCGGCGACCGCCCGCATGTGGCCCGCTCAGACGCCGGCCCTCACCGTGACCCTCGTCAGCCTGCCCGGCCTGTTGGACAGCACCGATCCCATCTCTGTAACCGGCGAGGCTGCCTCTGCTCTCTCTTACCTCAAAGACCTGACCCTGAAAGCGGACGGGACGCCGATCCACAGCCAGTCCTGGGCCAGCGGCGCTGTGACCGAGACGATCTGGTCAGCCGATTGGACGCCGGCGGGGGAGGGACCGCACCGGCTCCAGGCCGAGTTGACCGATTGGAGCGACAACGCGGCCAGCGCCACCGTCACCGTGACCGTGGATACCACGCCGCCAGAGATCACCATCGCGCCGACGGTGTACACCGGAACCCGCTACTACGAACCGCGCACCGTGGACCTCTCTGGCCTGTTCACCGACACCGGCGGCGTATCGAGCGTGCAGGTCACGGTGGCCGGTCAGAGCGGCGCGGCCCACCTGAACGCTGCGGACCACACCTGGCGCTTCCCCTGGCAGCTCGACAGCGCCGACCTGCCCGACGGAGCGACCTACGACGTTTCCGCGCAGGCGGCCGACATCGTCGGGCACACCACCCGGGCCACCGAGACGGTGACGATAGACGTGCTGCCGCCTTCCGCCGTCACCCTCACCCTGAGCAGCGAGGGCCGCGATCTGGTGCCCTTTGCCACGGTGACCCAGACCGCCCCGACCCTGACCCTGACCTGGACGGCCAGCAGCGACGGCAGCGGACTGGCCGGCTACCAGGCCGGCTGGACTGTGCAGACCACCGACACCGTGAGCCAGACCTTTACCGCCTACGGCCCGGCCGACGAGCGACGGGCGACCTATGTGGCCGGGGAAGGACAAAAGATCGGCGCCCAGGTGGCCAGCCGCGATACGTTCGGCAACCGGCGCTGGCAGGGACTCGGTCCCGTCTACGTAGACAGCCCGCAGACGCCTGACTATGTGCTCCTCGACGATCCCGACGGCACCTATTATGGCTGGATGGAAAGCGGCTGCACGCTGCTCGGTGTGGACCGCCGCATCGCCCGCCGTGCGCCGGGCGGCGCCGCGCTGAATGCTGAACAAAAGCTGTACGCCACCTGGAATGCCGAGGCCCTGAGGCTGGCCTGGACCGGGGCGAACTGGAACAGCGACGGCGACCTGTTCGTCTACCTGGATACCCGGGATGGCGGTACGCGCACCGCCTACAACCCCTTCTCGGCCTCGCCGACAAACGATGTGCTCCTGGCCGAGGGCATGGCCGCCGACTACCTGGTATGGGTGGAGGATGAGGCCACGGCGCTGCTGCTGCTCTGGACGGGGGCCGAATGGGCCGTCGAGCAAGGGTTGGAGGCCGGGCAGTACCAGTTCCACGCCGGCCTGCACGACGGCCACACCGATCTGTATCTGCCGTTCGCCTGGCTCGGCATCTCCGCCCCGGCCAGCAACAGTCTCGAGATGGTCGCCCTGGCCAGCGAAGATGCCTCGACGGGCGCCGGGGGGGCGCTGCGACTATGGGCGGCCATGCCCGCTACCAATCCACTCAACAGCGACCGGGTGCTCGCAGGGGGCGCCTCCTCTGGCGGGGACCTGGTGTTGAGCCACGACTACCGCTGGGATGCCCTGGCTGCCGGCCTGTGCCCCAACGGCAGCGACGGTCCGGCAGCCGCCGCTTACCTGGATATTGACCTGCAGGCGAGCGTGTCGGCCAATCCGGCCGGTGCGGCTCAGAGCCTGCCCCTGGTCGGCGACGTTGACCTCTCAACCTTGCTTGGCTGGCCCGATACGGCTCACCCGCCGGTGGGTCCTGGTCAGGAGATCGTCTACCAGGTGAGATACCAAAACCGGGGGGAGGACCCAGCGACGGGCGTTTCCCTCGACATCACGGCCAGCCAGGCGCTCAACCTGCCCGACGGCGACACGGCCCAGCACCAGACGGTGGCCCTGGGCCAGGTGGGGCCGGGGGAACGGGGCGAGGTCACGTTCCGGGGCGTGGTCAGCACGAGCCTGAGCGTGGAACCGTGGGCAGCCGTGGAGATGAGGCTCTTTGACGACGCGCACGGGCCAGGCGGTTCCCCCCTGGTTCGCCTCTGGGTGCAGCACCCGGTGGATAATGAGCCGCCGGTCTTCTTTGGCATCCGGCAGCCGGCCTACGCAATCCCCACCGGCGTCAACCCGCTGCTGGGCTACGCCTACGACGAGGCCGGTGTGTCGCAGATGGATCTCGAGATACAATCGCCGGGCGCTGGCACCAGCTACCTGATCTGCTCAGACGCGATCCCCGGCGACGGCATCTTGACGTGCGATTGGGAGGTATTGGGCAGCAACAACGATCTCCTCTCGGTCCGTCTCCAGGCCACCGATGGCTTTGGTCAGACCAGCGGCTGGAGCGACGCGCAGCAATTCCTGGTAGACACCGCACCGCCAGACGTGACCCTCAACATCACGGCCAGCGACGTGCTTTCCGGTAGCTTGTTCCGGGGCAGCGCGTTCGGCCTGTACGGTGATGTGACGGACAATGGCGGCGTGGCGTGGGTGGACGTCTGCGTGGAGGGCGCCTGCGCGGCAGCCGACGTTCAACTGGACGGGGCGTTAGGCCCCGTGGACTATGAGGACGCACCCGATGCGCCCCTGCCCCTCGGCAGCGGCACGGCTTGCGGCGGCAGCGAGATAGTGCGCACCTTTGACGTGGCTAAAGACTTTGCCATCGGCGAGGTGAGTCTGGGCTTTGTGGCCGAGCACAGCCGCCGCGACGATCTCTGGGCCGAGCTGCAATCGCCGACGGGGACCCGCGTGCAGTTGCTCGACGACGATGGCCTGGCCGGCACCGGATACCGAAACTATGACGTGCTGTTGAACGACGCTGCACCCACTGCCGTGGCCCTGGCCCTCGGCGACCACGACCTCGAGCTGCCTTTCTACGAGCGTTTTGCCCGGCCCATTGAGCCGTTGCGGGCTTTCCTGGGCCAGCCATCGGCTGGCACCTGGACGCTGCGCATCTGCGACCTCGACCCGACCTCACAGGACGGCGCTTACCACCGCAGCCGTCTCACGCTGACGCCTCGGGACACTGCAGCCAGGTCAGGTGTGTGGTCTTTCCAGGCATCCACGGGGGGCGGCCTGGACCATGTTCCCCAGCTCATCACCGTCTACGGCGAGGACGTGGTGGGTAACCGCACCGCGGATCCGCTCAGCCTGGTGGTGTGGGTGGACGACGTTCCGCCGGTCATCACTGTGACGGAGGTCATCTCCCAGGTCCAACTGGGCCACACCGAGACGGTTTTGCGCGGCACGGTCCACGAAGGCGGGCCCCTGGTCCAGATGGACGCCCACGTCCAGACGCCAGACGGCGACTCCCTTCGCCGTCTGGCCGCACGGACCGGCGATGGCTGGTGGCTCGACCTGGAGGGCAGCGCCCCGGGCCGCTATATCGTCTGGCTCAGGGCCACCGACGGGGCGGGTAACGACGCGACCGCCGGTCCCTTTGCCGTGGATGTGCTCTGCATCGCCGCCGATCTGCAGGTCGTGGGCATCTCGGCAGAGCCTGCCCCGGGCTCGCCGACTTCCATCCTGCTGTCCGCCGTGCTCAGCAACACCGGCGCGGCGGTTCCGGCCGGCCTGCCGGTGAGTTTTTACGCCGACGACGTCCTGGTCGGCGCGACGCCCACGGCCCAGTTGCTTGGACCGGGCCACTCCGAGACGGTCATTTTGACCTGGAATGTGGACTCGCCCGGCAGCTACGAGCTGAGTGTACTCCCCAACGAAGGCGGCGGTGTTTTCGCACCGCTGGGCCTGTGCAGCGCGCCGGACAAAGGCCAACAGACGGTTTCCATCCGGGACGTGGCCCTGCACGAGGGCTGGAATCTCATATCGAGCTATGTGGACCCCTTCCACCGCGACATCCAGGTCGTGCAACGACCGATCAGTGGCAACTATGTCGTCATCCAGAGCTACGACCAGGGCATACTGACCTACGATCCCAGCGCCCTGCCAGGCTCGAATACGCTGCACACGCTGGATGCGGAGCATGGTTACTGGATCAAGGCGGCCAGCGGGGTGTCGCCCACGCTGCGGATCGTGGGGGAGATTCTGCCGGAGGATCACGCGCTGGAACTGAATGCCGGCTGGAACCTGGTCAGCTATCTGCTGCAGCAGCCGATGACGGTCACAAACGCGCTGGCAAGCATAGGGGGTCAATACACGGCGGTGCTAGGCTTTGACGGGGGCGCGCGGTCGTATTATCCTGACCTGGATCCCAGTTTCAACACGCTGCACGAACTGAAACCTTTGTATGGCTACTGGATCCAGACCAGAGGACCGGTCACACTACAGTATCGCGAAACGGCGTATGCCTACAGGTACTGGCTGCCAATTGTATTGAAAAATGGCTCACCAGGGAAAACCGGGTTTACCGCTCCAAAGGAATTGCCAAATCCCCATTCTTTGACGCAAAGGGGCTCGGATTTGGCAATCCAAGCCGAGCAACCACAAAAGACCTGGGAGAATTGGAAGGATTCTGACCCCGTCGAATCCGCCAGCCCACCCGGCAGGATGACAGCAGCCTCCCTCCCGTCGTTTGGGCCGACGAGGTCGCTCTCCGTGAGGCAGGGGGCTGATATCCGCTCCGTGAAAGCGGATACCGACCCGACACCCACCGCCACCTGGGTGAACTTTTATGGACCGGCGTTCCTCACGGACACCCTACCGTTGCCGAATGGCAGCCGGATTCTGGCCCTCGATCCAGATGGTGTGGTGTGTGGCGCCATCACTGTGACGGTCGCCGGTCAGTATGGCTTGCTGCCCTGCTACGGGGACGATCCGACCACGCCGGACATGGACGAAGGCGCTGTGACCGGCGATTCGATCCGATTCCTGATCGACGGCGTCACGGCTGCCAGGCAACCGCTCAGCTTCAATGGGCTGCCGATTAGCGGAACCCAGACGGCGACGTGGACTGCTCACGGCGACCGTTGGGAAGTGGCCCTTCAACCGCGACCCATCGAGTTCTCATACTCGGTCTATTTGCCGCTGATAAGCAAGAACTATGAGGAGGATGTGTACCGCGATGACTTTGAGGGGGGCGCCGGGTCAGAGTGGTCCAGGCCGATCACAGATACCACTCCCAGCGGACGAACCTTCCTGGGCCAATTCGGTGCGGAGGACGTTAACCTGACATTGACGGACCTGCCTGCTCACTCTCAAGTGACCGTCGCCTTTGACCTGTACGTCATTCGCTCGTGGGACGGAAACGAGACCGAGGTCCCGGTCGGATCGGAGGCAATGGTCGACCCAGATGCCAGCGGCAACATCGGCCCGGACATCTGGGAACTGGCCGTCGCTGGTGGGGAGGCGCTGCTGCACACCACGTTCAACAACTGGGATACCCTCCGCCAAGCCTACCCGGACGACTACCCGCTTGGTGACTACCCCTCTCGCACGGGTGCAGCAGAGAACAACTCCCTCGGCTACGAATTCAGCAGCCCGCAGGATGCGGTTTACCGCCTTCGCTTCACCTTCGACCACACCGACGATGATCTGGCGCTCGACTTTGCGGCCCTGGGCCTTCAGGCGATAGATGACGAAAGTTGGGGACTGGATAACGTCAGGGTAACACTGCACTGATTTCTCTACTTCGGACAGGGTCCCTCACGAGCGACTCTGCGTCCTCCCCGGTGGATTTTCGGACGGATGGTGCGTATGGAGTTGTACCTGCGTTCGAGCCACCGCCGACACGATGCCGACATCCTCATCGCGGCCACGGCGTTGGAGCACGGCTTGGTCATTGCCACAGGCAACGTCACGCACTTTGGCCGCATCCCCGGCTTACAAGTAGTCAACTGGCGAGAATTGCCATAGCCTCAGGGCTACTCCCCACCTACTTTGTCCCTTATTACGCCCGAAACACTTTCACCCGCGCAGAATTGACGTAAAATCAACGCTCAAGACCTCGAACACAATTCCGTTAGTGTCTTTTAGTTTTCGCAATTTTGGGCTATAGTATGGACAAACCCAGTGTAGCGAGGTGCTCCAATGACTATAGCGGAACGGACTGTTCAGATACAACGGGTCTGGCGTAGCAGCTTTCAATATGAACTAGACGAAGCCCTTGACACTCGCCTGCGCCAGAGCGCTCTGGTTGGGGTGAAGGCAGCCCTGGAATCTGCCTTGGTCGAAGAACTTGATGGCCAGCTTGGGTTTGGTAGGTATGTCCGTCCGCTTGCCCACAGGCAAGAAACCACCAGAGCAGCAGCGTTCAGGCTTCTTTCCACGGCAAGTCGACACGTCCTATGGGTACATCCCGGACCTGCGGGTGCGCGGCCAAATGGTTGAATTGCGCTCCGCCGATGTGGCCGGTCTCTCCTTCTACCGCCCGACCAGACCCAAGAGGGTAGGGGCGAGTGTTCTGTGCGAGCATTGGATCCATCAACCACCACAAGTCAACCATTCGCTAGCCCAACTCAAGATTGCACAAGTGCATCGGGCAGGGTACCTATCGCTCCACGCGGGGTGGAATCAGCTGCAATCGCATCGCTCATCATCCCTCCTAGAGTGTGGCGCTGATTCTACCTCAATTCCCACCAACTGTCGAACGATCAACAATGGATACGCTCTCTTGACACGGTTGATGAACCGTGCTATAATTAGATTAATCAATCGAATTTTCATTTCTATAATCTAATATTTGTGTGCGTACTTTAATTACAGGGTGTTCATTCAAGACTGATAAAGCACTGGAGGAAACTTGTGACCTTGAGCGATATTCTATACGAGAAAACGGATGGCGTTGCCATCGCCACTTTTAACCGACCAGACTCACTGAACGCCTTTCGCCATTCCACTCTCCAAGAGCTCCTTCACGTTTTTCATGATGTCCAGATCGACGATACCATCCGCGTGCTGATCCTCACAGGAAAAGGGCGAGCCTTTTCTGCCGGCATTGATCTCAAAGAAACGGCTCACCTTTCAAACGAATCCGTGTCGCTAAAGCAGGCCAGAGAGCACTTGCAAATGCTGCAAGACATCACCCGGCGCATGGTGCATCTTTCCAAAACCATCATCGCCGCTGTGAACGGTATCGCCGTTGGGATTGGTGTCGAGTTGGCTATCGCCAGCGACATCCGCCTCGCAGCCGACACGGCAACCTTTGCCTTCGCCGAGGTCAAGCGAGGGCTGTTTGAGACCAACGGCGTAATGTATTTCCTTCCCCGCCTGGTGGGCCTGGGGAGGGCGATGGAGATGCTGCTAACCGGCGAAAAAGTCTCGTCCCACAAAGCTCTGGAAGCGGGTCTTGTGACTCATGTCGTTTCTCAAAATGAACTCGTCGAGGTTGCGGTGGGCATGGCGCAGACTATTGCCTCCAATGCACCGATTTCGGTGCGGTTGGTCAAACAGGTCATGCAGCGTTCGTTGGATCTGGACCTGGAGGCGGTCATGCAATTGGAAGTGGATGGCATGATGGAATGCTTGACGAGCAAAGACCTGCAAGAGGGGGTGCAGGCATTCATCGAAAAACGTGCCCCGGTCTACACGGGCAAGTAAAAGCTTTGTTGAAACACCGGACCGCAGACATCTGGAAGTGGTAACAAGAGATTTACGATGAGGAGGTGTGTGAACTTATGTCGGCCCAAACCAGATCCCACCGCCGAACTTTTATTGAAGAGGCGCGGCGCAAGCAAATTGTGGACGCCACCATCGAAACCATAGCTAAACAAGGGTTCCACAACACTTCGCTGGCCGAAATTGCCAAAAACATCGACATCAGCCAGTCGGTCATCTCTTATCATTTTGACGGCAAAAGGGAGCTGATCGCGGAAACACTCAACACCATTTTCCGCAAAACCAACGCCTACGTCAAGGACAGGGTGGAGGCTCAACAGTCGGCCGCGGCCAAATTGCGCGCCTACATCGCCGCCAGCTTTGAGTTCGAGCAGATGCATCGCGAGCTCTTTGTGGCGCTGGTGGACCTGTGGGGCAGTTTTGGCTCGCCCGAGGACGAAAGGCGATTTTTCGGCAGCGCATACACTTCTTGTCGTAGACACCTGGAAAAGATCTTGCTCGAGGGTCAAGAGACGGGTGAGTTTGGCGATTTCCCTGCCCTGACCATTGCAGCTATCATCCAGGCTGCCATAGATGGCATTATGCTCCAATGGGTGTTTGACCCTGACGCCGTTGATTTCGACTCATGCCGGCAGCACATCATTGAGATGGTGGAATGTCACACCAAGGGGTGAAAGGATGCAAATCCCGAGTCTCGATTACCTGTGGCAATATGTCGAACATTGGGCCTCTGTAGATCCTCACTTCCCTGCGCTCAGGTTCGCCTGTCCTGAGCCCTTCGACTGCGCTCAGGACAGGCCTAGTCGAAGGGGCGGGCAAACGATCACGTCGGCAGAGCTTTGCTGCTTCAGACATTCGGCCACCTCCGCTTCAAACTCGCCCTTGCCGCAGCAGGGGTCGAGAAGGCGGACGGTGCCACTCTTGGGTGGGGTGAGCCAGGAAGCGATGGTCTCGTGTAACGATATTGGCGTGGGGTAGTACCCCATCTTTTCGATGCCTTCGAGTCTCATTTTCGGTGTATCTCCTCGTG
>CAYVPU010000017.1:13026-23987 GCA_964453885.1 uncultured Anaerolineae bacterium | reverse complement strand
CGGGGGCCGTATTCGATAGGGGGAGATCACGACACGCTGCTCCGGGCTTCCGGGCAGCCGCTCTTTCCCTTCGAGCCAGTTCTTGTGGGGGATGCTATGCGCTTCATCGTCGACCTGAGCGACTGGGAAAAGTGCCGCATCGTCATCCCTGGCGGGCAGTCGGGCCACGTGGCCAGCCGGCACTACGCAGACCTGATCCCGCTTTGGCTGCAAGGCCGTTTCCAGCCCATGCCATTCCAACGGGCGGCCGTGGAGCGTCACGGTAAACGGCGGTTGACGCTGCTGCCGGAGGGGTTTGAGTAATTCCCAGAGATCCTGGCTTGCTAAATAAGCAAGTTTGGGTTATAATGACTACGTTCCCACTTCGAAGAGGAGGAGAGGATGAAAAAAGAGTTGTGGGTGCAGTTGTTAGTCTTGTTGTTCCTGATCGTTGCTTGCAGTTCGGCGGCGATAACTTCTGCTCCCACAAAGACCCCCACACCCACAGCTATCGCTCCAGGCGACGGGACTCCTATGGCCACTTTTACGCCCGAGGTAAAGGCTGCTCCCACCAATACGCTGCCTATGGAAATCCTTCCAACGAACACACCGGTTCCCCCTCCGCCTACGCCCCCACCAAAGCCTACCTCCACGACTACGCCGACACCTACGGTGACGTTCACTCCTCAACCGACACCCACTCTTCAGCCGACGCCGACGCCTCTGCCTGCCGGGCAGACGCCCCCACCGCCAACACCAACGGAACCGCCAACCTCAACCCCAATCCCCACCGCGACCTCAACCTCGACCCCAACTCCAGAGCCGGCGGGACCCGTAGATAAGGAAATGGTCTCCATTCCCGGCGGTGAGTTCGTGATGGGCAGCAACAATGGTGACCCCGACGAAGCTCCTCCTCATGCGGTATCCGTAGCTCCATTTTGGATGGACGTAACCGAAGTCACCAACGACGAGTTTGCGGCCTTTTTGCAGGCGACAGGCTACCAGGCACCGACAGTTCAGTTGGGCGAGGGCAATCACCCTGTGTCCCGCGTGACCTGGGACGATGCGGATGCCTATTGCACCTGGGCCGGGAAGCGGTTGCCCAGCGAGGCGGAATGGGAGTTCGCCGCCCGGAGCACCGACGGACGGGTCTACCCCTGGGGCAACGACTGGGACCCCGCCAAGTCCAATGGCCGAGAACTTGGCATCCGGGGCACCACGGCGGTGGGCAGCTTTGGCGCCGGAGCCAGCCCCTTTGGCGTGCTGGACATGGCTGGCAACGTGCGAGAGTGGACGGCCGACTGGTACGACAAATACCCTGGCAGTTCTCACTATTCCAACTATTTTAACAAGTTTCGCGTGCATCGGGGTGGCGGCTGGTTTGATGATGCCGGAGACCTGCGCGCTGCCAATCGCAACGGTGGCCCGCCAGAGTCGGCGAACGATGACCTGGGGTTCCGTTGCGTTCAAGATGCCAACCCCTGAGCCAGTTTTTCGCACCCTACGATGGCAAGGTTCGTAGTTAGGCACGAAACGCAGTGGAGTGCCGTCCGAGCGCCACTCCTCTACGCTCCGTGGCTTACTACGAACCCAGCTTACATAGGAAATCACAAGGTGCGAAATCTAGGCTGAAGAGCCGTGCTGTGGGGGGAGAAAGGAGGTGATGTCAAGTCATTGAGTTGCTTTTTCCGTTGAATTTCACCGTTCGTTTAGGTTCAAACAGATGAATGAAAAAGGAGGAATCTCATGCGCAAGTGGACATTGGTAAGTTTGTTGGTACTGGTGAGCCTGCTCATTGCACCTGCTTCGATCTTGAGCGCCAGCCCGCCCGCTGCGGGCGAAACCGAATACACGGTTCAGCTCGATGATAACCTGTGGAACATCTCGGAAAAGTACCTGGGCACCGGCGCGGCCTACCGGGCCATCCTGCTGGCCACCAACATGAAGAGCAACGAGGACGCCTCGTTCTCTCGCATCTATGACAAGGCGCTCATCTATCCCGGTCAGAAATTTCTTATCCCCAGCGCCGAAGATGCGGAAGAGATGCTGGCCATGCTGCGCAACTTTAAGGTGGGCATGGTCTCCGACGTGGGCGGCATTGACGACGCGAGCTTTAACGAGAACACGTGGAAGGGTCTGGCGGATGCCGCCGAGCAGTTCGGCATCGTGGCCAATTTCATCGAGTCGCAAGCCCAGGCCGACTATGAGGCCAACCTGACCGAGTTTGCCGAGCAAGGCTACGATCTGATCATCCCGGTGGGTTTTTTGCTGGCCGACGCCACGGACAAGGTAGCGGTCCAGTATCCCGATACCAAGTTCGCCATCGTGGACGTGGGGTGGTTGGCGGCCGACAACATACAGGGGATCATCTTTAACGTGGACGAAGCGGCCTTCCCCGTGGCCTATGTGGCTGCGGCCATGGCCGACGTTCTGGACCCGGCTGGCCCCATGGTGGGCCACGTGAGTGGCATGCAGATCCCGCCTGTGGAACAGTTCAACTATGCCTACGAGGCCGGTGTCAAGTACTACAACGAAAAGTACGACAAGAGCGTGGGCTTCCTGGGCGTGTACGTGGGCGACTTTGAGGCCCCGGACGAAGGCAAAGTCCAGGGCAACTCGCTCATTGACGAGGGCGTGGACGTCATCTTTGGCGTCGGCGGCAAGACGGGCAACGGTGGCATCACTGCGGCCAAGGAGCGCGGCAAGTGGGGCATCGGCGTGGATGTGGACCAGTACTACACCCTGCCCAACGAAAAGGACATCCTGGTCACCAGCACAGTGAAGCGGCTGGACGCGGCCGTCTTTGGCACGATCACCGACGCCCTGGAGGGCAACTTCCAGGGTGGTGGGACGTACGTTGCCACCCTGTCCAACGGCGGGGTCGGCGTCGCTCCCTTCCACGACTTTGAGGACCTGGTGCCGGACAACATCAAGGATGACCTGGCGGCCATCAAGGCTGGCATCATCAACGGTACCATTGATACCGGCTGGCCGCCACCCGAATAAGCTGTAGCGTAAATATGCGGTGGGCGGTGCCGGGCGCGTGTCCGGTACCGCTCACTGCGAATGTACTCGCCGTGAAACGTAAAACGTGAAACGTAATTCACGCATCACGTTTTACGTTTTACGTTTCACGCACGGAGTGCTTATGACCCCCATACTCGAGGCGCGCGACATCACCAAGACTTTTCCCGGCGTCATCGCCAACCAGGACGTCAACTTTTCGCTGCAAGAGGGCGAGGTGTTGGCTTTCCTGGGCGAAAACGGCGCCGGCAAGAGCACTTTGATGAACGTTCTGTATGGTCTGTACACGCCCGACGAAGGCGAAATATTCGTCCGAGGTGAGCGCGTGACTATCCGTGAGCCGCGCCATGCCATTGACCTGGGTATCGGCATGGTGCACCAGCATTTCCAGTTGATCCCCACCCTGACGGTGGCCGAGAACGTTATGCTGGGCGCCGAGGTTGCGCGCCGGGGTTTTCTGGACCACGAACGTATCGCCGAGGAGATACGTATTCTCTCTCGACGATACAACCTTGAATTGGAGCCGGAGGCCCTGGTCGGCGACTTGCCGGTGGGCATCCAGCAGCGCGTGGAGATCATCAAGACCCTCTACCGCCGCGCCGGCATTCTCATTCTCGATGAGCCGACCGCCGTCCTCACGCCGCAAGAGATCGAGGGTCTGTTCGAGATCATCCGTTCCCTGGTCCAAGAAGGCAAGTCGGTCATCTTTATCTCGCATAAACTCAAGGAGGTGCTGGCCATCGCCGACCGCATCGTCGTCCTGCGCGATGGTAGCGTCGTGGGTGAGACGACTCCCGCCGAAACGGATCAGCTTCAACTGGCAGCCATGATGGTGGGCCGCGAAGTGATCCTCAAGGTGGACAAAACACCCGCCGAGCCACAAGGTATTGTGTTGGACGTGAAAGACCTGCACGCCCTGGACGAACGCCGCCACCCGGCGCTCAACGGTGTGTCCTTCCAGGTGCGGGCAGGCGAGATTCTGGGCGTCGCCGGCGTGCAGGGTAACGGCCAGACAGAACTGGTGGAGGTGCTGACCGGACTCCGGCCGGCCACCGATGGGCGGGTAGCGATCTCGGGCGTGGATGTGACCAACGCCTCGCCCCGATTCATCACCGAACTGGGCACAGCTCACGTGCCCCAAGATCGCCACAAGCATGGCCTGGTGCTCACCGCTCCCGTCTTGGACAATTTGGTTCTGTGCACTTATTATCAGCCGCCCTTTGCCCAAGGCGTGGTCATGCAAGAAGAAAAGATCGTTGAGAACGCCGAGGCACGGGTAGGCGAGTTCGACGTTCGCACGCCGAGCATCTTTCTGCCGGCCGAGAGCCTTTCCGGCGGCAACCAGCAAAAGGTGATCGTGGCCCGCGAGCTTTCCCGGCCTATCAAGCTGCTCATCGCCGGCCAGCCCACCCGAGGTCTCGACGTCGGCTCCATCGAGTTCATCCACCATCGGTTGATCGAGAAGCGTGACGAAGGCGCGGCCGTATTGCTGGTTTCGGCCGAGTTGGACGAGATCCTGGCCCTTTCGGACCGGATCGCGGTGATGTACGAGGGTCGCATCGTCGCCACATTGCCTATCGAAAAAGCCGATCGGGCACAGTTGGGCTTGCTGATGGCGGGCAGTGCGTGATACGTAAAACGTAAAACGTGAAACGTAATGAGTAAGCGTCTCCTCACATTTTACGTTTTACGCAATACGTTTTACTCTTACTCACCACGTTTCACGCGAGGAGGAGAGGTCGTTTGAGCAAAGAACACACCGCAACTTCTCTGTTGGTCTCTCGGCGCAAACTGCTGCGCAACATTTTTGGGGGACTCGCGTTTTTGGTTTTGGCGCTTCTCGTTTTCATCCCCCTGAGCAAGCTGCTCATCCCGTGGTTTCTGCCTCTGCAGGGTGTTTTGTTTTTGTCGGTCTTGGCCCTGTATACGGTACAGAGCGGTTCGCTGGATTGGCTGCGGGGCCTCGTCTTGCCGGCGTTGGCTGTGTTTTCTGCCTTGATCCTGGGCGGGTTGGCCGTGGTGCTGACCGATCAAACGGTTTGGGCCACGTTGCCCAACTTTTTCCAGTCGCCGGGGGCTGCCCTGTCGGCCATCTGGGATAGTGCGGCTGCGGCCTATTCTGCGCTTTTTCAGGGCTCCATTGGCAATCTGGGGGATGTCAGCCGGGGCCTGGAGTCCTGGTGGATAGAGGGTGACACCAAACCGATCCTCTCTGCCGCCCGTCCTCTCAGCGAGAGCCTGGTGCTCTCAGTGCCCTACATTCTCTCAGGGCTGGCTGTTGCCCTGGGGTTCCGGGCCGGGCTGTTCAACATCGGCGTGGAGGGCCAGTTCGTCATCGGCGGCTTGTGCGCGGTGGTGGTGGGATACGCGATCACCGGCCTGCCGGCGATCATTCACCTGCCGCTATCGCTGCTGGCCGGGGCGGCTGCCGGAGGGATTTGGGCGGCCATCCCCGGCTATCTCAAGGCCAAGACCGGCGCGCACGAGGTGATCAACACCATCATGATGAACTATGTGGCCTTTCGCCTGATCCAGTGGTTGCTCAAAGAGCCGCTGGAGGTCACCCAGGGTACGCATCGCACGCCCGACGTTTTGCCCACGGCCGAGTTGCCGCGTTTCTTTCCCCATCCAATCCGGCTGCACCTGGGCTTTGTGCTGGCGTTGCTGGTAGCGGTTGCCGTTTACTGGTTCCTGTTCAAAACGACCTGGGGCTTTGAGTTGCGCACCGTGGGCGCCAACCCGGAGGCCGCCCGCTACGGGGGCATGAGTATTACGCGCAATTTTGTGCTGGCCATGGGATTGAGCGGCGCGTTGGCCGGGTTGGCGGGTGCCACCGAATCTTTGGGCGTGACCCGCAACATGACATTAGGTTTTTCGGCGGGCTACGGCTTCGACTCGATTGCCCTGGCCTTGCTGGGCAAGAGCCACCCCCTGGGTGTAGTGCTGGCGGGCATCCTGTTCGGCACGCTGCGGGCCGGGGGCAAACGCATGCAATCTGTGGCCGGGATTCCGCTGGAGATCATTTCGATCATGCAGGCGTTGGTCATTATCTTTATCGCCGCACCGGCTATCGTGCGGGCCATTTATCGTCTCAAAGTGGCCCGGGACGAGGGCAAGGTGGTGTTCACTCGTGGCTGGGGAAGCTGACAAGAGCTTGTAGCGGATCTGGCGATCCAGCAGGAGCAAGCTGGGATCTGCTGAGATTGGAAACAGGTGGATGTTCATGCTGAGTAAATTGCGCGAAACACTGACAACAAAGCAACTGTGGGGCATTGTCAGCATTGTGGTGGGATTGGGTATCGTGGCAATTGCCCTCCTGGTGCTGCCGCCCGGCGAGGCGGCGACGTTTTTTGATGAAAAAGTCGGTACGCTGCTGGCCCCACCCACCCAGATCACACTTTTAGGGCTGGGCATCCTTTCTCTGTTGCTGGGCGGATGGCAGTTCTATCGCGGCTTTTCGCCCAATTTGACCCTGGGCATTCTGGGCACCTTGGTCATCACGGCCTTTATGGTAGCCATCACCAGCGGCCGGCGACTCAATCTGCCCGGCATCTTTCAGATCGCCCTGACGTCGGCCACACCCCTGACGCTGGGCGCGCTGAGTGGCATCTTTTGCGAACGTTCCGGTGTGATCAATATCGCCATCGAGGGCATGATGCTCTTTGGGGCCTTTGTGGCCATTCCGGTCACGGCTCTCTCCGGCAGCTATACAGTGGGCATCCTGGCCGCAATTCTGATCGGCGGACTGATGGCTGCGCTCCATGCGGTGCTGTCTATCAAGTACAAAGTGGATCAGATCATCAGCGGCACAGTGATCAACATTCTGGCTGTTGGCGTGACGCGCTACTTGAACATCCGTGTCCTGGAACCGGCGGAGCTCAGCACCGCGACGCCCATCGGCAACTGGCGCGTGCCGCTCCTGGCCGACATTCCCGTCGTCGGCAGACTGTTCGAAGCCAGCCCCACCACGTTTGTCATGCTTGTTCTGCTGGTGTTGGTTAACATCATGCTCTTTTACACGTCCTGGGGACTGCGGACGCGGGCCGTGGGTGAGCATCCCCGCGCTGCCGATACGGTGGGCATTCGCGTTAACATAATGCGCTACGTTAACGTCATCATCGGTGGGGGCATCGCCGGCTTTGCCGGTGTCTATTTCTCGCTGGGGCTGGGGTCTTTTGAGGATAACATGACCCATGGCCGGGGTTTTGTGGCGCTAGCAGCCATGATCTTTGGCAAGTGGACGCCCTACGGCAGCTTTGCAGCGGCGCTGATCTTTGGCTTTGCCGACGCCATCCAGGGCAAGATGCAGAACGTCCTGGATGTAGGCATCCCGCCCGAGTTTCTGCAAATGGCGCCCTACGTTTTGACCATTGTAATTCTGGCTGGCGCGATCGGCCGGGCCATTCCGCCGAGGGCGATTGGCAAACCCTATGAGAAACAATAAGTGGGAATTTCTTGGATACAGATTCGGGTAGGTTCATTTTTCAAGGGAGATAGGTTTACACTTGTTGAGGTCTCGAAAACCTTGTCGTGCTGAGCCCTTCGGCCAAGCTCAGGATAAACTCCGCGAAGCATCCCGTTCCTCAATTGTCGCAACGAGATTCTTCGCTCCCTTTGGTCGCTCAGAATGACAAGATTTGATGGTGAGAGGCTGTGTTATGAACGAGATTGCCAACCTCAAGACGCCGTCTGAGCGGCGGGCCTATCTGGAGGCTCACTATGGCCGCTCTGAAGCGAGGTCTCTTACGCCCCGTGAACGGGTGGTGGCAGCCATCGAAAAAAGGGAACCCGACCGGGTTCCTTTTGACTTTTGGGCCGTGCCCGAGGTCTGCGCGGCGTTGCGGGGCTACCTGGGCGTCGAGACCGACGAGCAAGTGTTGCGCCTGCTGGGCGTGGACTGCCGTCTGGTGGCGCCCGATTACGTCGGGCCTGCGCCCCGCGTCCAGCCCGACGGCACCTATTTCGATGCCTGGGGCACCCATCGCCGCACGGTGGCCAACGATTTCAGCACCTACGACGAATACGTGGGCTTTCCCCTGGCGAAGGCACAGACCGCCGCCGATGTGGAAACCTGGGAGGGCTGGCCCGACCCGTCGCATTGGGACACCCGCACGCTGAAGGACAAGGTCGTGGCCCTCAACTGCGAGGTGCCGTATCACATCCGCTACGAGGTAGGCGGCATCTTTGAGTGGTCGTGGGGCCTGTACGGCCTGGATCGCTTTCTGATAGACTTGAAGCGCCGTCCCGGGGTGCCCTGCGCCATTATGGACTGCTTCACCGACCTGTACATCGCCAACGTGACCCGTATGCTGGAGGCCGCTGATGGGCTGATGGACGTGGTCTACACCTACGACGACGTGGGCATCCAGAGCGGGCTGATGATGTCGCCCCGGATGTGGCGTGAGTTTATCCTGCCCCGGCACCTGCGGCTCAACGCGGCCATCCGGCGGTACCCGGTCAAGATCATGTACCACTCGTGCGGGGCGGTCTATCCGCTCATCGGCGCCTTTGCCGACGAGATGGGCATAGACGTGCTGAACCCTTTGCAGCCCCGCGCTGCCGGCATGGACATGGCGCGGATCAAGCGCGAGTTCGGCGCGCGACTTGCCTTCCACGGTGGGGTTGACATTCAGCACACGCTGCCCTACGGCTCGCCGGAGGATGTGCAAGCCGAGGTGCGGGAGCGCTGCCAGGTGCTGGGGCAGAGTGGGGGATACATCTGCACGTCGGCGCACTACATCCAGGCCGACACGCCGCTGGAAAACATCCTGGCCCTGTACACGACCTGCCGGGAGCGATAGCGCCGGCCACATCCCTGACCAGAATTATTATGGCCGTTCCCCATGAAAGATCTGGCGCTTCTCACTCCACTGACTTATTCGCCATTTTTCGGATGGTGTCTCTCCAACCACGGCCACGCACCAATAGGCTTCTCCTCCAGGATAAGGATCCAGGCTAAAATTGACTTCAAAGAGGTATCCGCCCTCCTCTGGTTGTATGGCTCCGCCGCCGCCGATGATACCACCTTCACTGACCCACCAGTTACCCACACCCTGGCCACTGGTTGGTTCCCATCGGATATCGAATTTCTCATAGTCTTGCAGTCTGCGATGCCAGGTCCACTTTAGGCGCACCACCTTGGCAAAGCTAGCGCCACTTTCTGGCTCAAACAGCGCAGGTCCAGGAGGCATTGTCGGTGTGGGGGTAGGTGCCGGCGTGAACGTCGGCGTGGCGGTGGACGGGACCCTCGTGGGTTGAGGTGTAGCCGTCGGCTCAGCCGTTGGCGTAGCGGTGGGCGATACAGTTGTAGGTGTTGGTGTGGGCGTCGGTGTAGCCGTTGGCGGGGCGCTCGTGGGTGTTGGTGTGGGCGTCGGTGTAGCCGTTGGCGGAGCACTTGTGGGAGGTGATGTGGGTGTTGGTGTGACCATCGCCACCGAGGTGCCCACCAGCACCGACAGCGGATCGCCAGTGATGACCGGCTCGTCATCTTGAGTCACGACGATGGCGATCTGGTACCTGCCCTCAGTCGAGGGCGCCGTCCAGGTATAGGCGGCGTTCTCAGCTGCCAGGGACGCTTCCACGACGGTCGGGCTACTGGGGCCAGTTGTTTGCCATTGCAGGGAAAATTGCTCAGCGATTGGCTGCTCGGCGCCGTTACTCAGGGCGTATGCGGCGGCCCACAGGTTGGGATCGTTGCCGGGTTCGGTCAATCCCTCAATGGTGATGCCGCGCAGGTGATACGAGCTTGCCAACGCGGCGCGGGAGGCCAGTCCCTCGGCGTTGTTTAGCCATACGGTGCGTTCGTGGTGGCGCTCGTCCAGGTACGTGAACCACCAGGTGTGTAGCGCCTCGTTGTATAGCAGGCCCGAAGAGCGGCGCAAGACTGGCAGTTCCAGGGGAATTTCATCGCTCGGGGCGACGGTTTCCGGCACGCTGGCCGTCCCCAACTGGGTCAGCAGGGCCAGGGCCTCACCATAGGACAGGGTGGTGATCGCACTGCCGGCTTGCTCCACCGCCAGGGGCATAAACACCAACTGGAGCTTGTAGCGATCGGCTTCGCCCACAGCCCAATCCAGGAACGCGTGGGCCTGCCCGTCAGTCCGGTAGGCGCGGGGGTCAAGGGGCATCGGCGCGCGGAGGACGTCAACCACCCGGCTGAGGGCGGGCCAATCGTAGGGGCCGGTGTCCCACTGGTCGGGTGTGATCGCCGTCGGCAGTGACACGCGCACGCTGACCAACTTGCCCTGCGGGTGTAGCTTCTGAGCCAGCTCGGTGATAAACTGGCCAAAGGCCGCGCGACTCTCCCCCATCAGGCCCCGATAGTCAATGTCTACGCCGTCGTACCCCCCTTGCGCCACGAATTGACTCAGAGCGTTGACGTGAGCTTGCCGCAATTCTTCGTCGTTCACGATGCGATTCACCGGCCCCCACCACACCTCACCCGTGTCAGTCCAATTGCGGATGGTAGGCATCACGCGGATGCTGGGGGCCGCCGGCAGCCAGAGCGATGGCTTGGCCAGGATGCTGCCATCCTCGGCGACGAGGCCCCCGTCAGGATGAATCTCGGTTATTGTGTTGAGCTGTTTCTCGGAAAGCGACCAGCCAGCGGGCAGGGGCGTGCTCAACACCAGGTCCGTCCCCTGGGTTTGCATCACCGCCACTGCCTCGGGCAGAGAGTCCAGCCGTATCAGAATGTCGTCCTTTGCCTCCCGTACGCGCCCGTCTATCCAGTACCAATGATCATCCGACCAGCCATAGACGTCTAGCGTGCGTAGCGGTTCGGCGTCGTTAGGGATGGGGATGCGTAGGGTTGCTGCTGCAGGTGTGGCTCCCCGAACGCGAATCTGGTAGAGGGGACTTTTTATCGAGAGGTACGACGGCAGGGCCTGGGCGATGGGCTGGAGATTTTCGCCAGCGGTGCCAGCCAGCAAGTCGGCCCGGGGGACGCTGGTCAGTTC
>CAYVPU010000017.1:0-12926 GCA_964453885.1 uncultured Anaerolineae bacterium | reverse complement strand
GGGCAGGCCCACAGCAAAGATCGTCAACTCGGTGCCGTCAGGGTCGGCCACCGACCAGACCTGACCGCCGATGGCGGTGGACGGATCCGGGGTGGGTTGCTTGCCTAATGACATGGGTGGCAAAAAGAGGGAGCCCACAACGAGGGCCAGTAGGACCAGGTTGAGAAGCAGCGTTGCCCAGCGGCTCCTTAGTACAGGATGCAGTATTTTGGGTGATGGCAGTTCGCTCATGGTGCTATCCTCGCCTTTCCATCGATCCGCACTTTTTTCTCACTTTACGACGACCAGCAACTCGTCCATCTCCACGTCGTCGCCTGGGGCCACCGTCACTTCCTTGACGATCCCGCTCTTTTTGGCGCACAGTTCGTTCTCCATCTTCATCGCTTCCAGGACGATCAGCACGTCGCCCTCTTCTACTTGGTCCCCCTCGGCCACCTCCACGCGCAGGATCTTGCCCGGCATGATGGCCGCGACCTGCCCCGGGTCTTTTACGGCGATAGCAGTAGTGGCGCGTTTGCGAGCCGCCGGTTTGGGTGCGGCAGCCACCGTGCCGGATACGGCGATGGGGTAGGTAATGCCGTCCACTGTGGCCTGGTCGCCGCTCACCTCTACGGTGTAGGGCCGCCCGCCCACCTGCACAGAGATGCCCTGCTGCGTCACCTGGAACGTCTTGCCGTTAACAGTGACTTTGCCACCATCAGCTTCGACCTCGTAGGGTCGCCCTTCAAACGTCAGTGTGAATCGTTTTGTCATTTACCCCACTCCCACCAGTCTCCTAATCCCCAACTACCTATCTCCCCAACCACCCAAACCGCCCCGACGGGCGGCCCGCCAGCTTCCACGGCGACACCAACCGGGTTGGCGGCGCGGTTTCTACCCCACTACCCACCTCAATGCTATCCGCCACCACGGCGGCGATGGCGGCGACCAGATCTTCCTTGTTGCCGTCGCCAGCGGCAATGCGCTCCAGGAAGGGCCGCGCCACCTGGGGAAAGAGGGCGTAAGAGATGACGTCCTCGTCGTTGCGGGCCAGGTCACCGATCTCCGCCTTGGCCTTTTCAAAGCCTGGTTCCAGCAGATCGGCCGGCCGGCAGTCAATCGGCTCCTCGTCGCCGATGGCCTTGTGCTTGACCTCGGGGTCGATGGATGCTGGTGGGCGGCCGTAGAAACCGCGAATATAGTTCTTGACCTCGCCGGGGATGACCTTGTATCTCTCGCCCAACATGACGTTGAACGTGGCCTGGGTGCCGACGATCTGGCTAGAGGGCGTGACCAGGGGCGGGTAGCCCAATTCTTCGCGCACGCGAGGCACTTCGGCCAGCACGTCTTCGTAACGATCCATCGCGCCCTGCTCCCGCAGTTGTGACACCAGGTTGGAGAGCATTCCACCGGGGATCTGATACTGCAGCACCCGCACGTCCACGCCCTTTAGGCCACTCTCAAAGGTGGCATAGTGGGTGCGGATCTCGTTAAAGTAGCCGGCGCACTCGGCCAGCAGGTTCAGATCCAGGCCGGTGTCGCGCGGCGTGCCCTGGAGCGAGCTGACGATGCTCTCCGTGGGTGGGTGCGAGGTGATGCCAGAGAGCGACGAGACCGCCGTGTCCACAATGTCTACCCCGGCCTCGGCTGCCTTGAGCAACGCCGCCGTGGCCATGCCGCTGGTGCTGTGCGAGTGAAGGTGCACCGGGATGTCCAGCGCAGCCTTGAGGCGTTTGACCAGTTCGTAGGCGATGTAGGGTGTGATGAGGCCGGCCATGTCCTTGATGCAGAGCGAGTCGGCGCCCATCTCTTGCAGCTTGAGGGACTTTTCCACGTAAAGGTTCATGCCGTGCACCGGACTGATGGTGTACGAGATGGCGGCCTGGACGTGCGCTCCCTCCCGTTTGACCACTTCCATCGCCCAGCGCTGATTCCGCACGTCGTTGAGCGCGTCAAAGATGCGGAACACGTCAATGCCAGCGCGGCGGGCCAACACGACGAACTTTTCCACAATGTCGTCCGGGTAATGCCGGTAGCCGACGACGTTCTGCCCCCGCAGGAGCATCATGAATGGCGTGTTGGGCATGACTTCTTTGAGCCTGCGGATGCGGTCCCATGGGTTTTCGCCCAGGAAGCGCATGGCCGAGTCAAAGGTAGCTCCGCCCCACATCTCTACTGCCCAGTAGCCAATCTTGTCCAATTTGGCAGCGATGGGCAGCATGTCATCGGTGCGCATGCGGGTGGCCAACAGGCTCTGGTGCGCGTCGCGCAGGATCACGTCGCAGATACAAAGGGGTTCGTTTTCCATAGCAATCACCTCAAGCTTCGGGGTTGATAACTGTAATCTCTTCCAACTGGACCACTTTACCAAAACGGTCATCAGCGGTCACGAAATAGTCCAGCCGCCTCTGCGCTCGCAGGTCAACAGCCACAGCCAATTGCAGTGCGTCGAGCGTGCGGAGAGCCCGGGTGGGTGCGTGTTTCTTGAGCAGATCAATCGCTGCTTCCTTGTGATGACGTGCGATTTGAACAATGACAAACTTGTTCAACGTGATGTCTGCTTCAAAACGCAATCTGCTTCCTTCATAGATCGGTCGAGTGATGATACCGATACGGAGTTTCTTGGCCAGAGCCGACTGCATCTCAATGATGGTCAGATCCGAGACAAGAAGGGTTGCCTCCTCCTGTTCAAAGAGTTGGATGACTTATGAGAGCCAGATTCAGGATGGTAGTATTTGACCAGAGCACTTGTATCCAACAAGTAATGTGGCACTAGACTCGATCCTCTCGATCGGCGATGACGTCTGACGCCCAGGAGCTCTGGTCCTTGCTCAGAGCCTGTCTGACTTTCTCGATAGAGGGTACATACTCCGCTTTCTCCACCTCGGCCAGGATATACTGCCCCAGCGGGGAGCGAAGGAAGGCCTCATGTTGCTGCTCCAACCAGTCTTGCTCCTCTGGTGCGGACTGGGCTGCTTCTGAAGGCGTGAGGACGAGGCTTTGGTCATGGATGGTGCACAGTAACTTGACTCCGCCCCCCTCATCCTGGGGAAATGTGACGTGTAGCCATTCCAGGACACCAGGGGGCAGCGTGACGCGTCCTTTTTCATCCAACACGACCTCTGTGGGGTTCTCCTTTATGGTCACTCTTTCACCTCCCGTTGTCGTGAAACGTGAAACGTAAAACGTAATTACGCCGTTACGCTTTACGTTTTACTCCGCAAACAGGTCTTTGGCCTTGAACATGAGCACCAGCGCATCGTCCTCAGCGCGGGAGCGGTGAGTTTCGTAGGCCTTGACGACCAGGGTGTCGCCGGGGCTCAGGCGCACGCTTTCGCCGCCCAGGTAGTCAATATAGACCGCGCCCTCGATGACGTAATACATCTCGTCGCGGGCGTGCTGATGAAAGCGATACACGCCCTTGAAGCGGCTCAGGTAGGCGCAATAGTCGTCCACCTGGCCGACGACGGTATGGGTGAACGATTCCGTGAGCCGGGCCGCAGCCTCGGCGATGGATTTTACTTTTTCAGGCATTGCCCACTCCTTACTCATTGCGTGCACTCTGTTCGGTGATTAGAGGGTTCATGTAGAAGGAGCCTCCGATGCGGCCAAGACGCCAAGCCGGCGTTGCAGATTTTGAACCATCTCGAAGGTAGCCGACCATTCGACAAAGTCGGCATCGTCTCCCAGTTCTCCACGCTCGAAACGCTCGTAGAAGTGCTCAGAGGATTGGTCATGCTGACGCTCAAATTCGGCCAATTGTGCCTCCAGGCGAGCTTTTTGATTGGCAATGTTGGCAATCTCTCTGGTCAGGAGTTTATCCAGTGCCAATTCCCACACTTGCTTCTGGATCGGATCGCCAATCAGCATCAAGTATTTCTCTAATTGTTGCACTTTGGTCAATACTGCTGACATGTTTGTTCTCGTATAATATGTTCGTAGTCAGGTACGCAACGAAGTGGAATACCGGCTAGCGCCACTCCGCTATCGCTGCGAGGCTGACTACCAACATCACATATCTCCTCTTTCAGAGGGATTCGTTGCCAGACGACCACCTGTACCCCCTCTTCGGCTCAGACAGGGCGATCCGGCCTGTTCCAGATCTCATCGTCGGGCGCATTGCTCCACTTGGCCCCGGCCGGGACCCATTGTAATCGTTGGGTCGTTTCCAGACATGCTTCGCGCCGCTCGATCAGCCGGTTGTAAGCGATGTACAGGCAGGCCCGTTGCTCAACGCTCAAACCGGCCGCCACGGCGTCCACCGCAGCTCGTGACGATTCTTTCACCTGCGGCAGGAGCGAGGCGACAAAAGGCGCGTCATAGGTCGTCACCACCTGCTCCAGATCGTAGGTGCAGCCGTGGAGGTCAACCTCGTCGCCGAATAGCAACTCGGAGGCATAGCCTCCCATGCCGATGATACACAAAGGCGGCGTGACTTCTTTGATAAAGGCCTGGCCGTCAAAATAATAGACCGACACAGCCTGACCGCCTCGATGGTACACCAGGGCAAAATACCCAAAAGTCTCGGCCAGGACGATGTGCCCCGCTTCGTGCAGAGCGGTGCCGGCGCTCATACGAGTTGTCATTCAGCGCCTCTTCTCATTGCTCAGTCCCAGTTTGAGGCGCACAAAGGCACGTACTGTCCGCATGGCCTTGACGGTGGCGCGCGCTTCGCCTTTCGTAGCCATCTCGCCCGGATAGCGGATATCCACAGCATAGTCGTTGAGCAGCAGAAGCAGATCGCGGATCATTTCAAAATCCGGGTGGGCAGGTATGATCGGCTCCAACAGCACTTCGAGGTCGTGTATAAGCCGGAATGGGAGCTGGTGATGGGCCAAGAACGCCTTCAGGTATTTCTCGGCGCATTGTTGGGCGTGAAAACAGACAGCGTCGTAGTTGGGAGCTTTGCGTACTCGCATCTCCCGTTCAGCGGTCCGGTAGTCCCCTTCTGCCTTCTCGATCCACTCAGCCACGATGCCGTTCATAGAGTACCTTGCCCCGACTCGTGATCTCGCGCAGAAATAAATCTCCTAGCGCAATACGTTCTTCCAATTCCTCGGGCGTACGCACAATGATGTCCAATGGGAAAGGACGAGGTGACAGGGCGCGAGAAATCTCGAGCCGCTGCCGACGTGAGCGCAGTGGTGTATCCATGATGACCAGCAAATCCACGTCGCTTTCCGGTCCGGGCCGACCGCCGGCGTAGGAACCAAAGAGGATGACCTTTTCCGGCTGAAATCCCTCGGCGATTTGCCGCACCACGGCATGGATGGCCTCCATGGGGAGGTGATGATGCTCGTTGACGTGGGGTGTTCTGGTCATTCTAGTCCTCCTGGCAACTCTGGCGACATTGCCTTCAGCCGAGCCGGCCTTACCTTTTCCCACGCCTCGGCAGCCTGCCGGGCGGCCTCGGCTGCCGGCTGCCACTCGCCCCGCAGGGCATAGACCTCCGCCAGCGCGTGCAGCGTCTTGCCGGCCTCCGGCCAGGCGGCCAACTTCTGCCGGAGGCGCAGCGCCTCCTCGTAGCGGGCGATGGCTTCCTCCAGTTGGCCCTGCTTTTGATGCCACTCGCCCAGGTTGTGCAGCACGTACGATTCGCCCAGGCGGTCGCCTATCTCGTAGCGGATGGGCAGACTTTGGTCAAAGTGCGTTTTAGCCTCCGCCCATTGTCCCATGCGAATATAGGTTTCCCCCATGTTGTTGAGCGTCGCGCCCTCGCCGTGGCGGTCGCCCAACTGGCGGCAGATAGCCAGGCTGCGCTCGTAGACTTTTAATGCCTCGGCCCACCGCCCCTGGGACTGGTAGATGTTGCCCATGTTGCCCAGCGTCTGCTCCTCGCCGTGGCGGTCGCCCAACTCGCGCTTGATTTCCAGGCTACCCTCGTAGACCTCCAGCGCCGAGGCCCACCGCCCCTGGGCCCGGTAGACGATGCCCATGTTGTTGAGCGTCGTGCCTTCGTTCCAACGGTCGCCCAGCGCTCGCCAGCCCTCCAGCGTCCCCCGGTAGGCCTGGAGCGCGGCCTCCCATTTGCCCTGCGCACGGAGCGCCATCCCCAGGTCGTGCAGCGTCCAGGTGCGCAGTTTCCCTCTCTCCCCTTCGACCTTGCTCAGGACAGGCCCCGACCCCTCTCCCTCAGGGAGAGGGGTGGCCGCAGGCCGGGGTGAGGGGGGCAGTTCGGCCAGCAACGACCGGTATCCCTCCTCCGCCTCGGCCCAGCGATCCAGCACCAGGGCCAGGCGGGCGCGGTAGTAACGCAGCCAGCGCCGCTGCGCCTCGTCCATCTCTCGCGCCTGGGCCTCGGCGGCCAGCGTCAGCGCGCCGCACTCGGCCCGGCGGTAGAATTGGTCTGCCTCCTGGAAGCGCCGCTCGAACGCGGCAAAAGCGCCGCCGGGGTCAAAGACAAAGCGGTGGTAGAGCGCCTCCAGCGGGTCGCGCTCCTGGAAATGCGCCTCCAGCGCGCGGCTCAGGGCCTCGTAACGCGGCCGGCGGCCGGCGGCTGGCCACTCTTCCAGCAGCAAGGCGCGGACCTGCTCGTGCAGGGCGTAACTCTTGCCCTCCGGGTCGGGCAGGACAAAGGAGAGGTCGGCCAGGCGGGCCATCGCGGCCCGGTTGCCCGCCTCGTCGTCGGGGGCGTCCCGCAGCACACCGACCACGGCGGCGTCGAGGCGGCGGGGAATGGCCGCTGCCCGCAGCAGCGCGCCCCATTCCGGCTCCCGCTCCTCGGCCTCGGCCACGATGCGGCGCACCAGGGCCTCCGTCAACGCCTCGGCGTCCTCGGTCTCGGCCAGCAGGCGGAACAGCTCCTCCCGGCCTTCCTCCGGCTGGCTCATCGTCTGCCTCCCAGCAACTCCTCAACCATGAGGGCCAGGGTCAGCGGCCGGGACTTGCCGACGCGATGGGCAAAAGCTAACTCGTCCCTCTCCAGATGGATATCGAACGCTTGAAAATAACGGGCCACGTGTTGGGTCTCCAGATCGCTCAGCCGGTCGAGGGCGCAGACTACCCCATGCCAGTCGACCCACGGCTCAAAAGCAGGCCGGGGGCCGGTGGGCCGGCCGGCCAACACTACTACCAATCCGCCCCAAAGCTGGGGCGCGTTGCGCACCTCGCGGAGCAGCCGCCGCTCCAGCCAGCCAGCCGTCTCGGATGGGATCCGTCCGCAGCCATCCAGGAGCAGCACGGCCGGCCCTTTGGCGGCCAGGGCCTGCAGCTCGTGGCCAAAAGTCGCCGAAAGCTGCTGCTCGATCCGCTCGGCCTCGGCCGCGGTGGGGGGACGGCGTTGCTCCACCGTCGTCTGGATTATATCGCGGCCGGCGATGCGGTCAAGGTGGGCGCCGGCGAATTTGCCTTCCATTGAGACGCCCGGCGGGGGCGCGTCGCTCTCTTGCACAGAGAACGGCGGCTGGCCGTGCAGGATGGCATCCAGGCGGCAGAACTCGGCAAAGTGTTCGTCGCCCAATCGCTCGGCCAGCTCGCGCATCAGTTTGAGCGGGTCGGGCTGCCAATTGGGGGCAAACTCGACCAGGGCGCAGGGCGCGCCCCTGGCGTGACTTTCGACCCGCATCTGCCGCAGCAGCCAGCTTTTGCCCGTGCCCGAGCCGGCGCAGATGTCAAGGATGCGCCCCGGCTCAGCATAGCCGCTCACCATGCGGCGGAAGAGGCGCAGTTCCTCATCGCGGTCTACAAAGTAGCGTTCGACGGTCATGGGTTAGTCCTCTGCCGGGTTGCCCTTTTCTTCGTTGGCGGCTTCGATCTTATCTCGCCCGGCCAGGTCGCGCACCTCGGCGTCGGGAAAGCGTCCGTCCAATTCGACGCCGGGGGTTTGGCCGCCGCGCCGGGGAGCAGCCGGCTCGCCACGCACGATGTCCCGCCCGGCCAGACCAGAGATGTTGGTCCGCTGAAAATCGCCCTTCAGGCGCACGCCGGCCGGGGCCGGTGGAGGCCCTTCCTCGGCGGTTTGCTCCCCGGCGGGTATCACCGTAGCGGAAGGCTCGGCGGGTGGCGCGGCCTTGAGCGTGGCCTTTACCCCCTTCTCCGTGCCCTCGAACGAGCCTTCGGTCAGCCGGTTGCGGTACATCCAGGCCACAACCAACAGCACGATGCCGGCGGTGACGATGAGCACGATGTACACGGTGTCCACGAGTCTTCTCCTTCCTTTTCCTCAAGGGTACAGATAACCGTCAATCTCGCGCAGCACATCGCCCAGGTCGGGCGCCGGAGCGGGTATCCCCCGGTCGTCCTCGTGTTTGTGCTCCGGGAAGCCGGGCAGGTCTGGATAGTACCGCAGCCGCCCTCTGACGCGGGCTTCTTCTGATGAAACTGGTTGCAACACAAGTCGCTCAATCTGAGTGTCGCCATGCGAATGGACGAGGAGTTGGAGTTGTCGCAGGTAAACGGCAATCATGCAACCACAGCCTCTGCTTCGACGTTGATGGCAGCGTGCATCAGAGCCACCTCCAACCGTCGCTTCAACCTTTGGAACAGGTGATATGCACCGGCCCAGTCTATCATATCCAAGTCATCGCCTAACTCGCCTCGCTGATACCGCTCTATGAACTCAAACGAGGTCATCCCATATTGGCGTTCATACTCCGATAACTCGACTGCTAACTCTAGCAGGCTGTCTACAGGGCTGGTTTCAGCTACAGCCTCTGCCAACATACGTTGGAATTCATCTGGCTCCGGCATGTTTTCTTGGGTGAACACTAGTTCCGTCATGTTTTTATCTCCCACGCATTATCGGGAATTGAGTATTCACAACGGGATATTGCCATGTTTCTTTGGCGGGTTGCTGTCCCGCTTGTTCTGAAGCATGGTCAGCGCCTCAATGAGGCGCGGGCGGGTCTCGTGCGGCTCGATCACGTCGTCAATGTAGCCCCGCGCCGCAGCTTCGTAGGGGTTGGCGAACTGCTCGCGGTACTCGGCCACCAACTCGGCTTTGCGGGCTTCCGGGTTTTTTGCCTCTGCCAGCTCGTGGCGAAAGATGATATTCACTGCTCCCTCCGGCCCCATGACGGCGATCTCGGCGTAGGGCCAGGCGTAGCTGATGTCGCCCCGAATGTGCTTGGAACTCATCACGTCGTAAGCGCCGCCGTAGGCCTTGCGGGTGATGATAGTGATCTTGGGTACCGTCGCCTCACAATAGGCGTACAAGAGCTTGGCTCCGTTGCGGATGATGCCGCCGTGCTCCTGGTTCACGCCCGGCAGAAAGCCCGGCACGTCCTCAAAAGTGATGATCGGGATGTTAAAGGCATCGCAAAAGCGAACAAAGCGCGCCGCCTTGGTCGAGGAGTTTATGTCCAGCACGCCGGCCAGCACCGCTGGCTGGTTGGCCACGACCCCCACCGAAAAGCCGCCCAGCCGCGCAAAACCGACGACAATGTTCCGCGCCCAGTGCTCGTGCACCTCCAGGAACTCGCCGTCGTCCACCACATGGCGGATGACCTCTTTGATGTCGTAAGGTTTGTTGGGGTTGTCGGGGATGATGACATCCAGTTCAGGATCCATGCGGTCGGGCGGATCGGCAGTGGGGACAAAGGGCGGGTCTTCCACGTTGTTCTGAGGCATGTAGCTGAGCATCTGCCGTGTCAACAGCAGCGAGTCTTCCTCGTCCTCGGCAGCAAAGTGGGCCACGCCGCTCCTGGTGTTGTGGGTCATGGCGCCGCCCAACTCCTCAAAGGTAACCTCTTCGCGGGTGACGGCCTTGATGACCTCCGGCCCGGTGATGAACATGTGGCTGGTGTCCTTGACCATCACGGTAAAGTCGGTCATAGCTGGCGAATAGACGGCCCCTCCGGCGCACGGCCCCATGATGACCGAGATCTGCGGCACCACGCCCGAGGCCAGCACGTTGCGCAAAAAGATGTAGGCATAGCCGGCCAGCGAGACCACGCCCTCCTGGATGCGCGCCCCGCCAGAGTCGTTGAGGCCGATGACTGGCGCGCCGTTCTTCATGGCCAGGTCCATGATCTTGACCACCTTTTCGGCGTGGACCTCGCTCAGGCTGCCGCCAAAGACGGTGAAATCCTGCGAAAAGATGTACACCAGCCGGCCGTCAACCGTGCCCCAGCCGGTGACGACGCTGTCACTCAGGAATTTTTTCTCCTCAATGCCAAAGCCGGTGGCCCGGTGCGTCACAAAGGTGTCAATTTCGCGGAAACTGCCCTCGTCCAGGAGCAGGTTGATCCGCTCGCGGGCGGTGAGCTTGCCTTTGGCATGTTGCTGGTCAATCCGCTTCTGGCCGCCGGCTAGCATGGCCTGTTCGCGCAGCTCTCGGAGCTTTTGAATTCCGGGGTTGAGATCCGACGTCGTCATTGTGCCTCCTCTGGTATCCTGCAAGTCACGACAAGTCGCCAGCAGTATAGCACACTGCCAATGGCCTGTCAAACTTTTGCTCCGCGAGCAGGCTGTGAAGCGATGCCGGATTCGGTAAGCAGATCGTAACTCGCCGCTGCTTGTGGTGTTGTATTGAGTATGTCCTGTCAGGAAGCGGCAGGGCCTGCCACCCATTGGGGGGGTGGTTCTACGTGTGCACAAGGAGGGTACGAGAGACATGACCGAACGATATGGACGGATCACCGGTTGGGGCATGTATGTCCCTGACCGGGTGCTGACCAATCACGATCTGGAGCAGATGGTGGACACCAGCGACGAGTGGATCGTCAGCCGCACCGGTATCCGCGAGAGACGCATAGCCGGGCCGGGCGAGACCACCTCCACTATGTCGTTGGAGGCAGCTCAGCGAGCGCTGGCGCGGGCGGACGTCGTGCCGGAAGAGTTGGATCTTATCATCGTCGCCACGTCTTCGCCTGACTATCTCACACCGCCGGTTTCTAGCATGGTGCAAGATCAACTGGGCGCCAAAAGAGCGGCCGCTTTTTCGCTGGCTGCTGGCTGCACCGGCTTTGTCTATGCGCTTGTCGCGGCCAACCAATTCATCGCCACCGGGATGTATGACAAAATCCTCGTCATTGGCGTGGAACACCTCTCTATGGCCGTAGACTGGACGGATCGTAATACTTGCGTTCTGTTCGGTGACGGCGCTGGGGCGGTGGTGGTGGAAGCGAGCGACCAACCCACCGGCATCCTCAGCGCTGAACTCGGCTCCGAGGGAAAGGACTGGGACGCGCTCATCCTACCCGGTGGCGGATCGGCCAGGCCGTTCAGCGAGCAGACCCTGGCCAACAAAGAACAATACCTGCGCATGGACGGTCGTCGCGTCTTCAAGTTTGCCACCCGTGCCATGACCGACAGCACCCTCCGCGTGGTGCGCGAAAGCGGCATTTCCTGGGACGACATCGAGCTCGTTATCCCACACCAGGCCAATGCCCGCATCATTGACCTGGCCGTGCGGCGACTCAAGATCGACCCGGTCAAAGTCATGGTCAACCTGGACCGCTATGGCAACACCTCGACGGCCTCCATTCCGCTGGCCTTGTGCGAAGCTGTTGACCAGGGCCGTATCAAGTCGGGCGATCACGTTGTCCTGGTAGGCTTTGGCGCAGGGCTGACCTGGGCGGCGGCGGTGGTTCACTGGCAGCCGGAAAAGGTAGAGCAAGCCCCTATCCTGGTCGAAAACTGGCCCATCCGCGAGCGGCTACGCCAGCCGGTGGCACGCCTACGCAACGCGGTGTGGAGCGCTGGTGTGGTCGTCCGCTCTCGCTTTCAGGAGGCGAGCACGGCCTTGTTGCTGCCTTTATACACCTGGCAGGGACGACGTCGCAAGCGGCGAAAACAGCAGGACAACAGGAAAAAGTAACGCGCCGCGCCTAGCTCCTCAAAGGCGCTTTCTTGCTCAAAGCTCCCATCCTCTGCCCAGGATGGGGGCTTTGGCTTTTGAATTCTGGCAGGCTGTGGTATACTTGGGTGGGGTGGATGTCTGGAGAGAGACATGGAACAATACGGTGTAGCCTCGTTTCATGCTCGCAAGAGGGACGACGTTCGCACTACAAAAGCCATTTCCGATTGGCTGTGCCAGGCTTTGCCGGCCATAGAGGTGCACGATGTGACCGACGGTCCGGCCTACTGGGAGCGGGACATTGACCTGGTGTGCGGGTTCAACGGGCACTGCTTCACCATCGAGATAAAAGCCGATCAACGGGCCACCACCACGGGCAATCTTTTTCTGGAGACGATCAGCGTGGAGGCCAAACCGAGCAAGGGCTGGCTGACGCTCACGGAGGCCGATCTGCTGTTCTACTATTGCGCCCCACCGCCGGCCTGGGCCAAATCGCCGCATCGCGAGATGGACTGCCTGTACGTCTTGGTGCCGGATCGCCTGCGCGACTGGTTCTTTGCCGAGCGGTGGCGACTGCTGCGTGATCCCGGTCGTCAGGCCGACCAGAGGGTTGGCGAGAAGGCCAAAGCCGACAAGCGCGCCTTCGACAAGGTGTGGCGCATCCGGGCCACCCATACCGTTGATCCCAAGACCGGGCAGTACCAGCACACCACCCTCGGCTGGACGGTGCCCATGGACTATGTGAATGAGCGTTACTTTCGAGATACGTATGGCGACCGGGCAGATCAGATGCGGCGGCTGGTGATCATCGCCGATGTGACTCATCACCTGGACACGTTGGCCGAGGTCGTGCAACGCTACGTGGCCTGGGCCAGGCAACGAGGGGGGAGGAAGTGATACCGCGGCCATTCGTCAAGTGGGCCGGTGGCAAGGGACAACTGCTGGCGCAGTTTGATCCCTTTTGGCCGGCGACGTTCCGTGGCTATGTGGAGCCTTTTGTCGGCGGAGGCGCGGTCTTTTTTCATCTCTACCGGCAAGGGCGCTTGAATGGCCCCTCGACAGGACCCAGTGCAAGCCCGGTTGTCCTCAACGACGCCAGCGCGGAATTGATGCTTTGCTACGAGATCATCCGTGATGATCTGGAGGGTCTGCTGGTCGCGCTGCGCCGCCACGAACCGCATCGCCTGGACGCCGACTATTACTACGCCGT
>CAYVPU010000016.1:12311-24672 GCA_964453885.1 uncultured Anaerolineae bacterium | reverse complement strand
AGACCTACCCCAAAGTAAAGATCAACCTCTGGCGGGCGGTGGAGCGAGTACAGACGTGGCCACTTGAGAACACTGAAGCATCATAAATAAGGCCCTCTGTGCCTTGGTCAGGAGACCCTGTACCCTTTGTCCCTGGGCCAAAGGACCAGGGGCTTGTCGTCCAGGACAAGTGCCTTTGGCCAACAAGCTCAGATAGTGTGACAGGTGGAAGCAGGAACCGAGGAAGACGTCGTGCTGTTGAGCAAAGGGCGTTTGTTAGGTAGGCCTGGTCGCCGGGGGTATTTTTGTGGCGTCCGGACCACTTTGTTGATGACCACTAGATGGCGGGTCTCAGCCAGACCTGGGAGTTCCACCGGCACCACGTAATGCACTTCACCTCCCAGGAGCGCGATGGCGTGTTGCGCTGTCGTCAACTCTTCGTGGGCTGAGCTGCCCTTTTGAGCGATACACTTTCCCCCTATGCGGCAGAGAGGCAAAAGGTACTCCACCAACACCGGCAGATCGGCAACAGCTCGTGCCAGGACCAGATCGTAGCACTCTCGATGCGCCTCATGTTGCCCCACTTCTTCGGCGCGTCGGTGGATCACTGTGGCGGTTTCCAGACCCAGGTGGGTCACCACGTGCTTTAGGAATTCGGTCTTTTTGCCGGTGGCCTCCAGCAGAGTGAGGTCAAGGAGCGGGTGGAGGATCTTGATAGGAAGACCGGGGAAACCTGCGCCACTGCCCACGTCAATAACCCGCGTACCGGGAGCAGGCAGGCCCGGCCACCGGTGTTCGCCTTTGTTCCCTATCGCCAGAAGGCAAGAGAGAGAATCCAGAAAGTGCCGTATCTGCACGTGATCGTAGTCGGTCACGGCCGTCAGGTTGAAACGCTGATTCCACGTTATCAACTCTTTGTAATAAGCCTGGAAGGTTCTCAGGTGAGCTGGCTTCAGGGCAAAGCCCATGTTGTGAGCAGCTTCCGACAGTAGTTTCATCTTTGTACCGTGAGCCCAAATCCTTTACTGATTGGTTCTGGTTACGATTTGATGGTTAATCAAGTAGATTATACCATTTTACAGTCAATCGGGCCAGTGAGAGACCAGCATACTATGTCGAGTTGTCAGTTGACACTTGTGGGGAAGCCGTGTATACTGCCCCACAGGGGGCCGCGCCAGAGATTGGTCCTAGCAGAGGCAAACCACAGGAGCTACCTCCGTGGAACGAGAATATCCTTCCGTCCCTCTCGTCGGTGTGGCGGGGGTCGTGATCAAGGACGGTTGCGTGCTGATGATCCAACGCGGCAAAGAGCCGGGCAGGGGACGATGGAGCATCCCCGGTGGATGTCTCCACCTGGGCGAGCGCGTGCGTGATGGCGTGGAACGTGAAGTTTTTGAAGAGTGCAACGTGTGCGTCCGCGCCGGCGATGTGCTGGGCGTAGCCGATCTCATCCAGCGAGACGACGACGGGCGCATCCGTTACCACTATGTCCTCGTAGACCTGGCTGCTGAATACCTCTCTGGCGAACCACGTCCCTCATCGGACGCACTGGCCGCCCGCTGGGTGCGCTTTGACGAGTTGCTCACCCTCGAAATGCCCGACCGCCTGCGGAATCTGCTGGATCGTATGCTCGAGATGATGTCGTACGCAACACGCATCACGTAAAACGTGAAACGTAGTAAGAGGAGAAACGATGGCAGAGAAAACGCTTAGACAGTTTGGTTTGTGGGACAGCCCTATCCGGCCGCTGAGCCTGGCGCAAGGATTGCGGCTTTCGGATGTCGCCTGGGATTCCGACGGGGAAACGCTGGTTTGGCTGGAGGGACGCTCCGACCGGGGGGTGCTGGTCTGCGCCCGTCCCGGTGGGGCACCCCGCGACCTGACCACTGACCTCTCCGTGCGTGCGCGGGTGGGCTATGGCGGCGGCGATTTCACCGTTGCTGGTGGGTACGTTTATTTTGTGGCCTCGACTGGACGGTTGTACCGCCAGCCATTGGAACCAGGCCCTGCCGTTCCCCTGACGCCAGAGTTCGGGTTTGCTGCCTCCCCGACAGTCTCGCCCGACAGACGGTGGCTCCTCTTTGTGCATCACTACGAGGGGGCAGATGGTCTGGCAATGGTGGACGTGGAAGGCCAGCAGTGGCCGCAAAAGCTCGTCTTTGGCGACGATTTTTACATGCAGCCACGGTGGCATCCCGACGGCTCCAGGATCGCCTGGATCTCCTGGAACCATCCTCAGTTGCCGTGGGACGGCACGATGCTCAATCTGGCGACGCTGAGAACCGAAAGGCCGGGCCCGCCTGTGGTGACGGACGTCCAGACGCTTGTGGGCGGGGAGGACGTGGCCATCTTTCAGCCCGAGTTCTCGCCCGATGGGCATTACCTGGCCTACGTCTCTGACGAAACCGGCTGGGGCAATCTCTACCTCTATGATCTGGCCGAGGGCCGCCACCGGGCCCTCACGGCCGACGAGTCCGAGATGGGCCGTCCGGCCTGGGTGCAGGGCCTCCGTACCTATGGCTTTAGCCCTGACAGCAGAACGCTTTATTACCTGCGCAACAGGGCGGGTACTTGTCGCCTGTGGGCTTACAGCCTGGCCGATGGGACGTCACGGGTAGTGGCGGCGCAGGAGACGTATACCTGGCTGGAACAGATTGCCGTTTCGCCGCACCGGGGGACACTGGCGTTCATCGCTTCGTCGGGCGTCATACCAAGTCGTGTGATCACCTGGTCTGTCAGTAGCGAGGAGCCGGTGCGCGTCTGGAAGCGCAGCACCGCTGAGAACGTGCCGCCCAAAGACCTCGCCATGCCCAAGTCCGTCTCGTGGCAAGCCTCGGATGGCACCGAGGTGCACGGTCTGTATTATCCGCCCCACAGCAATGCCTTCGAGAGCACCGGGCGCCCGCCGGCCGCTGTGCTTATCCACGGCGGGCCAACTGCTCAGACGCCAGCGAGCTACGGCAGCGGTGGCGCGCAGTTTCTTGCCACACGAGGTTATGCTGTCCTGCAGGTGAACTACCGGGGGAGCACCGGCTACGGCAAGGCGTACATGGCCGCGCTGCGGGGTAACTGGGGCGTCTACGACGTCGAGGACGCCGTCAGCGGCGCGCGCTACCTGGTCGAAACAGGCTTGGCCGACCCCGACAAGTTGGTGATCATGGGCGGCAGCGCCGGCGGCTATACGGTGCTGCAAAGCCTGGTGACGTGCCCTGGTTTTTTCAAGGCCGGTGTTTGCTCCTATGGCGTCTCCAACCTGTTCACCCTGGCTGCCGAAACACACAAGTTCGAGGAACGCTATCTCGACTCCATGATCGGCCCCCTGCCGGAGGCCAGCGCGCGTTACCGCGAGCGGTCGCCTATCTTTGCCGCCGACCGAATCACCGACCCGGTGGCTGTCTTTCAGGGTGAGGACGACCAGGTGGTGCCCAAGGCGCAGTCGGACGAAATCGTAGCCTCGCTGCGGGTGCGGGGTGTGCCGCATGTGTACCACGTCTACGAAGGCGAAGGTCACGGCTGGCGCAAGAGCGAGACCATCGAAGACTTTTTCCAGCGCGTGGAGGCGTTTCTGAGGCAATACGTGTTGTTTGCGTAGGAGAGCTTTGGCGATAGTAACGACGGTGCAATACGTTTTGCGCGTTACTCCCCCCGCACCTCCCGCCGGTACCACGCCACAAAGCGCGCCATCCCCTCAGCAAACGGCGTCTTGGGGTCGTAGCCCAGCAACCGGCGCGCTTTGCTCACGTCGGCGTAGGTGCGGGGCACATCGCCCAACTGGGGGGGCAACTGCACCACGTTGGCCTTTCGGCCCACCAACTCTTCCACGATCTCGATGAAATCGCGCAGCATCACCGTTTGCGAGTTGCCCAGGTTAATGATCTCGTAAGGCAAGTCGGCGTCCAGCGCGGCCACCACGCCAGCGACGATGTCGTCAATGTAGGTGTAATCACGATAAGTCGTGCCGTCACCGAACATTTTGAGCGGTTCGCCGTCGGATACCCAGCGGGTAAAAAGATAGGGGGCCATGTCGGGCCGGCCGCGCGGGCCGTAGACGGTGAAGAAGCGCAGGCAGGTGCAGGGCAGGTCGTAGAGGTGGTGATAGCTGTAGCAGAGCAGTTCACCGGCCCGCTTGGTCGCCGGGTAAGGGGCGAGCGGACGGTCGCAGGGGGCGTCTTCACGGAAGGGGACGGGTGAATCAACCCCGTAAACCGACGACGACGAAGCAAACACAAAATTGCTCACTCCGTGGCGGCGGGCTGTCTCTAGCGTGTTCATCAGCCCGCGCACGTTGACCGACTCGTACAGCTCCGGGTGTTGGATGGAGTAGCGCACGTTGGCCATAGCTGCGATGTGAATCACTTTGTCGGGCTGATGGGCGGCAAAGATCGTTTCCAGCACCTCGGCGTTGCGTATGTCCCCCTCGTAGAGTTGGTAGTGGGGCTGTTCCTCAAACGGCGCAACGTTCTTGCGCTTGCGGGCCGGGTCGTAATAGTCGTTGAAATTGTCCAGGCAGATCACCTCATTGCCCCGGGTCAGGAGCACCTCTGTCGTGTGGCTGCCGATAAAACCAGCCCCGCCGGTAACGAGAATCCTGGTCATAAAAGTTTCCTCCTCGCTTGTCTACTCTTTTTCTTCAAATCTGACCGCCAGTTCATCCCCTTGGTGCTTTGCTTCCACCACCTCGAGGCTCACCAGCACACGGGGCAGCAGCAGGTTTCGCTTGTGATTGCCGATGTGAATGACCAATTCGTCAAAGGTAGAACGGATCAATTGCACCTCCTCTTTGCTCACAAAGGGCAGCGGGATAGTGAGGGTGTAGCCGTGCTCGTTCTTTTCCACCCGCTGGGCCTGGCCCGTGTAGTAGACCTGCGTCGGATCACCGTCGCCATAGATACTCTCGGCCATGCGGCGGAGCATCTTTAGGCCCACCACTTCCTGGTCAAAGAGAGGCACGGCCAGAATGGGCAGGGGCGCAAAGGCTTCCTCGACCATCTGGCCGTATTTCTTTTGAATCTCTTTCCAGGCGCTAAAGTAGCCATCCTGCACAGCGGGGGGGATGATCCGATTGGAAACGATCAGGTCTGTGGCATAGCTGTAGAGGTTCAGGTAGGTGAACGCCCGCTGTGCCTCCTTGATGACCATCTTTTCCGGGTTGAGCACTAGTCGCACCGACGATTTTTGCGGATCGATCAGCAGCTTGTGCATCCGATCCAGGCTCAGGATGAGATCGGCCACCGTGTCGAACAATTCGTCGTCGGGGATAGGGATGTCTACCACTGCCCGCAGCAAGGGGCGGGTAAGCTGGATCATTTTTCGCTCTATGGGAAAGATCTTGTCCAGGTACCAACGGGCGATTTCTGGGAAGCTGAGCAGTTGCAACGTTGCTCCGGTGGGCGCGCAGTCCACGATGACCACATCATAGTCGCAGTCATCGTGCAGGTGCACGATCTGCAACAAACTGGCCAGTTCCTCCATACCGGGAAAGACGGTCAACTCCTCAGCAATGATCTCGTCCAGGCCGCGCCAGGCAAAGACCGTGGCCATGTAACGCTGCACGTTACCCCAGTACTTGTCCATCTGATAGAGGACGTCTATTTCCTGGCCCCACAGGTTGGGCGCTAACTCGGTCGGCTCCGGGCCGATGGGTAGATCAAAAGAATCGGCCAGGCTGTGGGCCGCGTCGGTGCTGAGGACGATGGTACGATAGCCCAGGTTGGCGCAGCGCAACGCTGTCGCCGCCGAGATGCTGGTCTTGCCTACACCACCTTTGCCGGTGTAGAGGATGATACGCATGGGAGACTCCTTCTGAAAATATCCTCACATCCGCTCCGGTGTGGTCATGCCCATGAGTCGCAGCACGCTGGCCAGTACCGTCTTGGCTGCCAGGGCCAGCTTTAGCCGCGCCTGGGTAATGGCAGCATCGGCCGGATCGGAGGAGACGACGCGGCAATCGCGATAAAAGACGTGGAAAGAGGCCGCCAGTTCCTGGGCATAGTAGGTCAGGGGATGCGGGGCCAGTTGTAGCGCTGCCGTTTCGACCACTTCGGGCAACTGTAACATCTTGCGGATCAGAGCCAGTCCCGAGGGATGTGTCAGCAGGCTCACGTCACTATCCTTCATCTCCACGCCCACTTCTGCGGCGTGGCGCAGGATGCTGGCGATGCGGGCGTGGGCATACTGGACGTAATACACCGGGTTCTCGCTGCTCTGCCGTTTGGCCAGCTCCAGGTCCAACTCCATCTGGCTGTCGGCCGAGCGGGAGAGAAGGAAGAAACGCACCGCATCCGGGCCGATCTCGTCCAACACCTCGGCCAGGGAAACGGCAGTGCCCAGGCGCTTGCCCATCCGCACCGGCTGGCCGTCGCGCAGGATCGTCACCAACTGGTAGATCGGCAGCGCCAGCCGGTGTGGGTCCAGGTTGAGGGCGCGCATCATGGCCTTCATGCGCGGCACGTGGCCCTGATGATCGGCGCCCCAGACATCGATCACCCACTCAAAGCCCCGCTCGACGAATTTGTGATAGTGATAGGCAATGTCGGAGGCAAAGTAGCCCGGCTTGCCGGTGGAGCGGATGACAACTTCGTCTTTGTCGCCGCCTAACGCCTTGGCGTTGAACCAGACCGCGCCATCTTTTTCATACAAGTGATCTCCCTGGCGCAGGACGCTCATGATCCGGTCGAAATAACCCTCGTCATAGAGCGACTGCTCCAGAAACCACCGGTCAAAGCGAATGTCCAGCCGCTCGCAATCGCGGCGGATACTGGCCAGGACTTTTTTCAGTCCCAGGTCGCGCATGGCCGAGAGTGCTTTATCGCGGGGGATGTGAAGGTATCGATCTCCCATCTCGGCGGCGATTTCTCTGCCCCAATCTGCCAACTCTTTATCAGGATAGCCCCCCTCCGGGAGGGGTTCGTCCTGTCCCAGGGCTTGGGCGTAGCGGGCATAGATCGTCGCGCTAAAGCGTTCCATCTGCGAGCCGTGACGGGCGTTGTTAACGTAATACTCTCGCTGTACGTCGTAGCCGGCCGCTGCGAGCACGTTGGCCAAGCCATCGCCCAGCACGGCGTTCCGCCCAGAGCCAATGGTGAGAGAGCCGGTGGGGTTGGCGCTGATGTACTCCACCTGCACCCGTTTCCCCTGGCCAATGTCCACGTGGCCAAAAGTCTGCCCCGCTGCCAGGATCGTCTCCGTCTGGCGGGCCAGCCAGTCTTCGTTCAGAGTAAAGTTGATGTAGCCCGGGCCGGCGATCTCTGCCTGGCCCAGGTAGTTTGTTTTGGCCAATCGTTTGATCACCTTCTGGGCGATGTCTCGCGGGGCCATGCGGGCGTAACGCGCCAGTTGCAGGCACACCGGCGTGGCAAAGTCGCCGTGCTCCGCCTGCTTGGGTCGCTCCATGGGGATAGGCGGAATCTCAAATTTGGGCAGATCGTTCTTGCGCTGCGCTTTCTTGAGGGCATTGGCCACCAGTCGGGCCAGGTCGTCTCTGAGCATCTTTTTCTTCTCCTCTCCTGCCATCCTATGATGATGGAATTATACCACACCTCCGTCGGTAATGCTAAAAAGAGGGATTTTCCTGGCAAACAGGCGTATTTGCCAAAATCGGGCGCTTGTGCTAGAATAGCGCCTGTGTCTGCGGAAAAACGACTTCGCCGTAGGCTGGAGGGTGTCGGCGCTTGTGCAAACCGGCTGCCCTCGCCAAATCGGGCACGCCTGACTAGCAATTTCAATTTCAGACTTCTCTATCTAACCCCACCCCCGCCCTAGAGGCATCTTCTGCCCCGAAGGCAGGGTTTTTCTTTGGGAGATGGGCTTTGTCCTGAGCCCCTCGGCTCTATTCGGGATAAACTCCGTCGAAGGGTGAGGTGATGCCCATGCACGAAAGGAGCATACGTCGTTTATGAACGAAACACAACTACCACAGGAACAGAGTCCGTCTTTGGGCGCTTTCGAAGTAAAGACAGCGCCGCGAAGCACGGGGAGCGCTCAATTGATCAACCTGATTCTGATTCCAGCCCTGGTGATCGCGGCGCTCCTTTTGCCGCCCATTGATCTGCCAGAACATTTCGCCGGAATTGGCTTTACGACCATTGGCGGGGAGGTCTGGGCCATAGAAGACCCCGACGGCACGCAACTGACCGTTTTCCAGGACTCGCTGATCGGGGTGCTCAAACTCAGACTCTCCTCCGTACCTCGCCTCAACTTTTTGGAAGGATCAGCTGGCAAGAAACTGGTGCCGGCCGCCGAGGCTCTGCCCGCCAATCTGACGGTAAAGAGCCCGCTTTATCAGGTGCAGAGCCGGGGAGAAGGCACTGCCGGGGCGGTCCTTCGCATCCCCATCCCTAACGACGCCGAACCGTACGAGACACTTGATCTCTACGCCTGGAATGGCGAGAGCTGGGTTTGGTTGCCCAGCCAGGTGATCGCTGGCGAAGAGGTGATCCAGTCCCAGATGGGTTCTGTGGCCGGGGGTCTGTCCGTGGCTGCGATGCAAACCGGCCCACCGCTGCCCCTGGTTGCTGCCGAACTGCCGGCTGCTACTGCTCTGCCGGCCGAGGCGCCCCAGACGTTGAGCGAGCTCAACCCTGTCGGCCTTTACCTGGGCGACGAGGGAAAACTCCTCATAAAGGCCACCTCGCTGCTCAAGCCCTCCGACGATTACCTCGTCTTTCCCACCGTTCGCAACTGGAACGAAGGCAACACCGTGCGCAGCGAGGCATTGGATGACGTGCTGACCAATGCCTCGCTCCGAGAAAAACACATTGCCGCCATTGTCGAATTCGTCGTCGGCCAGGGCTACCCAGGTGTGGAACTGGACTACCGCCGCATCAATCCTGACCTGCGAGACAGCTATACTCTCTTGGTCACTGAACTGGCAGAGGAGCTGCACCTGTCAAGCCGGCGGCTCGCCGTGCGCGTCGAGCGGCCCACCCAGTCGGCCGTGAACGATTGGGACACTGGTGCTTACGATTGGCAGGCCCTGGGCCGGGCAGCGGATGCCATCAAAGTGCCAGCCTCCTTTGAGCCTACCGCCTTTGTCGCCAACGGTCCCGTCGAGCAGATGCTTAAATGGGCCACCGACCAGGTAGACCGTTACAAGCTCCAATTGGTCCTTAGCGTTCGCGGGGTGGAGCGAGCCAACGGTGTGCTCCGTCCGGTGGCCTATGCCGACGCTCTGTCGCCTTTGAACCGCGTTGCTGTAGAGAATGCCCGGCCCGAGGTCGATCCTGGCGAATCCGTCACCTTTGCGCTGGAGGCGCTGAGCCAGACAAACTTAGGCATCGCTTTCGACGAAAACATTCAGACCTATTGGTTCAGCTACGCCGACGAGCAAGACAGCCAACACACTGTCTGGCTGGAGAATGGGGCAAGTTTGGTCTACAAACTGCAAATGCTCGCCAGCTTTAACCTGCGCGGTGTGACGTTGGAGCACCTCATTGCGCCGGGCAACGACCCGCGGGTTTGGCAGGTGGCTCGCAGCTACCGCGATGCGACACTGGCCCCGCAACAGACCGAGTTCGCAGTTGTGTGGCAGGTGCACAGCGCCGCTGGCGGCAAATTGGCAGAGACTACCGGCGATCTGAGCCAGCCGGAGATCGTGTGGGAAGCACCCGAGACGCCAGGCGCCTATGAAATGTCGGTCGTCATCGCTGCCGACGGCGAACCGGTGAGCGAAGGTAAAGCCGCGGTGTTCAACGTGGCCGAACCGACCGCCACGCCTACTAACACGCCAACGCCGACTGCCACGCCCACTAACACGCCACCGCCGACCGCCACGCCGACCAACCTGCCGACCGCCACGCCGACGAACACGCCACCGCCGACGGCGACCGCGACCGCTACGCCGACCACTCCACCGCCGACACCAAAGCCCAAGCCGACCGAGAAACCACAGCCCACGCAGCCGCCCAGTCCAGCTGTAGCCCCCTTGACGGGCCTGGGCTTTGACTATGGCATCCAGGCTCATGTGTGGGGTCAGCAGCATGGGCCTATCATTGAAAAGGTCAAAGCCCTCGATTTTCATTGGCTAAAAGTGCAGGTAGAGTGGAAGCATCACGAGGGTCCGACCAAAGGCCAGTACGCCTGGGGCGATATTGACCGCATCGTGGACAGTTGCGAGGCCAATGGCCTCCGGCTACTGGCCAGTGTGGTCAAGTCCCCCGGCTGGGCCCGGGGCCCTGGAGCCGATTATAGCGTCGAAGGCCCGCCTCAAAACTTGCAGGACTATGCCGACTTTGTGGGCGCTATGGCCGATCGCTACAGAGGCCGTATCTGGGCCTACGAGATCTGGAACGAGCAGAACCTGCACTACGAGTGGGGCAACGAGCAGTTGGACCCCGTCCGCTACGTCGAGATGCTCAAGCTGGCCTACGCTGCCATCAAGGCCCAAGATTCCCAGGCCTACGTCATCAGCGGGGCGCTGACGCCCACCGGAGCACCACCGCCCCTGGCTATGGATGACTTTGCCTACCTGGAGCAGATGTACCAGGCTGGTCTCAAGAACTACTGCGACGGCGTAGGCGTCCACCCAAGCGGTTATAACATCCCGCCCGACGTCCCCTGGCCGGGGTATAACGATCCTGGTGCTGGTTTCCGAGGCCCCTTCGAGGGGCCGGGGGCCAATCACCATAGCTGGGCTTTCCAGGGCACTATGCTGGGCTACCGGAACATCATGGTCGTGTACGGCGATGCCGGGAAGCGGCTATGGCCCACCGAGTTTGGCTGGGCCTCGGTGCACGGTCTGGGTGTCCCCCCCGCCCCGAGCTATGAGTACGCCGCCGACAACACTGAAGAAGAACAGGCTCAGTGGATTGAGCGGGCTTACCAGATGGCCAAGGAGTGGGGCTGGGTCGGGCCGATGTTCCTCTGGAACCTCAACTTTGGCCCGGCCTGTGGCCCACAAGACGAAAAGTCCGCCTTTGGAATCCTGTATCACAACTGGAACCCGAGGCCAGCTTTCACGCGGCTCCAAGCGATGCCCAGGTAGGAGAGTGCGAGGGGGATTCCCATCCAGTTCCGGACCAACATGCCTGCGGCACGATCTGGTTTTGGAATTCTCCAGGTAGCCTGGAGCATGGGATCCCCCGTGCTCCAGGTTATTGCTTATCGCCAATATGCTGAGTGCATCTGTGGAGTGGATTTAGCGCTCCAGGTGGGTGTGCCACCCACGCTCTATGTCTGAATGTAGTGTATTATCAAGCGCCGCTGTCGAAAAAGTCCATTCTGACGACGGGCGCGACGGTAGAGTACAGACGACGACTCGGGCTTGACGCACAGGTTGGAGGCTGGTAATGACAGATCAGGTCAAGACAGAGTGGAGTGGTCAGCATCGTGACAAAGACATTTTAAGGGCTAAAATCTGGTCATTGCTCAAGCGGCAGGCCGTATCGCTCCGCGAACCGTTTGGTCACATTCCTGGTTTTGTTGGCGCTGATCAGGCGGCTGAACGGCTCGCCGCCTTGCCAATTTGGCAGCGAGCCCAAGTTGTCAAATGCAACCCAGACACGCCTCAAGTACCGGTGCGATTGCGCGCGTTGGAGGATGGGAAACGCCTGTACATGGCTGTGCCCCGCTTGACCCGGGTGCGCTGCTTCGTCGAGTTGACCGCCAAAGATTTGTGCCAACGCAACGTCAGCTTTGAAGCAGCGGCAGTTGCGCAAGGGGCACTGATGCACGGGCGGCTGGTGACATTCGAGGAGATGCTGCGGATCGACCTGGTCGTTACTGGCTGCGTGGCAGTGACGCGCAATGGCGGGCGGACAGGAAAAGGTGCAGGGTTTGCGGATCTGGAACTTGGCATGCTGAGAGAATTCGGGTTGGTGCAGCCGGACACGCCGATTGTCACGACGGTACATCCACTGCAGATTGTGAACAATTCGCGCCTGCCGATGCAGCCCCACGACTCGGCTCTCGACTGGATCGTCACGCCCCGGGAAGCCATCGAAACGCATACGCCGTATCCGCAGCCAACGGGGTTGAATTGGGAGGCAGTGCGCCCGGAGCAATTCGAGACGATTCCGGTTCTACAGAGACTGCGGGATCAACTGGAACGCAGTGAGTAAGGGGTATGTGCAGGCACAGTAGTGAGATACGATTGTAGCATTAACGGGGGGTACTAATGTCCAATACATCTTTGCGTCGGCCCAGGCTTTCTGGCATCGGACCCTGTTTCCTGGTTGCTCTGTTGGGCGCTATGGCAATTCTTGCCATCGGTTTTGCCGTGTGGGGACTCGTCATCTATCCTGCTACCTCTACAGCTACACCCATGCCAGTGGCCGAGACCCTGACAGCTATCGCCGAGGGAGTGCCAGATCAGCCGACGAAAGTGGCCACTCAGCCTCAGCCAATGCCCACGAGCACTGGCCCAGGGCAGGCCGAGGTAACGACG